>JAXIYC010000048.1:0-41847 GCA_036304725.1 Collinsella sp. | reverse complement strand
GACAGGGTGCCTTACGCAGCCTAGCCGAAACGCACCGAGCAGACTGAAGCCCACCGGCCTAATGGCTTGGCGTCAGCATGCCGCGATTCGGTCGCACGGAGAGCATTTCCCAGTTGACAAAACTATAGGAACACCCCCCTGCAGGGGTAACACAGGGCCCGTGCTGGACTTAGCTTTCAGAACATTCCGCAGACCAGGAAACCCCCTTATCCGCAGCTCCGAAGGAGCAGGATAAGGGGGTTTCCATGGTCGAGGACGTTCTGAAAGCTAAGTCCAGCACGGGCCCAAACGATAACAACCGGCTACAGGTCGATGTGCGATTCCTTGATCGGGAACGGCTCCGCGAAGTGGCACGCGCAGCAGTGGCCCGGGGCGACTTCCTTAAACTCGGGAAGCTTCTCGGAGCAGATGCCCTGCGCGATCGGGCAGCGCGTGTGGAAACGGCAGCCGGTCGGCGGATCCAGCGGCGACGGCGGATCGCCGGCAAGGATTATGCGCTTACGGGTCTTCTGGATATCCGGATCGGGAACCGGCACGGCAGACAGCAGCGACTGCGTGTACGGATGGTGAGGCTCGCTATAGAGCGTCTTCCAGTCCGAAACCTCGACCATTTTACCCAGATACATAACGGCAACGCGATCGGAGATATGCTGCACGACGGACAGGTCGTGGGCGATAAACAGATACGCGGTACCGAACTTGTCCTGCAGTTCCTTGAGCAGGTTCAGAACCTGGGCCTGAATGGACACATCCAGAGCGGATACCGGCTCGTCGCAGATAATCAGCTTGGGCTTCAGCGCAAAAGCGCGGGCAATGCCGACACGCTGACGCTGGCCGCCCGAGAACTCATGCGGATAGCGGTTGATGTGCTCGGGGTTGAGTCCGACAACGTCGAGAAGCTCGCGAACGCGCTCGATGCGCTCCTCCTTGGTACCCACGCCGTGAATGGTCATGGGCTCGGAGACGATCTCGCCAATCGTCATACGGGGGTTCAGCGAAGCATAAGGATCCTGGAAGATGAACTGCATCTCGCGGCGCATGTCCTTGATCTCATGCTTGTTCATCTCGGAGACATCTTTGCCCTGGAAGAAGACCTTGCCGGCCGTCGGCTTGGTGAGGCGCATGATGGTGCGGCCCGTCGTGGACTTACCGCAGCCAGACTCACCAACCAGACCAAAAGTCTCGCCAGGATAAATCTCAAAAGAGATGTCATTTACAGCAGAGACGACACGCTTGGAAAAACGCTTGGCGAACATGCCGGACTCAGCGGGGAACTCCTTAGAAAGGTGCTCGACCTTCAGCAACGGAGTACGCTCGTTGGTATCTGCCATTACGCCTCGCCTCCCTTCTTGGAATCCTTGCGCGTACGGGACGTCTCAGGAGCGTTCTTGAGAAACTCGGGGTCACCGGAGTAGTGGCACGCAGAGTAATGACCAGACTCGGTGACAACGCGCTCGGGGCGCTGCTTGCGGCACTTATCGGTCGCATAGGGACAACGAGGCGAGAACACGCAGCCCTCGGGCAGGTTCATGAGCGAAGGCGGGTTGCCGTGAATCGGCGTAAGCGGCTTCTTCTCTTCGATGGCCTGCTCCGGGATGGAGCGGATAAGGCCCCAGGTGTAGGGGTGGCGGCTCTCGTAGAAGATTTCCTCAGCAGTACCGAACTCGACGGGACGGCCGGCGTACATAACCATGATCTTATCGGCCATATCGGCAACGACGCCCAGGTCATGGGTAATCATGATGATGGCGTTGCCGTTCTTCTCCTGCATTTCCTGCATAAGCTCAATAATCTGAGCCTGGATGGTAACGTCCAGAGCAGTCGTGGGCTCGTCGGCAATCAGAATATCGGGGTCGCAGGCAAGAGCCATAGCGATCATGACGCGCTGACGCATACCGCCAGAGAACTGGTGCGGATACTCATTGACGCGCTTCTCGGGCTCGGGAATGCCAACGAGGTCCAAAAGCTCGGCGGCGCGCTTGAGCGCCTCCTGCTTGGAGTAGCCACGGTGCAGACGAAGGCCCTCGCCCACCTGCTTGCCGATCTTATAGACCGGGTTCAAGGAGGTCATAGGATCCTGGAAGATCATCGCGATATCGTTGCCGCGAATATGCTGCATCTCTTCCTCGGTCATTTCGAGGATGGAGCGGCCGCGATAGCGAACGTCGCCGCCCTCGATCTTTCCCGGAGGCATCGAGATAAGGCCCATGATGGTCATGGCGGTCACGGACTTACCGGAGCCGGACTCACCGACGACACCCAGGGTCTCGCCGCGATCGAGCGTGTAGGACACACCGTCGACAGCGCGAACGACGCCATCCTCGGTGTGGAAATACATCTTAAGGTCATCGACCTCGAGCAGATGCTGGCCCTCGGGAACCGGCTGGTCCTTCAGGTCCACATAGTTCTTGTTCTTCTTCATCCTTATGCGTCCTTCATCTTGACGTCGAGGGCGTCGCGCAGACCATCACCCAGCAGGGTGAAGGCGAGCACCGTCGAGAGAATTGCCAGACCGGGCATGATCATCATCCAGGGAGCAGTCAGAAGATACTGCTGACCGTCCTGAATCATGGAGCCCCACGAAGGCGTAGGCGGAATAACGCCCATGCCGAGGAAGGACAGTGCGGACTCGGTCAGAATGGCGCCACCAATGTTCATGGTCGCGTAGACCACGATGGAGGCGACGGAGTTCGGGAAAATGTGACGCACGACGATACGAGCATCGGATGCACCCATCGCGCGCGCAGCGTCAACATAGTCGTTTTCCTTGACCGTCAAGATTGCAGAGCGGAAGACGCGAGCAATCGAAGGCCAGCCGAGAATACCGATGGCGATAAAGACGTTCTGAAGACCACGGCCGATAACGGCGATCATGGCGACGACGAACAGCACGTACGGGAACGCTAGGAAGATATCCGCACAGCGCATGATGATCGTATCCCAGATGCCGCCGTAGAAACCGGCCAGAGCACCCATGACCAGACCGATCAACGTGGAGATCGCAGTGGCCATAATACCGACGGAAAGCGAAACGCGTGCACCGTAGATAACGCGGACGAGGATGTCACGACCAAGGGCGTCGGTGCCAAACGGGTGCTCCGCACACGGAGCCAGCAGCGACGTCTGGGCCATGGTAGTCGAGTCGGAAGCCGTCGGCGAACCGAGCCAGGGCTTAGCCCACAGATCTGCGGTCAGGGCAACCACAACGACGATGATGATCCAGCAAACACCGATAACGGCGAGCTTGTTCTTACGAAGACGCTTGAAAGCGTCGCCCCACAGCGTGCGGGACTTGGCGGGAGCAGATGCGGCCTTGGTGGCGGTAGCCTGCTCCTGAGACTGAGAATCAGTTTCCTGCATGAGACGTACCTCCCTTAGGCCTTATCCGACGGACCGCCAAGGCGGATGCGCGGGTCGAGGAATGCATAGCTAATGTCGACGAGCAGGTTGATCACCATGACGACGACGACGATGAGCGTAACGCCGCCCATAACGATGGGCCAGTCACGCATGCTAATGGCGCGATAGACCTCATAGCCGATACCGGGCCAGTTAAAGACCGTCTCGGTCAGGATGGCGCCCGAAAGCATGCCACCGAAGTCGACACCAATATAGGTAACGACGGGGATGAGTGCATTCTTAAGCGCATGCTTGATGATGATCGCGCGATTGGAGAGACCCTTGGCCTTTGCCGTGCGGATGTAATCCTGGTTCATGACGTCGAGCAGCTGCGAGCGCATAATGCGGGCGGCGTAAGCGGTCGAAACCGAAGCCAGCGTAATGGTCGGGAGCACATAGTGCATCCAATCCTGATACTGAGAGCTGGAACCGCCGGCACCCGAGATAGGCATGGAGAATGCACCGCCCGTGGCGTCCTTGAGGATGACGCCAAAGAACAGTTGCAGCAACATACCGAGCCAGAAGGCCGGGACGGCAACGAGGATCGACGTGGTGAGCGTTACCAAAATATCCCAGAAGGAATAACGCTTTACCGCCGAAATGATACCCGC
Source organism: Collinsella sp. (assembly GCA_036304725.1). GTDB lineage: Bacteria > Actinomycetota > Coriobacteriia > Coriobacteriales > Coriobacteriaceae > Collinsella. The sequence continues at coordinate 37,837 of JAXIYC010000048.1, read as the reverse complement.
ACCGATACCCATGATTGCCTCGAGCACGATGGCGCACGCGGCAAGTTTGACCGTATACGGATACTTCTGGGCAAAGATTTCCGTAACCGGCAGCTTACGCTGATACGAATTGCCCAGATCGCCATGAAGCAGGCCGTTCATGTAATACAAATAACGGTCCACGAGCGACGTTTGAACGGGGTCGCCGTTCTCGTCAAGAATCGCGTTGCCGTCCTCGTCCGACTGGACCAGGTGATAGCGGACGCGAAGCTGAAGCTCCACCTCGGGGGACAGAGCCTTGTCTCCACCGATCAGCTTGATCGGATCTCCCGGCACGATATTCTGGAGGGCGAACAGAATCAGCGTAACGCCCAAAAACACCGGGATGAACTGAAGCACACGTTTAACGATGTACTTACCCATACCACTCCCCTATCTAGGGATTAACCTAAATGGGATGCCGATCGCCAGACCGGCATCCCAAAATTACCATCAGCCAGTTTACCCCAGGTTAGGGAGAACTGTATGTTTCCCATGAGGTCTACGTAAATACTTGACCCTCACGGAAGCTGCAAACTCTTAGGCGAGCTCAGCGGTACCCAGCTCGGCATGCTTCTGCGGATCGACATAGAGGTGCTTGATGCGATCGGAGCCGACGATGGTGTGCGTGTAGAACATAATCGGGATGACCGGGCAGTCGGCAGCGACCATTGCGTCGGCCTCCTGCATCTTAGCGACGCGCTCCTCGTCGTCAACAATAGTACGAGCCTCGTCGACCTTGGCGTCGAACTCGGGGTTGTTGTAACCAGAGCGGTTATCGCCACCGAGGGAGTCGGAGTGGAACAGCGGATACAGGAAGTTGTCCATGATCGGGTAGTCGGCAATCCAACCCAGACGACCGAACTGATAGTTAAAGTTCTGATACTGCTCGAGCAGGGCAGACCACTCAGGGGTATCGGAGACAGCGGTAACGCCAACCTTGGCGAGGTCGCCGATGATGGACTCCATGATCTCCTTGTGACCGCCGTCCTGGTTGTAGGAAAGGGTCACGCTAATGCCACGATCCCCGTTAGCGCCAGCGGGAGCAACCTTGTCGAGGTACTCGTTAGCCTTGTCGACATCGTAGGCGCAGAACTCCCATGCGCCCTCCTTGTAGCCATCGATGCCCGGAGGAACAATGCCGTCGGCAGGGGTACGGGTACCCTTATAGATGGTCTTGCAGATGGCCTCACGGTTGATGGCCAGGGAGATGCCCCTGCGCAGGTCGGCGTTGTTGAACGGCTCGGCCGTGGTGTTGCAGGTCAGATAGTACGTGGAAGGCTCGGCGCCGAGCAGCATGCGCTCGCCGTCACCCATGGTGTAGCCGTCCTTGGACACGCCGCGATCCTTCTTGGCGGCATCGATCTGAGCGACGGGAACGTCGCAGACATCGAGGTTACCGGCCTGGAACTCCTTGTAAGCAGTCTCCATGTCCTTGATGACCTGGAAGTGGATGCCATCGATCTTGGCCTTGTCGCCATAGTAATCGTCGAACTTCTTGAGGTTGATCTCCTGACCATCCTCCCACTTGCCGTCCATCATGAACGGACCGTTACCGACCGGTGCAAGATAGAAGCTCTTGGCATCGGACTCGGCGCACTCGGGAACCGGGGCCAGAGCCGGGTGAGAGGCGACGAAGGGGAAGTCGGCGTAAGCGGAAGACAGCTTAACGACGAGGGTCTCATCGTCGGGGCAGGTAACACCGCTGAGCTCGGTGGCGTTACCGGCAAGCAGGTCGTCATAGCCCTCGACCATGGAAAGGTGATAGGAGACCTCGGAAGGGCCGTACTCGGTAGCGATGGCCGACTTGGTGTTGACCAGACGCTCCCAACCGAGCTTGAAGGACTTGGAGGTAACGTCGTCACCGTTGTGGAACTTGGCCTTCTTGATCTTGAAGGTGAACTCGGTGGCGTCGTCGTTGGCCTCGAAGGACTCGCAAGCCAGCGGAACGATCTCGCCCTTCTCGGCGTCATAAGAGGTCAGAGCGTCAAAGAGCTGGTACTCGACCTGAGTGCCCTGGTCCTCCTGGACATTGTAGGGGTCGATGCAGACCGGGTTGTTGATGTAGAAGTTCAGCGTCGAACCGGACTCAGAACCGGAAGCGTCGCCACCCTTCTTGCCGCATGCGGCAAGAAAAGCCATGGAGCTCGCAGCAAGGGTGCCGCCAACAAAGGCGCGACGACCCATAACGGGCTGGTGGAACATAGAATCAGCCATGCCATCCTCCTTATGAGATAGGACAAAGAAATGTTCAGTCGGACACATGTCGAAACAATCCGATCCGAACCATCAAAACGCCGCCCGCTGCTATGGCTGGTTATGCACAACGGACCAACGTTTTGCAATACAGTAGCGCATTTTATACACAATTTGGGGCTAATTCCGGTTAACGGTCGAGAATTTCTTTAGTTGGGCGAAGTATGTGAGGATATTTTGACTCTGTTACAAATATGTAAACAAAAAGGGTCCCGCACTTACGGGACCCTTTTTGAATATTTATGCGGCTCGTGCTTAGTAGCCGACGATGCCCTGCGGGAAGAAGAACATGCACAGCACGACGCACACGGCAAACACGACAGCCATGATAACGGTCAGGCGGTCGAGGTTCTGCTCCATGACGCCCGTGGCAGAGCTGGAGTTATACAGCGAGCTAGCGATCATATCCGAAACGCCGGTGCCCTTACCGGAATGCATCAGGACGAGAATCGTCAGCGCCACGGCAGAGACAGCCCAAACGACAAACAGAAGAATCTGGAACGGACCCATAGATAAGCTCCTTAATAGAACAGTTTAAACTCCAGTACTGTACCACAATCCCCCGCTCTCCCCTACCTGCCACTCAAGGACGGGGTGGAAATGGCAGAAATACCAAAAAGGGGGTTGTCCGGTTGTGGACAACCCCCTTACTAGAAAACGGTATTTGTTTTCTCTTAGGCCTCGGTGGCGAGCACGCGACCCGTCATCTCGGCGGAAGGCTCAATACCAGCCATGGTGAGCATGGTCGGAGCGATATCGGAAAGACGGCCGTCCTCGATACCGGTGAGCTTGGCCTTCTCATCAACGATGATGAACGGCACACGGTTGGTGGTGTGAGCCGTGAACGGATGCTTGGAACCGTCGGAAGCAACGTCAAACATGTGGTCGGCGTTGCCGTGGTCGGCGGTGATCAGCGCAAAGCCACCCTTGGCGAGAATCGCCGGGACAACCTTGGACAGGGCATCGTCAACAGCCTCGACGGCCTTAACGGCGGCGTCGAAGACACCGGTGTGACCAACCATGTCGCAGTTCGCGAAGTTCACGATGTAGAAATCAGCGCGATCCTCGTTGATGGCGGCGACAAGCTTCTCGGTAACCTCGGGAGCGCTCATCTCAGGCTGCAGATCGTAGGTAGCGACCTTGGGGGAAGCGACGAGCACGCGCTCCTCGCCCTCCTTGGGCTCCTCGATGCCGCCGTTGAGGAAGAACGTCACGTGGGCGTACTTCTCGGTCTCGGCGGTGTGCAGCTGCTTCAGGCCATTGGCGGCGATAACGTCGGCCAGGACGTTCTCGGGGAACGTCTTGGGGAAGGCGACCTCGACGTCAAACGTCGGATCGTACTCGGTCATCGTCACAAAGTGCGAAAGCTTGATCTGCTCGCGCTCAAAGCCGTCGAACTCCTTGTCCGTGAACACGCGGGTCATCTGACGAGCGCGGTCGGGACGGAAGTTGAAGAAGATGGCCGCGTCGCCCTCGTGGATGCCCTCGTTATGGGCAGCGAAGGGCTCGACGAACTCGTCGCCGCGCGGATCCTTCTCATAGTAGGCCTTGATACCGGCAACGGGGTCGGTATCGGCATCGGACGCGTTGACCATGACGTCGTAGGCGCGCTGGATGCGCTCCCAACGATTATCGCGGTCCATGGCCCAATAACGGCCCGAGACGGTGGCAACGCGAGCGTCGCAACCGGTCTCCTCGGAGATCTTAGCCAGGAAGGCGCAGAACTCGCTCATGTAGCCGGCACCGGACTGCGGGTCAACGTCGCGGCCATCCATGAAGGCGTGGACGCGAACGGTCTTGACACCGTGCTCGGCAGCCATCTTGACCAGAGCCTCGACGTGGTTCATGTGAGAATGAACACCGCCAGGGCTCATAAGGCCCATGAGGTGGAGAGTCTTACCGTCAGCCTTGACATCGTCCATAGCCTTGACGAAAACCTCGTTCTTGGCGATGGAGCCGTCCTTGATGGCATTGTTGATGCGCGAAAGCTCCTGGAACACGATGCGGCCGGCACCGATGTTGAGGTGACCCACCTCGGAGTTACCCATCTGGCCGTCGGGAAGGCCCACGTCCTCGCCCGAAGCACCGAGCGTGGTGTGGGGGTACTTCTCGTACAGGCCATCAAGGAAGGGCGTCTTGGCAGCGGCGACGGCGTTCTCGCCATCGGCCGGAGCAAGGCCGCAGCCGTCCATGATAATCAGGAGTGCAGGAAGATGACGTTGTGCCATATGTCCTACTCGCCTGCCTTGACGACCATAGAGGCGAAGTCGGCAGCCTTGAGCGAAGCACCGCCCACGAGGGCGCCGTCAACGTCGGGCTTGGCGACGAGCTCGGCGATGTTGCCGGGCTTGGCGGAACCGCCATACAGCACGCGGATGCCGTTAGCGAGCTCCTCGCCGAACATCTCCTTGAGGGTCTCACGGATAGCACCGCAGACCTCCTGAGCGTCCTCGGCGGTAGCGGTCTTGCCGGTGCCGATGGCCCAGATGGGCTCGTAGGCGACGACGACCTGCTTGGGGCAGGTGATCTCAAGACCAGCAAGGCCGGCCTTGACCTGGTTCACGACGTGCTCGACATAGGTGCCAGCCTCGCGGACCTCGAGGGACTCGCCGCAGCAGAAGACGGGAACAAGACCGGCGGCAACGAGAGCCTTGGCCTTCTTGTTCTGATCCTCGTCGGTCTCGTGGAAGTAGTCGCGACGCTCGGAGTGACCGATGATGCAGTAGGTGCAGCCAGCGGACTTGAGCATGTCGCAAGAGGACTCACCGGTGAAGGCACCCTTGGCCTCCCAGTACACGTTCTGTGCACCGAGGGCGATAGGGGCAGCCTGAATGCGGTCATGAACCGTGGTGATGTCGATGGTCGGAGGGCAGACGAGCACCTCGACGCCAGCCGGAACCTCAGGCAGAGCCTGGGCCAGCTCGTCGGCGAGCTTGGCAGCCTCGGCGACGTCGTTGTTCATCTTCCAGTTACCAGCGATAAGAAGGGTGCGATTAGGCATCGAGAAGCGCCTCCACTCCGGGCAGGGCCTTACCCTCGACGAGCTCCATGGAAGCGCCACCACCGGTGGAGATCCAGCTCATCTTGTCGGCCAGGTTGAACTTGTTGACAGCTGCAACGGAGTCGCCACCGCCGATGATCGAGGTGCAGTCGGCCTCGGCGACAGCCTCGGCGATAGCCTGGGTGCCGTGAGCAAAGTTGTCGAACTCGAAAACGCCCATGGGGCCGTTCCAGAACACGGTCTTGGCGCCCTTGACGGCCTCGGCGTAAAGCTCCTCGGTCTTGGGGCCGATGTCCATGCCCTCACGATCGTCGGGGATAGCGTCGGAAGCGACAACCTCGGGGACAGCGTCCTCGCCAAAGTGATCGGCAACGCGGTTGTCGATGGGGAGCAGGATCTTGACACCCTTCTCCTCGGCCTTCTTGAGCATCTCGCCAGCGCGCTCGACCCAGTCCTCTTCCTTGAGGGACTGACCGACGGTCAGGCCCTGAGCCAGGAAGAAGGTGTAGGCCATGCCGCCACCGATGATCAGGGTGTCAGCGGAGTCGATGAGGTGATCGAGAACGCCGATCTTGGAGGAAACCTTGGAACCGCCGACGATAGCGACGAAGGGGCGCTCGGGCTCGGCGAAGATGCCGGTCAGCGTGTCGACCTCCTTCTCAAGCAGGAAGCCAGCGACGGCAGGCAGGTAAGCGGCGGGGCCCACGACGGAACCCTGTGCGCGGTGGGCGGTGCCGAAGGCATCGAGAACGAAGACGTCACCATAGGAAGCGAGCTTCTTGGCGATCTCGGGATCGTTCTTCTTCTCACGCTTATCGAAGCGGACGTTCTCGAGAACGAGGACCTTGCCCGGCTCGACAGCGGCGACAGCCTCGGCAGCCTTCTCGCCGTAGGTGTCGGCGACAAAGGCAACGTCAAGACCAGAGAGCTCGGCGAGCTTCTTGGCGACGGGCTCGAGGGAGAGCTCGGGCTGGAAGCCGGTGCCATCGGGACGGCCGAGGTGGCTCATGAGGATGACGCGAGCGTTGTGCTCGACGAGGTAGTTGATGGTGGGCAGGGCAGCCTTGATGCGGGTGGTGTCGCCAACGACGCCATCCTTGATAGGCACGTTGAAGTCAACGCGGACGAGAACGCGCTTGCCGTCGACATCGATGTCGCGGACGGTCTTCTTGGTAAAGGCCATGTTTGCTTCTACCTTTCGTACGTGTCTGCCTCCCATTACGGCAGACGATTTCTTATAAAAAGGGCGCGACCCTAGGGTGTAAGCCCTATAAGGCCGCGCCCTTCTTTAGACGCTCAACGAGCTATTCGCAAAAGCTAAATTAAGCAACGAACTTCTCGAAGTACTTGATGGTGCGGACCATCTGAGAGGTGTAGGAGTTCTCGTTGTCGTACCAAGAGGTGACCTGAACGAGGGTCTGGCCGTTGCCGAGGTCAGAGCACATGGTCTGGGTGGAGTCGAAGATGGAGCCGTGGGTCTCGCCGATGATGTCGGTGGAGACGATGTCATCCTCGTTGTAAGCGAACGTCTCGGAGATGGTGGCAGCGTAAGCCTTCATGGCAGCGTTGACCTCGTCGACGGTGACCTTCTTGTCAACGACAGCGTAGAGGTTGGTGAGGGAGCCGGTCGGCGTCGGGACGCGCTGAGCAGCACCGATGAGCTTACCGTTGAGCTCGGGGAGAACCAGGCCGATAGCCTTAGCAGCACCGGTGGTGTTGGGGACGATGTTGACAGCGCAGGCGCGGCTACGACGCTTGTTGCCCTTGCGCTGCGGGCCGTCGAGCGGCATCTGGTCGCCGGTCCAGGCGTGAATGGTGGTCATGATGCCGGACACGATGGGAGCAAAGTCGTTCAGACCCTTGGCCATCGGGGCGAGGCAGTTGGTGGTGCAGGAAGCAGCGGAGATGATGTTGTCCTCAGCGGTCAGCGTCTCATGGTTGACGTTGTACACGATGGTGGGCAGATCATTGCCAGCCGGAGCGGAGATGACGACCTTCTTGGCGCCAGCGTTGATGTGAGCCTGAGCCTTAGCCTTGCTGGTGTAGAAGCCGGTGCACTCGAGAACGACGTCGACGTCGAGGTCGCCCCAAGGCAGGTTGTTGGCGTCGGCCTCCTTGTAGATCTTGATCTCCTTGCCGTCAACGGTGATGGAATCCTCGCCAGCAACAACCTCATGATCGCGAGCATAGTTGCCCTGCGTGGAGTCGTACTTCAGCAGGTAAGCGAGCATATCGGGAGAGGTGAGGTCGTTGATAGCGACGATCTCGGAGCCCTCATGACCGAACATCTGACGGAAAGCCAGACGACCGATGCGACCGAAGCCGTTAATAGCAACCTTTACTGCCATTGTGTCTCCTTTCGTAAGGCCCCCGCAAGCTACAGCGCCCGCCGTTGAGGCCCACAAACTAACCACTCGCCTAATATACCTTTTTTTTGACTTGAATTTCACGAGAATGCTCGAAATTGAAAATCAAATTTGCGTTAAAACGCTTTAAAGTATAAAACAGCAGTTCAATCGCTATATAAGCTGCCGCTTTAAACTACCTGTTCGCTTCAATGAGCTTTTCAAGACGTAAAACACGGTGGTACAAGGCTGACTTCGACAAAGGAGGGTCGGCCATCTCCCCCAAATCCCGCAGCGACAGATCGGGATAGCGCTCACGCAGGTCGCAAAAGACCGCCAAGGCGTCCGGAAGTGTGTCGCGTAAGCCCCGCTGCTCGAGTTCATCGATTAACGCGAGCTGATGCTGGGCGGCACCGGCACTTCTAGTCTGATTGGCCAGCTCGGCATTTACGCGGCGGTTCACGTCGTTTTTGACTAGCTTGACCGCACGCGCTTCCTCAATCTCGGCAACGCTGCGCTTGGCACCAATCAGCTTCAGGAGCTGCTCGATCTCCTCGGCGCTCTTAATGTAGACAGCAAAAGACCCGCGCCGCGCGTTAACGCGTGCATGGACCCCGACTTGCTCCAGCAGGTCGCAAAGCCCCTTGGCGTACGGCTCGCCCTGCACCGCAATCTCCAAGTGAAAGTCGCCACGAGGGTCGGCAACAAAGCCGCCGGCAATGAGCGCGCCGCGGATGTAGGCAAGCCTGCAGCAGGGACGGGCGACGATATGCCGGGGAACGCCGGCGACCAGTCCTCCCCTACGGTCAAGAATGCCCAGCAGCACGAGAGCCTTGTCCAGATCGGGCTGATCGGGCAAGGTGATGAGATAGTTGCGGACCTTATGCAGGACCGATTTTCGAACGGTGAACTCCGTCTTGAGCTTAAGGATGCGATGCGTCAGCGTGATCATCGTGCGCGCGACGGCGCCCGTCTCGGTCGCAACCGTCAAACGATACCGCCCGGAGCCGGCCAGCGAGAGTGTGCCGCTCACGCGCGTCAGGGCGGCAAGCGTCGACAGGTCGCAATATTCACATTCGGGTTCGCAGCGCGCGAGCTCGTCGCGCACCTCGGCGGTAAACGACATGCAGGCCTATGCTTTCGTGTTGGCGCGCGACAGGTCGCGATGGGAAATGCTCACGTGATACTGGGCGCCTTCCAAATAACGGGCCGTGGCCTCGGCGATAGCAACGCTGCGGTGCTGGCCGCCCGTGCACCCGATAGCGATGGAAAGTTGCGGCTTGCCCTCCGCGATATAGCCGGGCATGACCGTATCGAGCAGCTGCGTCCAGGCCTTCCAGAACTCCTGGGTCTTGGGATGGTCCAGGACAAAGTCGGAGACCTTCTTATCGAGACCGGTCATGGTGCGCATCTCGGGATCGTAGAACGGATTGGGCAGGAAGCGAACGTCGATCATAATGTCCGCCTCGACGGGCATGCCATGCTTAAAGCCAAACGAGAACACGTGGACATCCATAAGCTGCTGGTCGGACAGCTCAGAAAAAGCCATGCGCAGCTTATTGCGCAGCGCAGAAGTGCGCAGGCGGCTCGTATCGATAATCATATCGGCTCGGTCGCGCACGCCCTGTAGCTGCAGGCGCTCACGCTGAATGGCATCTGCCGTGGTCTCCCCCGGTTTGGCGATGGGATGGCGGCGGCGGTTTTCGCTATAGCGACGGATCAGTACCTCGTCGGAGGCCTCGAGAAACACGATGTCGCAGCTCATCTCGCGCTCCTCGAGCGCAGCAACGGCATCGAGCAGCTCATCGAACAAGCCCTGGCTACGCAAGTCACAGGTGACGGCAAGGTGTCTGCCCACACCCGTATTGATGCCGACGAGCTCGGCAAGCTGAGCTATCAGGCGTGGAGGCAGGTTATCAATGCAGAAATAGCCCATGTCCTCGAACACGTGCATGGCCTGCGTACGGCCCGATCCGGACATTCCGGTGATGATGACGATATCGGGGATGCGCTCCGAGCGCTCCGCCGCATCCATGGCATCTCCCTTTTGCATGTGCTGCCTCCTAAAAACAAGCGCGGGACCCAGCAACCCGGATCCCGCGCGGTCAATTGCCTTTATTGAGTATACCGCCCTGAGCGGATACGAGGTCCGTCTTAGGCCTCAAGCGCGGCCTTGAACCAACTCGTAATACTCGTGGGGTGCGTAATGGCGGTGCCCACGACAACGGCCCAGGCGCCCGCATCAATCGCGGCGCGAGCCTCCTCGGGCGTGTGCACGCGGCCCTCGCAGATGATGGGGAGACCCGGGAATTCCTCGGTCGCCTGACGTAAAAGCGGCAGATCGGGACCATCGGCCATGGTGCAGTCGATGGCGGCAACGCCATGGGAGAGCGTGGTAGACACCAAATCGAAGCCCATGTCGACCGCGCGACGGATATCCTCGATGGTGGCGCAGTCCGCCATCAGGAGCACGCCCTCCTCATGCAGCGGGCGGAACGTGTCCTCGAGCGTCTTGCCATCGGGACGCGGGCGATCGGTGGCGTCGATTGCCACGATATCGGCACCGGCGGCAACGCAGGCGCGAGCATGACGCAGCGTCGGCGTGATGTAGACGCCCTCGTGCCCATCCTTCCACAGGCCGATGACGGGGACCTCGCAGCGGCCCTTAATGGCGGCGATGTCGGCAAGACCCTGGCAGCGGATGGCGGCGGCGCCGCCGAGCTCGCAGGCGCGAGACATCTGAGCCATGGTCTCGGGTGTACGAAGCGGCTCGCCCATATAGGCCTGGACACTCACGACGAGCTTGCCCTTAAGGGATTGAATCAAAGGATCAACGGCCATGTTCAACTCAGCCTTTCTCAAAACGGCCTCCTGAGGCATTACACCTCAGGAGGCTTACTTTGCAGATGCAATTACTGTAGCGTAGCAAGGAGATGCTCGGCGGCGCCGATGAGCGGCGCATCGCCCTCGAGAGAGCCGATGAGGATCGGCGTATCCTGAAGCGGGTCGAGCGCCTGGCTGGCATAGCCCTCGTGCACCGAGTCCTTCCACGTCTGCGAGCGCCAATCGGGACCCTGGTGAATCACGCCGCCCGAAAGCACGATGGCCTCGGGATCCAAGATGTTGGCAAGCGAGCCCAAGCTGGCGCCCAGCGCAAAGCCGGCGTCATGGATGACCTCGGTCGCCTTTGCGTCGCCAGCGCGGCACAAGTCGTTCACGTCGCGACCGACCGAAGGACGGCTGGGGTCAACTCGACCGAAGCGCTCATCGTACATACGACCAATCGATGTGCCCGAAGCAACCGACTCAAGATGACCGGAACGCCCGCAGGCGCAGGGAATGCCGGCAGCAGCCGAGCACTCGATGTGGCCCATATGGCCGGCAGCACCATGGAAGCCCTGCATCACGCGGCCGTTCTCGACATATGCGCCGCCGATGCCCGTACCGATGCCAAGGCACAAGACGGAGAACTTGCCCTTACCGACGCCCCAGTGGGCCTCGCCCAGAGCATGAGCCTGCACGTCTCCCACCACGGCAACGGGAAGACCAAGGTCCTCGCGCAGGCGCGGCCCCAACTGAACGCCGGACCAGCCGGGCATGATCTCGTTGGCATACGCGATGGCACCCGTCTTGGGATCGACGACGCCTGCGGCACCGATACCGACACCGAGGACCTCGACATCGGGATTCGCCTCAAGAGCGGCCTTGATGGACGCCTCGATACGCTGGAAGACGGCCTCGCCGCCCTCCTGGGCCTCGGTAGGAACCTCGGCCTCAAATACGGGATGGGGCACGCTGCCGTCAGCCGGATACTCCATAATGGCAGTCGCAATTTTGGTGCCGCCGATATCGACGGAGCAAACGTACTTGTTCTCCATGTCGCTCTCCTTAGGAGATAAAAACAACTACAGGAAATGCGCCGTCAGACTAGCCGCCACAGCGCGGTAAAGGTTTTCCAGGTGCCCGAGATCGCCGAGAAACCGTGCGGCCATTGACCTAATGGGTCATGGCCGCACGGTTGAACGGCGAGGTCGGGTGCCTGGGGAAGCTTTACAGGAGACCGTTGTCCTGGAGGACCTTCTTAATCGCCTCGACGTTCTCGCCGGTCATGGCCTTCACCGGGCGCGGCATGGTCGGGCTGTCGAAGATGCCCATGAGGTTCATAGCGGTCTTGAAGGCACCGACGCCACCGGCATAGCCCTGGACGCCCGAGGTGACATCCCAGATGTGGGAGATCTCGTTGAGGCGATCCTGCTCGGCCTTGACGGTAGCCCAGTCACCAGCCTGAGCGGCCTTCCACTGACGCACGTAGCCCTCGGGCTCAACGTTGGCGAGACCCGGGACGGAACCGTCGGCGCCACCGAGGTAGGCGCCGTCGACAACAACCTCGTGACCGGTGAGAATGCTCATCGGATGGCCGTTCTTCTCGTTCTCCTGGACGAGGTAGCGGAACGAAATGTCATCACCCGAGGAATCCTTGACGCCGGCCAGAACGCCCTCGGCGCCGAGCTTGGCAAGGAGCTTCCAGGGGAGCTTGGTGTGAACGCAGACGGGAATGTCATAGGCAAAGATGGGCAGGTCGAGCTCCTCGTGCAGGATACGGAAGTGCTCCTCGACCTCGGTCATGCCCTGCAGGGCATAGAACGGGCAGGTGGCGACGAGGGCATCGGCGCCCAGCTCCTGGGCGACCTTGCCGTGCTCGATCATGCGCTCGGTCTCGGTATCGATGATGCCGACCAGAACAGGCACACGGTGGTCGACGATACGAACGGCCTCGGCGATAATCTGGCGACGGCGCTCGTCGGTAGAGAAGACGACCTCGCCCGAGGATCCCAAGAAGAACAGGCCATCGACGCCGGCATCGATCATGCGGTTGATGCTGCGCTCAAAGGAGGCAACATCGAGCTGGTGATCTTCGGTATCGGGAACAACGACGGGAGGGATAACGCCGGTGAATTTCTGAGTTGCCACAAGAATCTCCTTAGTTGTCTGGCGGGCGGCCCTATGCCACCCACTCTTGTTGGCAGTGTCCAGGCCGTCTAGGCCAAAGAACACGAGTAGAACGTTTGGTTAAAAAAGTCGACGACTTCGTTTTCGAACGCATTGATGCGCTCGTGAGCGTATTTTGCATAGATGATATGCCTCCGGTCACACTCAAGACCGTTGAATACGGCAAACTGATCCTTGGGATCGCTCACGGTATCCATAAGCGATGTGCCCATGAGCACCGATCCGCGCACCCGAGACGACAGCGCCTCGAGGCCGCCAGGAAGCGGATTGGCAACCGCCGTGCAGGCGAGGCCCCGCTCGTCCAGAGCAGAAACCGCCAGCGCGACTCCGCCGCCAAGACCCTCGCCCCATGCAAAGATGCGGTCGGGGTCCATGCCATCAAGATTGCGCGCCACCTTCGCCAGCGCGCAACCCCAACGGACGCGCTCGACAAAAGCGGGCGAAGAAATCCCCCGCCGCAGGTCGTCCGCACCAGCAACATCGTCATCCAGCGCGAGGACGGCATACCCCATGGCGGCAAATCTCGTCATGTGATGCCAGCCGCGCACAGGCCGATCGATGTCGTGGAACATCAGGCACAGCGGCACGCGCTCAGATACTCGGGCACGACCGACAGGCTCGATCAAACGAGCGTGAATCGCATCGTCACCGAGCTCAAAGGAGACCTCCGAGTAACGGGCGCAGGGGTTAACAAAGTCAATCGCCGTAATGGCCAGGCCTTGAATCTCAAGATTCGAAGCGCATGTCTCTAAATCAGAAACATCTGCTTGGACATCACCGCGCCAGTCCCGATATTCTGCGAGCCTTGACGAAACCGTTCCAGGAATTCCCACGAGTCCGGGGACAATCAGCTCGTCAACATTGCTCTCGCACTTAGACATGAGCCTCCCCTCCCTTGCAGAAAAACGGAATGATCAAATCGTCAAAATCCTGAATCTCCTCGTGGCCAAAGCCTTCAAAGAACTCATGACGCTTTTCGCAGGTCAGGTTGTTATAGACCGCAAACTGCGTCGCTGGCGGACAGACGATATCGGCTGTGCCGGTGCCAAACAGCACGGGGCATTTGACCATAGGGGCAAAGTTCTTGGAATCGAAGTACGCCAGCTTGGCATAGGCTTCGTCAATACGAGTCGAGTCCTCGTCAAACCAGCGAGACCAATAGCGCAGGCCCTCGTAGGCAATGTCGTCGGCATCCAAATCCCAGACTAGGCGGAAATCTGACAGGAAGGGATAGAGGATGGCGGCACGATTGATAAGCTCGCTGTTAAGCGCACAGGTCGCAATGCCCAAACCGCCGCCCTGCGACGCGCCGTTCACAAACACACGCGCAAGATCGATGCCCTCGAGCTCGCGAACGATGCGGCACAGGATGCGAATATCTTGGTGCAAGCGGACATAGTAGAGGTTGGCCGGGTCGCCGTCGATACCGGCGACGATATGACCGGCAACCGTTGTGCCCTCAAATCCACCAATGTCCTCGGAGGGACCTCCTTGGCCGGGGCAGTCGAGGGCGATAAGTGCCATGCCCATGCCCGCAAACGACGCCTGCTCAAACCAGCTGCGGCTTGCACCCGGATACCCATGGAACTGAAGTACCAATGGCACGGGCTCGTCCGAGACGGGTTTAAGGTACTTGGCATGCAGGCGCGCGCCACACATGCCGGTATACCAGAGGTCGAAAAGCTGGCAGGTCGCGGCATCGGCGACCGCTGCCGTCTCGATCGCATAGTCAAGCCCGACGGCGTCGGCCTCGGCCATGCGATCCTTCCAAAAGAGATCGAAATCTGATGGACGGGGCATGGCGCCTCGATATTCATCAAATTGATGTTGTAGCTCCTGAGCACTTGGCATGGCTCGTGAACCCAACCTTTCGAAATCGCAACGGAGGTGCGCCCGGCAAGGGAACCGGGCGCACGGGAGGGAAAGCGAGGCTACTCGCCGAGCTTGGGATGCAGCAGCGACGGCGCAGCGCCGAGCAGCATCTTGGTGTAGGGGTCCTGGGGGTGCTGGAAGACCTGCTTGGCCTCGCCCTGCTCGACGATCTTGCCGCCATTCATAACGATGATGTCGTCAGAGATATAGCGGACCGTCTGGATGTCATGGCTGATGAACACCATGGCCAGGCCGAGCTCCTTCTTAAGGTCGGTCAGCAGGTTCAGAATCTGCGCGCGGACCGAAACGTCCAGAGCCGAGGTGGGCTCGTCGGCGATGATGGCATCGGGGTTCAGCGACAGGGCACGGGCAATTGCGACGCGCTGACGCTGGCCGCCCGAAAGCTGGCCGGGAAGAACCTCGGCAGCGGAGCTGGGCAGACCGGTGAGCTCCAAGAGTTCCTTGACGCGCTTCTCCTGCTCGGCCTCGGTACCCAGGTTGTGGACGCGCATGGGGTCGAGCAGCTGCTCGCGAACGACCATGCGGGGGTTGAGCGCCGTGGCCGGGTTCTGGAACACGACCGAGATGACGCGACCCATGTGGCGACGGTCCTCGGCGGTACGTTTGGTAACGTCCTTGCCCTTAAAGTAGACCTTGCCGCTCGTGGGGGCCTGCAGGCCGCACATGACGTTAGCGGTGGTGGACTTACCGCAACCGGACTCGCCGACGATGCCAATCGTCTGACCGGGCATGAGCTTAATCGTTACACCCTGGACGGCGTGAACCAGGTTGGGGTGCAGAATCGAGCCGGTACGGGTCCTAAAGGTGACGTGGACGTCATCAAGGAAGATGATCGGCTCGACGCCGTTGACTGCGGTCTCGCTCATCTACATCACCTCCGCGTGAGGGGTCAAACCATTTGCCTTGAGCACCTCGTCGGGGAGCTCGGAATAGAAGTGCTCGGTGCCGGGCACGCGCTTGAAGACCGGACGGGTGTCCAGGCCAATACGCGGGTGGCTCGAGCGGGGCGCGAAGCGATCGCCCTTGGGGAAATCGCGCGGGCTCGGAACGGCGCCGGGCACCTGGTGCAGGCGGCCCGAACCGCTCTCGATGGACAGAACGGAACCCAGAAGACCGCGGGTGTACTCGTGGATCGGGTTAGTGAGCAGCTCCTTGGTGGGCGCCTGCTCGATAACCTGGCCAGCGTACATAACCGTGATGTTATGGGCGACCTCGGCGACCAGAGCCAGGTCATGCGAAACGAAGATCATGGCAAAGCCGAGCTTGGCCTGAAGATCGTTGAGCAGCTTGATGACCTGCTTCTGGACGGTAACGTCCAGAGCGGTCGTGGGCTCGTCGCAGATGACCAGCTTGGGGTCGCGGGTAAGGGCCATAGCGATCAGGACACGCTGACGCTGGCCGCCGGAAAGCTCGTGCGGATAGCTCTCGAGCGTGCGCTTGGGATCGAGGCCGACGAGCTCCAGGAGCTCCTCGGCGCTGCGGGTTCCGCCGCGCTTGGTGAGCTGCTTCATCTGGGCAGAAATGAGCATGGAGGGGTTAAGCGAGGACAGGGCGTCCTGATAGACCATAGCGATATCGGTACCGCGCAGGCCGAACCACTCCTTCTTGCTCATCTTGAGCAGGTCGCGACCCTCCCAGAGAACCTCGCCGGAAAGATGCTCGTCATCGTCGGTCAGGCCCATGATGGCCAGCGTGGTGATGGACTTACCGCAACCGGACTCGCCCACCAGGCCCATGGTCTGACCAGGACGGACGTCAAAGTTGACATGGTCGACGACGTTGATATCACCGTGATGCTCAAACTGGATGCAGAAGTCACGGACCGAGAGAATCGGTTCGACAGACTCGTCGGGCACATGGCGATCGTCACGCTTGAGCTCGACATCGCGCAGGGCGCCAAGGCGAGCGGAGAGGGACTGGGCCTGCTCCTTGTAGGCGCGAACGGGGTCGGAGACCAGCAGGTCGGCCTCGCGACGCTTGGAGGAATCGGTCGGATCCAGGGCGGCGGAGGGAGCAGCGGCCATGGCGTCGGTAATGCCCTCGGAGAGGATGTTGAGCGCCAGGCAGGTGATCATGATGGCCAGACCCGGGAACAGCGCCTGCCACCAACGGCCGGCAAGCACGCCGCCGCGGGCGTCGGCGAGAATGTTGCCCCAGGTAGCGGTGGGCTCCTGAATACCAGCGCCGATGAAGGTCAGCGAGGCCTCGAAGATGATGGCGTCGGCGACCAGGGTAACGGTGAAGACCATGATCGGGGCGATGCAGTTACGCAGAACATGCTTGATCAAAATCCACGGAGCCTTGGCGCCGGAAACGATGACCGCGCGGACATAGTCCTCGCCGTACTCGGACACGATGTTGGCGCGCACGATACGGGCAATCTGCGGAGTGTACATAAAGCCGATGGCGAAGATGATCGACGGCACGGAGTTGCCCAGGATGGAGACGAAGACGGCCGCGAGGGCGATGCCCGGGATGGACATGATGATGTCCAGGATACGCATGATCGTCTCGGAGACGGCCTTGTGCGAAACCGCTGCAAGGGCGCCCACGACCGAGCCGCAGACCAGAGCCATGGCAGTGGCGCCAAAGCCGATAATCAGCGAGTAACGACCACCGTAGAGCATACGCGACAGAATGTCGCGACCCTTATCGTCGGTACCGAAGATAAATCCGTTGCCGGGAGCCTGGCGAGCCGTAAAGATCTCGACCGGGCTATAGGGGGCAAGAAGGGGCGCCAGAATCGCAGTCAGGGCGACCAGCACCAGCACGACGGCGGCAATCTTAGAAGACAGCGTCATCTTCTTCCAGCCACCGAGCTTGAGCCCCTTGGAGGCAGCCTTCTCGAGCTGCTCGGTTTGCTTCTCTCGAATCTTTACCATAATCTACACCGTCCTGATGCGCGGGTTGATGAGCAGGTAGAGCATGTCAACCACGATGTTGATGATGATGAAGGCAAGAGCAACGACGATGACGACGCCCTGAACCAGGTTCGCCTCGTTGCCCTGAACGCCCTGCAGAATCGCGGTGCCCATGCCGGGGAGGTTGAAGATAACCTCGATGACGACGGCGCCGCCCATGAGGTAACCGATCTTAAGACCGAGGGTGGTGACCGGGGTGATCAGTGCATTGCGAAGAACGTTGATGCCGACGACGACCTTCTCGGGAACGCCGGCGCCGCGGGCCATACGGACATAATCCTTGTCGAGCTCCTCGACCATGGCGGTACGCACGATACGAGTCATCTGGCCCGTCAGCGGAAATGCCAAGGCGATAGCGGGCATGATCATACGTCCCAGATAGCCAACCGGATTCGTGGTGAAGTGAGGCAGAGCACCCGATGCCGGGAGCACCTTAAGGTAGGAAGAGAACAGCAGGATCAACAGAACGGCAAGCCAGAACGACGGGGTTGCCAAGCCGGCGATGGAAAAGACGCGGATCACTTGGTCCGGCCATTTGTCGCGATACAGTGCCGCGATGACGCCGAGCAAAAACGAAACGACCGCACCGATGGCAAGACCGATAAAGGTCAGCTGCATCGTGACGGGCAGGGCCGTGGAGATGCGCTTGGCAACGGAGTTGCGAGCAGCACCATAGGTGCCCATGTCGCCATGGATCAAATCGCCCATATAGCGCACGTAGCGCACAGGCCAGGGGTCGTCCAGACCATACTTCTCATGGTACTCGGCAACCGCCTCGGGCGAGGCACCGTCACCCAACGCCGTGTAGGCGGGGTCGGTCTTGGAGAACGACATAAGGAAGAACACCAGGACGGTGACGCCCAATGCCATGATCGGCAGCGCCACAAGACGCCTTCCAATCAAACGTAGCAAGTTGTTCACGTTCTCTCCCCTTTCTTTTGTCGGTAGGACCAACTGGTATATGAGTACGGATACTCATTACAAGACCCGAGCGACATCGTTGCCGCCCGGGTCTTTGTTTCAACTATGAGGATACGGTCCCAACGACCGACATCCTGCATACAGACTCAAGCGAGTCTTACGCCTTGACGGTCGCAACGCCCCTGAAGGACATGCTCGTCGTGCCGATGCCCTTGAAGCCATCGAGGGCCTCGCCGTTGGGCGCAGTGGACGGATCGTCCCAGGAAGCGGAGACGGTCTTGACGTGGACAACGGGGTACAGAACGGCGTTGTCAGCAATGATGTCGAAGCACTCGTTCCACTTCTTCTGCTGCTCGTCGCCCTCGGCGGCAAGAGCCTCGTCCATGAGACTGTGGAGCTTCTGCCACTCAGCGGACTCCTTCCACGGGCAACGGGTCTGCATCCAGACGTTGTCGCCGTACCACCAGTTGAGCAGCAGGTCGGGGTCGGCGCCGAAGCAGGAAGGATCGCCAGGGGCAAGGAGGATATCGTAGGCCTCGCCGCCGTCGATGGCAGCGTAGGTGGCCGGCGAGGTATCGGTCTGGATGGTCACATCGAAGCCGAGAGCGTCGAGGTCGTTCTTGACCTGGGCGGCCATGCCCTTAATCTGCTCGTTGTCGGTGGTGCGCAGGGTGATGGCACCCGGAGTGATGCCAGACTCCTCGATGAGCTTCTTAGCCTTCTTGGCGTCGGTCTTGTACACCGTGGAAGCCTCATGATAGTTGGTGAAGCTCTTGGGCAGGTAGCAGCTGGCAGCGGTGGCAAGGCCGGCGAAGGTGTTGCTGACCATCTTCTCGGTGTCGAGCGCATACATGACAGCCTGACGGACCTTGACGTTGTTCCAAGGCTCCTTGGCGACGTTGAACATGATGAAGCGGGTGCCGAAACCCTGAACGTTATCGATCTTGCAGCCGGCGCTCTCAAGCTGGTCGACGGCGTCAGCGGTAACGAGCTCCATAACGAGCGTGGAGCCCTCCTGCTGAGCGGTAACGCGAGCGGTGGGGTCGGTCAGGATGCTGTACTGGATCTTCTTATCCTCGGCAGCATACTCACCGTTGTACTCGGGGTTGGGAACCAGGGTGATCTCGGTATCGGAGATAGAGTCGTACATCCAGGGGCCGGAGCCGATCGGCTGCTTGGCGCGATCCTCCTCGGTCTGGGTGGCCGGGGTAACGCGGACGATGGCCAGACGATCCTTGAGCAGGGAGAAGTTGGGGACCTTAGTCTTGACCGTCACGGTGCTGGCGTCCTTGGCCTCGATGGACTCGAAGGGCTGGAAGAACGGAGCATAGGTAGCGGAAGCGGCGCAAGCGGTGTAGGAGGCAACGACATCGTCAGCGGTGACCTCGGTGCCATCGGAGAACTTGGCGCCCTTGCGAATGGTGACCTCGAAAGTGGTGTCGTCCACAGACTTGGGATCGTCGGTGGCGAGCTCGTTGAAGGTGCTGTAGTCGTGGTAATCGATACCGTAGAGGCCCTCGACGACGTGCCAGTTAGCACCCAGGCCCACAGCGGAGCCGGTGCTGGCGGGATCGAAGCTGGACGGAGCGTAAGCGGAACCAGCGGTGATCACGCCGCCGCCACGGTTGGCGGAATCGGTGGAGCCGGAAGCGGAACCCTCGTCGCTAGAGCTGCCACCGCAGCCAGTGAGACCAAGGCCGGCGACAGCAGCGACGCTGCCGGTGAGGCCGAGGAACGAACGCCTGGACATACCCTTGTTGATGATGGCCATGTCTTCTCCTATCAATAGAGAATCTTACTCGGGAGCACCTAGACGTGCCCCCGCGCAACTTGCGGACGATATATACCTTACCTACCGACGAACCCAACTGAGGTGCCGCGCTCGGCGACCGATACATACATACGCTTGAACGGTATTTACTACCGTTCACCGAATTCATTGACAAATGATTCGCCAGACAGTATGTATCGGCGAGGTGAGATATCAGTCTTCGTCAACCCGCAGGATAGCAGGGTTTTCGCTTGGGTTAGTCAAACGTTTTAGCGTTAATAAAACCCGAAATCAGCAGGCAATCATGGCGAAATAAATGGTTGAAAATCGCGCAATCATGTATATCAGTTGTTTAGGCTCGTGTTTAGCTATCGGAATGGCCAGCCGCCGCCTCGGCGCGCTCGGCATTCCATGCAACGAGCGCCTCGTGGACCGCCTTGGCAACATCGGCAGGTATGCCGCGAACTTTCGCGATCTCTTGCTCGCTCGCCGCGCGCAAACGCTTCATCGAGCCAAAATGGCGCATAAGGGCACGTTTTCTGGTGGGTCCCACGCCTGGAACGTCATCGAGCACCGAAACCGTCATGGCTTTATCGCGCAACTCACGGTGGAACGTGATGGCAAATCGGTGGGACTCATCGCGTACCTGTTTAATTAGATAGAGCGAAGCAGACCCGGTCGGCAGCACGACAGGAGTCTCGTCCCAAGGCACAAAAACTTCCTCGTCGGCCTTCGCCAAGCCACAAACTGGTATATCGAGCCCAAGAGCCTCAAGTTGCTTGATCGCAGCGGTCAATTGCGGCTTACCGCCATCGACAACGAGCAAATCGGGGCGCGAGCCAAAGCGCTCGTCGGCCATGCGCTCGGGAGCATAGCGTCGTCCCAAAACCTCGGACATCGACACGAAGTCGTTTGCCTCGTCCAATTCGGCCTGAATTTTAAAACGACGGTACTGGCTCTTGTCGGCGCGCCCGTTGGTAAACACCACCATCGAGGCGACCGTAAAGGTGCCATGCAGTGTAGAGATATCGAAGCACTCGATACGCAACGGCGGCGATGGCAGCGCCAACGCACTTTCGAGCTCCAGGAGCGCTTGATTGGTGCGGTCGTCAGCGTACCCCGTTCGCATCATGTAGCGCATGAGGGCATGGCGCGCATTTTTGGATGCCATATCGAGCAGACGGTGCTTTTCGCCACGCTGCGGCCTATGGAGATGGCAGGAACGCTCACGCTTGCCCGCAAGCCACTCCCCCAGCGCCTCCGCATCCTCAAGCTCGACGGAAAGGTTGACCTCAGCTGGAATATCAGCCGTCTCGTCGTAATAGCGCTTAAGAAAGCCCGACTGGAGCTCTTCCTCGTCAACATCAAGACCCTTGTCGAGAATGAACTCGCAGGTGCGAACTGTTCGGCCCTCGCGAACGACGAAGACGCAAGCGGCGGAGATGGTCTCCTCGCGATAGAACCCGATGACATCGATATCGACACTGGAGGGAAAAACGACTTGCTGACGATCGTCCAGACCCCTGATGACCTCCAAACGACGTTTGACGCGTGCCGCGCGCTCAAAGTCGAGCGCCTCGGCGGCATCCGTCATCTCGGAGGTCAGCTCATCGACGACATCCTTGCGATGGCCCGACAAAAAGCGCTCGACACGCTTGACGTTCTTGGCATAGTCTGCCGGGGAAATCGCGCCGACACACGCACCCGGGCCGCGCCCGACATGGTAGTCAAAGCAGGGACGCCCGTTTTGTGCGCAAATCATATTGACGATGTCTTCCTCGCCCTTGTGGGACTCGATGGTACGGCGACAACGACGCCACTCCGCACAGGATGCAGAGCAGATGGGGATAACCTTGCGCAGCGTATCTATCGTCTCACGTGCCGCACGGCTATCGGTATAGGGTCCAAAATAGCGCGTTCCCGGCTTATGACGCTCACGCGTGTATTTGATCGCGGGATACAGGTCGCCCTTTGTAATGGCGATAAAGGGGTAGCTCTTGTCATCCTTGAGGTCGACGTTAAAGTACGGATGGTACTGGCCGATCAGGTTGCGCTCGAGTACAAGCGCCTCATGCTCGGTTTCGACAACGATGTAGTCAAAGCTCGCCACCAGCTGCATCATCAGCGGGATCTTTTGACGCTCATCCTGCAGTGTCACGTATTGACGCATGCGGGCGCGCAGGTTTTTCGCCTTGCCCACGTAGATGACATCGCCCTTGGCATCCTTCCAAAGGTAGCATCCGGGCTGTGTGGGAACGCGCGAAACCTGCTCGGCAAGCGTTGGTATGTTGTCGTGACCGGCCACGCGCACCTACTTGCGACGAAGCAGCGCCGAGACCTCGGGCATCTTAAGGACGACGGCAAGGCCAAAGGTAACAACAAGCGAGGCGACACCCGCAACGCAAACGTAGCCAAGAGTAATCAGAATCGAGCCGCCAAGTGCCCCGACAAAGTGTTCAAGCGCCCACATGACGCCGGCGCCTGCGGCAGCACCTAGGCCACCGAGCAAAAGGCCAAAGAAACCGCCATGTAGGATAGATTTGACCTGAAGGCCACGCAGGCGACGACGCAGCCACCACAGCGAACAGCCGACCAAGATCACGTAGTCGACGACATACGAAAGCGCGATTGCCGGCATACCGAAGCCCAGCACAACGCCAAACAGCAGAACCGAGCCGGCCTGGCCGATGGCGGAATACAGGCAATAGCGGCTATAGGGCTTCATGTCGAGCAAGGCAGAGAAGCTCTTCTGCATCAACACGACCACGCCGTAGAGCGGCAGCGAGAGCGCCAGGTAGACAAGGTACTCGGACACCAGAGCCACGCCGGATTCATCGAACTTGCCAGCACAGTAGATCATATTGAGCGGACGTGCGAAGACAATCAGGTACAGTGCGAACGGAATCAGGAAGAACAGCATCTGGGCGACGCCACGCGAAATGCCCGTGCGAACGCTGTCGTAATCCTTCTCCTGTGCGTCATGAGAGAGCTCGGTATAGAGCGCCGTCGAAAGCGAGGCGGCAATCAGCGCGTAGGGCAGCGTGTACCACAGGCGCGCATAGGCGATGACGGAAGGACCCGTCTCGGGCTGGACCACCAGCGCGGCAGCGTTGGTGATAGAAGTCGAGACAAACATGCACACCGTGGCGAGCAGCGTCGGGATACCGAGCGCAATCGTCTGGCGCAGCGCGGGGTCCTTAAAGTCGATATGGATATGGGGATGCACGCCGTGCTTGCCAAGCGCGGGAATCTGACATGCCATCTGAACAAAGACACCGAGGGTCGTACCGGCCGCAATCAAGATGATGCCGGCACGTTCGCCAAACTGTGCGGACACGGGCGCAAAACCCATAAAGCTCGCAATGACGATCACATTGTTGAGGACCGGGGCAAACGTCGACCAGAAGTAGTCGCGGTGTGCGTTGAGAACGCCCGAGAACACCGAGCCCAAACCATAAAACAGAATCTGGATGGCAAAGAAACGGAACATGAACGCAGCGGTATCCATGCTGCCACCGTCACCCGAAAGGAACGATTGCGTCCAGATAAAGCCCGGGGCGAACACGGTCCCCAGCAACGAAATGCCACCCAGCACTAAAAGCAGAATGCCGAGCAGGTTGCCCACGTACTCGTTCGAGGCCTCGCGACCCTGCTCACGCCTCACGCCCATGTACACGGGCAAAAACGCCGTCACGAGCATGCCACCCATCACGAGTTCGTAGAGCATATTGGGCAGGTTGTTGGCGACCTGATAGGAGGACGAGAGTAGCGACATGCCGATAGCGGCCGCCATTGCCCACGTGCGGATAAAACCGGTGACGCGAGACACGATAGTCAGGATGGTCATAAGCCCGGCGGAACGACCAACCGTGGAGTAGTCCGACGAGCCCATGTCGTCAGTGTCATCTCGCGACGAAGAAGCTTCGGATGAGGGTGTCTGAGGCGCAGATTCTTTTGCAAAATGAGCTCCGCGCTTCAATTCTTCCTGCGGCATCGCTCAGTCCTCTCTCGTAATCGCGGCAACCGTCGCCCCGCAAAATGCAATTAAATCATCGGGTGCAAGCTCGAGCTGATAACCACGCTTGCCTCCCGAAATAAAAATGGTATCCCAAAGGACACACGTCTCATCAATGAGCGTCCGGTAGCGTTTTTTCATACCGACCGGGCTGCAGCCGCCGCGAACGTAGCCAGTCGCCGCAAGCAAATCCTTCACATGCATCATAACCAAGGACTTCTCCCCCGCGGCACGCGCGGCGGACTTTAGATCGAGCTCATCGGCAACAGGGATGCAGCACACGACATGGTCGTTGGACGGCGTCACGCAGACCAAGGTCTTAAATCCTTGACCGGGCTCCTCGCCAAGCTGCTCCGAAATCGCGACCCCCAGGCCCACCGACTCATCACCATCGTCTTCGTACGTATGTAGAACATAGGAAATGCCGGCGCTTTCCAGCTCGCGCATCGCATTGGTTTTTGGCGTCTTTACAGCCTTTGCCATGACATATCCTTTCCCTCGCATTCGGACGCAAAGATTAAGTATATGTCCAATTCGGCTGCATACGTCACTTCGGCACAGCAAGCGCCATCGAATCACAAGGAGTCGATGGCGCCCATAAACTGAATCGCCTATTTATTGAGCATCAAGTTGAGCCTGACGCTCCCGGTCACGCCTGAGCAAAGGCGCCAAAAACTTGCCCGTATAACTCTGCGGACAGTCCGCAACCTGCTCCGGTGTGCCCGAAACCACGACGGTTCCGCCGCCGTTACCGCCCTCGGGACCCATATCGATCAGGCGGTCGGCAACCTTGATGACATCAAGGTTGTGCTCAATCACCAGCACCGTGTTGCCCGCATCGACCAAGCGCTGCAGCACATCGAGCAGCTGGCGGACGTCCTCAAAATGAAGACCGGTCGTCGGCTCGTCCAAAATATAGAACGTCTTGCCCGTCTGGCGTCGATGAAGCTCCTTGGCGAGCTTCACACGCTGCGCCTCGCCGCCCGAGAGCGTCGTGGCGGGCTGGCCCAGGCTCACGTAGCCCAAGCCTACATCGTACAGCGTCTGGAGCTTTCGCTTGATCTGCGGGATATTCCCAAAGAAGGCCAGCGCCTCGGTGACGCTCATGTCGAGCACGTCCGAGATGGTCTTGCCACGGTAGGTGACCTCGAGTGTCTCGCGGTTGTAGCGTTTACCGCCGCAAACTTCGCAGGGAACGTAGATATCGGGAAGGAAGTGCATCTCGATCTTAATCTGCCCATCGCCCTTGCACGCCTCACAGCGCCCGCCACTCACATTAAAGGAGAAACGACCCGGCGAGTAGCCGCGCGCCTTCGACTCCGGCGTACTCGCAAACAGCGCGCGAAGATCATCCCACAGGCCGATATAGGTAGCAGGGTTGGAGCGCGGCGTGCGGCCAATCGGCGACTGGTCGATATCGATAACCTTATCGATACACTCGATGCCCTCGATTTTCTTATATGGACCCACAGGGCGCGTCGAACGGTGAATGGCATTCGTAAGGGCAGGCGCAATGGTATCGGTAACCAGGGAGCTCTTGCCCGATCCTGACACGCCGGTAACAACCGTAAGCGTACCAAACTCGATCTTGGCAGTAACGTTTTTGAGGTTGTTGGCTCGAGCGCCCGTAATTTTAAGGCAGCCGCGACCGGGCTTGCGCCGTTCATCAGGCACCCGGATCATTCGTTTGCCGGTCAGATAAGCGCCCGTCATCGACTCAGGACACGCCATGATATCGGCAGGCGTTCCCGCCGCGACTACGTGTCCGCCGTTGACGCCGGCGCCGGGCCCCATGTCGATCACGTAATCGGCGGCACGAATTGTATCCTCGTCGTGTTCGACGACGATAACGGTATTGCCGATATCGCGCAGGCGCTCGAGCGTCTTGATCAAGCGCTCGTTGTCACGCTGATGAAGACCGATCGAGGGCTCGTCCAGAATATAGAGCACGCCCATGAGACCCGCGCCGATCTGCGTTGCCAGGCGAATACGCTGCGCCTCGCCACCGGAAAGCGTCGCCGAGGCACGATCGAGCGTCAGATAGTCGAGTCCAACATCGACCAGAAAACGCAAGCGCTCCAGGATTTCCTTGACGATACGGCCGCCGATAAACTGTTGGCGCTCGGTGAGTTCCAGGCCCTCAAAAAACTCGAGCGACTCGCGACACGATAGGCAGCAGACCTCGTAAATGGACTTACCGCCTATGGTAACGGCGAGCATCTCGGGGCGCAGACGAGCACCATGGCAACTCGAGCACGGCTCCTCGCGGATGTACTTCTCCAAGCGCGCCTTGGTGTTCTCATTCGTCGTCTCGGTATAGCGCTCGTACAGGATATTGCGCACGCCCGAGAACTTGGTGTCCCACTGGCTGCGGCGCCCATCGAGCTTTTGATAGTCGACCGAAATCTTCTGGTCGCCCATGCCGTCTAAAAACGCGCGACGCACCCGCGGAGGCAGATCCTCCCACGGCGTATCGACGCTCACCTTGAAGTGCTTACAAACCGCAGCGAAAATCTGCGGATAGTAGTTAGAGTTGCCAAACAGGCTGCCAAAGACCCCGTCGGCGATCGACTTCGAGGGGTCTTCGATTAGGGCCTCGGCATCGACCGTCTTCTTAAAACCCAGGCCATCGCACTCGGGGCACGCGCCATAGGGCGCGTTGAACGAGAAATCGCGCGGCTGCAGGTCATCGATGGAGTGTCCATGCTCCGGGCACGCTAACGCCAGCGAATACTCCAGCAACTCGCCTTCGGTCCCCTCGGGAGCGTCGCGGTCGGGCAGCAAGTATACGTTCACATTGCCGTGCGCCAGCGCAGTCGCCTGTTCAACGGACTCGGCGATACGGCCCAGCGAGTTCTCGCGAATCACGATGCGATCGACCACGACCTCGATATCGTGCTTGAACTTCTTGTCCAGATCGATCGGATCGTCGAGCGAGCGCACTTCACCGTCGACACGCACGCGGCTAAAGCCCTCGGCGCGAAGGTCCTCAAACAGTTTGGTGTACTCGCCTTTTCGCCCGCGTACCACCGGTGCCAGCACAAACGCGCGGCGGCCCTCCCCCGCCGCCAAGACCTTGTCGGCAACCTGATCGGTCGTCTGACGCTCAATGACACGGCCGCATTCGGGACAGTGCGGGGTGCCCACACGGGCGAACAGCAGGCGCAGATAGTCATAAATCTCGGTTACGGTGCCAACCGTCGAGCGCGGGTTTTTAGACGTCGTCTTTTGGTCAATCGACACCGCCGGCGAAAGGCCGTCGATTGAATCCAAGTCGGGTTTGTCCATCTGGCCCAAGAACTGGCGCGCATAACTCGAAAGGCTCTCGACGTATCGACGCTGGCCCTCGGCATAGATAGTGTCGAATGCCAGCGAACTCTTGCCCGAGCCAGAAAGACCGGTAATGACCACGAGTTGGTCACGCGGAATGGAAACATCGATATCACGGAGGTTGTGCTCACGAGCGCCGCGAATAACGATAGAAGAATCAGACATGGAAGCTCCTTGCCTCCTATTGCATCGAATCATACTGCCGATGAGTTTAGCGCACTCGACGCGCACAGATGTTCGTAATACAAGATTCGCAGACCTTTAGCTTTGCGTATCGGGCGCTTTGTTTCTCGAAATGCCGTGGAAAGGTTACAGTAATCTAATACTGAACTTAATTTGCTGTACCAGAGGAACGTCCATGACCGAAGATATCCCCCTTGAAATCACTTCGAGCGACATGGCCAATCTGCCCATATTCATCGCCGTCCTTATCGTGGCCGCCGTCGTCGTGCGCGTGTATTTTTCAATCAAACGCAACGAAAAGCCACCCATTGCCCGCGTCTTTTGGTGCGCGACGCTCCTCATCCCGCTCGGCGTGGTAGCTGCATGGGTTACGAATCAATTGCTCGTAAATGAGGGCAGCTCCCTATGGGTCCTTTCTTATTCGGCGCTCGGTGCTGCCGCCGTCATGCTTCTTGTCGAGCCCTTGGTTTCGGGACTTATCGACCAAACCGACCTTGCGACGGGAACGGTTGCCTGTATTTGCCGTGACATCCTTGTCATCGCCGCTGTTTCAGCGCTCTCGTTCGTTTCACTCGAAATTGCCTGCAACGAAACGTTCTATCGCATTCCCGCCAACTCATTCGGGTTTTCCGTCGGGCTGCTCGCGACGGTTCTGCTCTCCCTTTATTTGCTGGGACAGCGTCATGGAGGCGTCATGGCTCTCGTGCCCGTCGTCTGCTGCATCCTTGGCATTGCCGAGCACTTCGTCATAACGTTTAAAGGCGAAGCCATCCTGCCAAGCGATATCTTGGCCCTTGGCACCGCAATGGAAGTGAGCGAGGGATACGAGTTTACCTTTACCGCCGGAATCGTAACCTCTCTCGCCCTGCTGGAGATTTCCCTGGGGCTTCTTTCGCTCATCCGACCGCGAAAGCTCCGTACGCCCACCCATGTCTTCCCCGCTATCGCCACTAACCTCTGTGCTTTTCTGCTAGTGACCGTTGTGGGGCTCTCAGGCTTTTCCAACATCGACTTGGAGCAGGCGCTGGATTTTGGATTTGACCGTTGGCAGCCCATCACCACGTATGCGTCTCAGGGTTTTATCACTTCGTTCACCGAAATGGTCAACGAGTTGCCCATTGAGAAGCCCGAAGACTATACGCCCGATGAGGCGCAGAGCATCGAGCAGGAGCTCGCCGCCGCCTACGACAGCACATATGGCTCGAGCGAGCAGCGCGCGGCGGCCGTTGCCCAGTTCAATGAAATCAAGCCGACGATTGTTGCCGTCATGAATGAGAGTTTTAGCGACCTTTCGTGCTTTGAGCAGCTCCAGGCGGCCGGGTACACCGGCCCCGCATTCTACAACTCGCTTCCCGACACACTTGTTCGCGGCACCATGCTCGCTTCGGTCGCCGGTGGCGGAACGGCGAACTCCGAATTCGAATTTTTGACCGGAGCGACAACAGCCTTTGTCGGATTAGGCAAGATCCCCTATCAGCTGTATCAGATGAATGGCGTAAACAGCCTGGCAAAGGACCTTAAAGAGCTTGGGTATACCACTACCGCTATGCACCCGCAAAACCCCGTCAACTACCATCGAGATAAAATCTATCAGCAGCTGGGCTTTGGAGACTTTCTTTCAATCGGCGATTTCGAAGGTGCGCCCTATTACCATGCCGGCGTATGCGACTACGCCACCTACGACAAGATACTCGACCTGCTTAGAACCGACGAAGCGCCGCAGTTCATCTTTGACGTCACGATGCAAAATCACGGCGGCTACGACTATGGCACCGTTCCCGCCGAAGAGCTGACAAACTATTGGGTCGAGGGAGCCAGCGAAGGCGCCAACAGCGCGCTCAACACCTATCTCACCTGCATCAACGCATCCGACCGGGACCTCGAGTACTTTATCAACGAGCTCCGCAACATCGGCAGACCGGTTGTTCTTGTCTTTTTTGGCGACCATCAGCCGAGCGCCGCAACGGCTCTCAACGACGAGCTGTACCCTCAGGAAGATACGGCAAGCCACGCTTTCCGTATCTATCAGTCGACATATCTCGTCTGGGCTAACTATGAGATCGCCGGCAATACCGAGCTCAACGTCTACGACACCGTCGGGGCAAACGAGATTGCAGCCATTACCCTTAATAAGATCGGCGCCCCGCTCACCAATTACCAAAAGGCCCTGCTTGCGACAAGGTCAGATGTGCCCACCATCAATGTCGCCGGCTATCTCGGTGCCGACGGGCTGCGCTACGACTTGGAATCGGAAGACAGCCCCTACGCCTCGACGATCGACAAGCTGCAGCGCATGCAATACCTCGAGTTCGCCAGCAAAGTTCAGTAAGCCCGCCCATTCGCTTGGGCCCATCGTATTGCAAGCACGCTCGGCCCAAACGCATCGCAAATGACTCCCGCTCGCAAACGAGGGTACAATGACGCTCGTGTCACACCGCGGGGCTCCGGCCCCAACATATACAAAGGAGTCAAACATGGGTTGCGAGCACGCACAGGCAGCCGGCGGGCAAACGTCGCCGTCGCAATTTGAGGAGAATACGCTGTCCGAGGTCGAGCGCGTTATCGCCGTGCTTTCCGGTAAGGGCGGCGTCGGCAAGTCATTCGTCACCGGCGCCATCGCCACGGAGCTTTCCCGCCACGGTCACAAGGTCGGCGTCCTCGATGCCGATATTACCGGCCCCTCTATCCCTAAGATGTTCGGCATGAGCGGACGTCACGTCCACGCCCTCGGCAACCTTATGCTGCCCGAAATCTCCGAGCACGGCGTCAAGATTATGAGCTCTAACCTGCTGCTCCAAAACGAAACCGACCCCGTCCTCTGGCGCGGTCCGGTTATCGCGGGTGCCATCAGGCAGTTCTGGAGCGAAACCTCATGGGGCCCCATCGACTACCTGATGGTCGACATGCCTCCGGGAACGGGCGACGTCGCCCTCACCGTCTTCCAGTCGCTGCCCGTCGATGGCATCGTCATCGTCACGAGCCCGCAGGATCTGGTCTCGATGATCGTCGCCAAGGCGGTCAACATGGCCGAGAAGATGAACGTCCCCATTCTGGGAATCGTCGAAAACATGAGCTATATCGAGTGCCCCGATTGCGGCAAGAAGATCGAGGTCTTTGGCAAGAGCAAGCTCCCCGAGGTCGCCGAGCGTTACAACCTCGAGATCCTAGGGCAGCTTCCCATCAATCCGGCACTCGCCGAGGCTTGCGATAAGGGCGAGGTTGAGACCGCATTGCCCGACGGTATGCTGCCCCAGGCCGTCTCCGCCGTCGAGGCCATTGCCCCGCACGAGACCGCCGAGGCCTAAGTGAACACAAACGCCTCCTATGACGTCTTGGTAATCGGCGGCGGGGCCTCGGGTCTCGCCGCCGCCATTACGGCCGCACGCGCAGGCAAAAGCGTCTGCATCGTTGAGCGCGATGTTGCCTGCGGCCTTAAACTCCTTGCGACCGGCAACGGCCGCTGCAACCTTTCCAACGAATCAATTGATTTCCAGCGGTACAACCGCCCCGCATTCGTCGAATCCGTCATGGGTCCCCAGCCCGAGCAAGATCTCGGCAGTTTCTTCTCCTCGCTGGGCATCATGACGACCTCCGAGGAGGGCCGGCTGTATCCGCGCTCCCTTCGTGCCGAATCGGTGCGCGATGCACTTCTCAACGCTTGCAATCACCTGGGTATCACCTTGATCTGTGGAGCAAACGTTGCCTCGGCATTCAAAGCGCCCGAGGGCTGGGCGCTCCAAATAGACCGTCCCGCGCGAGCACTCAAGGCAAAAAAGCACGACGACCGAAAAACGGAGGTCCGCTCGCTTCGGAAGGCGCTTGCCGACACCCCTCGCAAGATCGAGACGCTGCAGGCAAAGGCCGTAATTATCGCTACGGGCGGCAGCCCCGCCGACATCGCGAAGACGTTCAATCTTTCCCTCACACCGCAGCATCCTGTCCTCTGCCCTGTGTCGGCATCGGTCTTCGGCGACCAGACTGCGCTCAAGACGCTGGATGGTCTGCGCGTCCGCGCCCGTTTGACGCTCACCCGCAATCACGAGGAGCTCTGGCGCGAAGACGGCGAAGTGCTCTTCCGAACCTTTGGCATCTCGGGCGTTGCCGCCTTTAACCTCTCCCGTCGCGTCCAGCGCGGAGACACGATTCTGCTCGACGTTTTCCCCGACCTCTCCAAAGACGAGTTGCTCGATATGCTCAACCAGCGAGTTGAGTTGCTCGGCGGCTTTTCACCCCGCGACCCCCGCTGGCTCGACGGCATGCTCGCCCCGCAGTTCTCTCACGTTGTCTGCACCGCATTCGAGCAGTGCCACCCCGGGTCGTACGACGTCATCCATCTGGTCTCAATCCTCAAGCACTTTAAGCTGCTCGTCGAAGGAACGACAGAGGAGCGTTCGGCCCAAGTCACGCGCGGCGGCGTGCCCATCGAGATCGTCTCAGCTCCCAACCTCTGCGTGAGCAACGCGGCAGGCGCCCCACTTTACATCTGTGGCGAGGCGCTCGACATCGATGCCGATTGCGGTGGTTTCAACCTTGCGTGGGCATGGATCTCGGGTATTCGCGCTGCAAGCAGCCTATAGCCGCGCAGTCTATAATCAAAACGCATTCGGGCCGTCTGGGACACCGGGCGGCCTCTTTCTTGCATCTAAGGAGACCTCGATGATCGAAATCACCCAAGTCCACGCGTCACTCGATGAGGCCGGCGACGAAGCCGCCTGCCTTGCTATTGGTAGACGCGCCGTCAAACGAGCCCTGCGATGCGAGGATTCCCAGATTAAAGCCATTGAGCTCCATCGCAAGTCAATCGACGCCCGTAAAAAACGAGATGTCCATTTTATTTTGAGCTTTCGAGTTGAGCTGACAAGCTCCCGACTCGAGCAGGAGGTGGTCGACCGCGTCGCCGAGCGCGACCGCTCGCGCATCCGCATGGTAGACGGCGAGGCTCCTTCATTCCCCAACCCTGTCCCGAATGCACCCAAGGGGCGTCCCGTCGTTGTCGGCGCCGGTTGCGCCGGTCTCTTCGCCGCCCTCACCCTTGCCGAAGCGGGCCTTAAACCCCTGCTTATCGAGCGCGGCGACCCCGCACTTCGCCGCTCGGAAGCGATTGACCTCTTTCTTAAGGAGCGTATCCTCGACCCCGAAAGCAATATACAATTTGGCCTGGGCGGCGCAGGGACCTTCTCGGACGGCAAGCTCAACACGGGAACCAAGAATCCTGCCCATCGATTGATTCTTGAGACCTTCGTCGAAGCGGGCTCACCTCGCGACATCCTGTGGGACGCAAAGCCGCACATTGGCTCCGACATCCTCCCCACCGTCGTCACCAACATTTCTCAGCGCATCGAGCAGCTCGGTGGAACCGTCCGCTATCGAACAAAGCTCGTCAATATTCGAACCGATGGATCTGGCGCCATCACCGGCGTCGATGTCCAACCGTCGCACGAAGCCACAAGCGAGACAATCGCCACAAAACACCTCATTCTCGCCTGCGGCCATTCCGCCCGCGACGTATTCGAGCTTCTCAAAGAACATGACGTTGCCCTCGCGCAAAAGACCTTTGCCATGGGTGTGCGCATCGAGCATCCACAGCGCGACATCGACCGTGCCCAATATGGCCCTTCGGCGGGGCACCCGGAACTCGGAGCAGCCCCCTACAAGCTTGTCGCCCATCTCCCCAACGGCCGCAGTGTGTTCTCGTTTTGCATGTGCCCCGGCGGACAGGTTGTCGCGGCCTCTTCCGAGCAGGGCCATCTGTGCGTCAACGGTGCCAGCCTCAATGCCCGCAACGGGCGCAACGCGAATGCCGCCCTACTCGTTAACGTCACACCTGACGACCTTCCCGGCGATGATCCACTCGCAGGCATTGAACTCCAGCGCGCCTGCGAGCGAACCGCCTATCGCCTGGGTGGCTCCAACTGGAACGCGCCGGCACAGCTCGTCGGGGATTTCCTTGCGGGACGCGCCAGCACGGCACCCGGAAAGGTAAAGCCCACCTATCCGCTCGGTGTGACCTGGACGGCGATCGACGATGCCCTCCCGCGTCATATCGTCGAATCACTTCGTTTGGGAATTCCCCTGCTCGGTAAGAAACTGCGTGGCTATGACCGCCCCGATGCAGTCCTCACTGGCGTGGAGACGCGTTCGAGTTCCCCGGTCACCGTCACCCGCGATCGAACATGCCACGCCGCGTCGACCCCGGGCCTTTACCCTTGCGGCGAGGGTGCCGGATATGCCGGCGGCATCATGAGTGCCGCCACCGACGGCATCCGTTGCGCCGAGGCGCTGATAGCAGACCTCTAGCGCACGAACTCCCGCGTCCAAACGACACAGGCCCCGAGCTCCACAGGGAACTCGGGGCATGTTCACTACTTCCTAAATCGCGCACCCTGGCGTTTTCTGCCCGAAGCAAAGGTAGAGCCCTTGCGCGCCTTCGAACGCAAACGCTCAATCGTTTCGTCCTCAGATGCGCCCTCAAGCATCGCCCGAATCTGAACGACGGCATCGCGCAGACGTGCCGCCTCCTCAAAGTCCATGGCGGCGGAAGCGTTACGCATGTCTTCCTCCATGGTCTCGACGATCCGCACGAGCTCGTCATGCGGTAGCCCTTCCAGCTGCTCGGCAAGCGTCTGCTCGGGTGCCACCGTCTCCGGCGCGGCGCCCTCGCCGTTTTCATCGGGTGTATAGAACGCACCGTGACCCAGCGAATCGCCTCTCGAGCGCCCCTTCGAGCCCACAGTCTTTTCGGCTTCGGCAATAAAGCTCGAAATGTCGTTAATGGCCTTGCGAACCGTCTTGGGCACAATGCCATGCTCTTCGTTATATGCCATCTGAATCTCGCGACGGCGCTGCGTCTCCTCGATGGCTTCTTTCATCGAATCGGTCACAACGTCTGCATACATGATGACCTCGCCGTCGGCATTACGGGCCGCACGGCCAATCGTCTGAATCAACGAACGGCGGTTGCGCAAGAAGCCTTCCTTGTCAGCGTCGAGAATTGCCACCAGCGAGACCTCGGGAAGGTCCAGACCCTCGCGGAGCAGGTTGATGCCGACGAGAACATCAATCTTTCCCTCGCGCAGCGTTCGCAGGATCTCGACACGGTCCATCGTCGCTGTATCGGAGTGCATGTAATTGACCTTAATGCCGGCATCAAGCAGATGGTCGGTCAGGTCCTCGGCCATGCGCTTGGTGAGCGTGGTCACCAGCACGCGCTCCTTGCGGGCAACGCGCTCGCGAATCTCGTCCTCAAGATCGTCAATCTGTCCACGAACCGGACGCACATCGATCTTGGGGTCGAGCAGACCGGTCGGACGAATAATCTGCTCAACGTCGTTCTGGCTAACCCGCAGCTCATAGTCGCCCGGCGTAGCCGAGACGTAGATGAACTGGGGAATCCTCGCCTCAAACTCATCGAAACGAAGCGGGCGGTTATCGAGTGCCGAAGGCAGACGAAAACCGTGCTCCACCAGCGTCACCTTACGCGAGCGGTCACCTTCGTGCATGCCGCGGATCTGCGGCACCGTCACATGGCTCTCATCGATGATGCAGAGCATGTCCTTAGGAAAGTAATCGATCAGGGTAAACGGTGGCTCGCCCGGTTTTCGACCGTCCAGATGACGCGAGTAGTTCTCGATGCCGTTGCAAAAGCCCATCGTCTCGAGCATCTCGAGATCATAGTCGGTGCGCTGCTGCAGACGCTGTGCCTCGAGCAGCTTATCAGTCGCCTTGAGCTCGGCCACACGCTTCTCGCACTCTTCACTGATTGATTTCAGAGCCGCTTTGACCTTAGGCTTCTCAGTCACGTAGTGCGATGCCGGCCACACGGGAATGGCCTCGTACTCACGTAGCATCTCGCCGGTGACCTCGTCGATCTCGGCAATCAGCTCAACCTCGTCGCCAAAGAACTCAAACCGCAACGGATGCTCGGCATAGGGTGGATACACGTCGACGACATCGCCGCGCACGCGGAAGGTGCCACGTGCCAAATCATAGTCATTGCGATCGTACTGGATATCGATAAGCGCATGGATAAAGTCATCGCGCTCGAGCGGCACCTTCTTGTCGACGTTCGGAGCTAGGCCCGCATAGTCCTCGGGAGAGCCAATGCCATAGATACACGAGACCGATGCGACGACGATCACATCGCGTCGAGATAGCAGCGATGCGGTCGCCTGATGTCGCAGCATCTCAACTTCTTCGTTAATCGAGGAATCCTTCTCGATATACGTATCGCTTTGCGGCACATACGCTTCGGGTTGATAGTAATCGTAGTACGACACAAAATAGACCACGGCGTTGTTGGGAAAGAATTCCTTGAGCTCGCTCGCAAGCTGAGCGGCAAGCGTTTTATTGGGAGCCATAACCAGCGTCGGCTTCCCCAGGGCCTCAATAGTCTTAGCCATCGTGAAGGTCTTGCCCGAACCAGTCACGCCCAGCAAAACCTGATAGCGATCTCCATCCCTCACGCCCTGCACAAGCGACTCAATGGCCTTAGGCTGGGAACCAGCGGGCTCGTATGGAGACACGACCTCAAACGGCACCTCAGAGCCCTCAACGCCAAAACGTTTGAGCTCTCCTCCAACACGCTCAACTTCAAATTCCGCCATGGATACTCCTAACTCATATATCTGCAGTATACGCAGGCGGCAGGCATAGTCCTATACGAACCGATCGGGATAGAGGGTCTTGTAGCGAACCCAGGCATTATTGACACGAATCAGATACGCCTGCGTCTCGGGAAAGGTGATTGCATTATGAAGTGACGTGCTCTGCTGCGCCCATCCGTCGACATTGCCCATGCCGGCGTTATAGGCGGCAATGGCACTGTCAGTCGACCCGTTAAAATACGTCAGAAGATACGAAAGATACGCACAGCCAAACTCGATGTTCGTAGCGGGATCGTTAAGGTCGTCGGCTGAATACTCGCTGCCATCGACAAGACCCTTGGCAATCATATCCTGGGCAGTCTCGGGCATCAGCTGCATCAAGCCCTGTGCGCCTTGATTCGACTCGGCCTCGGGATCCCAATTCGATTCCGACTTTATGACGGCACACACCAGATACGGATCAAGATTGTGCGAAATGCTCGATTGCTTTACGTACGCCTCGTAGTCAATTGGATACAAAGGCTTAAAGAAGGCGGCGGGAGCATACGAGTAGACGAGCGAAATAAGGCCGAAGACGAACATAACGGCAAGTGGCGCCACGCGATACCACGTAAAGAAATGTGTCTTAGGCATCGATCTCCTCCCTATCCACTACATCCCCGAAGCCATGACGCGCAAGCCATGCGTCCAGTTGTTCAAAGAGCGAGTTATCGCCTGCCTCATTATCGATTACCGTCGTAGCGAGATTGCAAAGCGAAGCCTCATCAGGTTGGCATGCTGAGCGCGCATCAAAATCAGAGGACTCCATACCACGATGAATGGCACGCTCGCGACGAACTGCTAAAGGAGCGCTGATAACCAGAATTTCATCAGCCAGGCCAAAAGCATCCTCAAAACCAGTCGGGGCAGAAACCTCGACAACCGCAAAGGGATAACGGGGGGACGAAACCGTGCAGCAAACCGGATCAAGAATCCTCAGTGACAGCTGTTCGATGAGAACCGGATGAACGATGCCATTGAGCCGCGCAACTGTATCAGGAGAGGCGAAAGCTCGAGCAGCGAGGACATTGCGGCGAATGCCGCCCTCCCCGTCCAGAATGTCCCAACCGAATTCTTCCGCGAGGGCGTTGACGATATCGGAGCCTGGCACATACAGCGATTTGGCAAGCTCATCCAGATCGATAAGCATGGCGCCATGAGATTCGAGATAGCGGCAGGCAGTCGATTTACCCGAAGCAATATTGCCTAAGACAAAAACGGTAAACATCAAGTCCTCCCTAACGCCAATGGGAGTTATTATCGCGCAAATACAAAAGAAGGACTCAAAATACAGCCAAACAGTAAGACAAGCTAAACGAAGGCGAGTTCTTGTATTACAACTCTCTATTAAACGCAAAAAAAGGGGGAGGCCGCGAGGCCTCCCCCTTCTTCAAGTCGATGCGACGGCTCGGTGCCGTCCACCGGTCAGCGGCGCCCTGGCCTCCCACGGGCTGACCCCGCAGTACTCTCGGCGCGATGGGGCTTAGCTTCCGGGTTCGGAACGGGACCGGGCGTGCCCCCCATGCTCTGG
>JAXIYC010000047.1:0-51159 GCA_036304725.1 Collinsella sp. | reverse complement strand
TCCTGCTCCTCAGGCATGAGGTTCTCGTCGGCGGCGTCCGCGGCGATCTTTGCCTCCAGGCGAGCGTCCTCCTCCTCGGCGGTCGTGCCAGCGGCGATATGTTCGGCAGACGTGCCGGCGACCAGGTCGATCTTCTCGTCCTCATCACCGTCGGGGCCTTCGCCGCGCTCGATGATCTGGATGCCGTCGATCTCGTCCTTCTCGTCCTTCTTTTGGATCAGACCCATATCAGTTACTCCTTGTTAGGAAACATAGTCCCCAATAGAATACGCCCGGCAGAGCGCCGGGCGTATTGATTCTCAGGTTATACGCAAACACTTAAGTACTATTTAGGCGTTTGCAGCGTGCATACCTTAGACCAGGTGCGCGATAACGGCATCGGCAAAGGCCTGCGTGCCCACAGCGCCCTCAACGGAGCCGGTCTGGGCACGACGCACGTCACCGGTAACCTGCTCGCCCTCGTCGAGCGTGGCAGATACGGCGGCGCGAATACGATTGGCGGCATCGTTCTCGCCCAGGTGATCGAGCATCATCGCAGCAGAGAGGATCTCGGCCGTGGGGTTGGCGATATCCTTGCCCGCGATATCGGGCGCGGAGCCGTGCGTAGCCTCAAAGATGGCGCAGTCGGCACCGATGTTGGAGCCGGGGGCCATGCCTAAGCCGCCCACCAGGCCGGCGCACAGGTCACTCACGATGTCGCCGTACAGGTTGGGCAGCACCAGGACATCGAAGTCGTTGGGGTTCTGGACCAGGCCCATGCAGGTGGCATCGACAATCTTGTCGTTGAACTCGATATCGGGATAGTTGGCGGCCACCTCGCGCGCCACGCGCAGGAACAGGCCGTCGGTCGCCTTCATGATGTTGGCCTTGTGCACGGCCGTCACCTTTTTGCGGCCGCAGCGGCGGGCATACTCAAAGGCATACTCCACAATGCGGCGGCTCTTGGCGATAGAGATCGGCTTGATCGAGATCGCGGAATCAGCGGCGAAGGTCTTTTGGCCCGAACGCTCGACAAGCTGCAAGAGCTCCTCGACCTCGGCAGCGCCCTCATCGAACTCGATGCCGGCGTAGAGGTCCTCGGTGTTCTCGCGCACGATAACCAGGTCGACGTCGCGGAAGCGCGAGCCGTCGCCCGGCTGCGACAGACAGGGGCGCACGCAGGCATACAGGTCGAAGTGCTTGCGCAGGGCCACGTTGACGCTGCGGAAACCCGTGCCGACCGGCGTGGTGATGGGGCCCTTGATGGCAACCTTGGTCTCGGCGACCGCATCGAGCACGTGCTGGGGCAGCGGCGTGCCAAACTCGTCCATGACGCCGGCACCGGCCTCCTGGACGTTCCAATTGATCTGGACACCGGCAGCCTCGACCACGCGGCGCATGGCCTGCGTAATCTCGGGACCGATACCGTCACCGGGAATCAGGACTACATCGTGCGCCATAATCTGTTACTCCTCGTCTTCGGCGTCGTCAGATTTTTTAACGCTAGCACGCTTCTTCTTTTTGGAGAGATCCAGGCCAAAACGTTTAACAAGCATTTCGCAAATCTCGCTCGAACGGGCCTTGAGATAGCTGCCCTTACCGTTCTCGGCATCGAACTTAAGGCGCAGCGCAAGCTTCTCGGCAACCTCGGCGTCGATCTCGCCCTGGCCAAACTCGTACAGGCAACCGAGCATATCGCGATACTCGAGGTCGCCGTGGTAGCACTGGATGGCCTCGTCCAGGATGGGCCAAGCCTCGCGCGAACGCTCGACGCTCGTGGCGCCCCACACGCACAGCAGGCGGAAGGCGGCATAGCGCAGCGTGGAGGAAATCTCGTCGAACAGCGCGGTCTCGGCGCCCTCAAAGGCATCGCCCAGCTGCTCGGGGCAGGTGGTGGCGAGCGCCGTCAGGGCATCGAGGGCCTCCCAGCGGGTCTGCGCCTCGGGGCGGTCGAGCGCCTCGATCAGCGCGGGCACGCAGGGCACGACGCGCTGCGGATCGCGCTCGGCCAGCAGATGCAACACGCGGGCGGCAAACTGGCGGATGCGGCGCGTGGGGCAGCCGAGCTCCTTGACCAGACGGTCGACGGCGTTCTCGTTCTCCTCTGCCAGCTGAAGCTGTGCCAGCTCCTCGTCGGTGAGCTGTTCGTCTTTGTTTTCTGCCATAGTTACCTCTTCTTACTATTTCTTAGCGTGCTTGCCAGCACCCTTGCTGTCATCGGTGACCGAGATGAGTTGTCGGTCGGCCGCGCCATTGCGACGCGCACGGCGGCGTTCCTCAGCGTCGCCCGCGTCGGCGGCGGCGCGATGAGCCTTGTTGACGTTAAAGACCTCGTCATGCTTGCGCCACGGACCGACGGACTCGCCAAAGCTCATCTTAAGACCGGCGATAAAACCGCCGAGCCAGCCGATCGGCGCAAACTGCACCAGCGGGAACAGCGAGAACACCCAGGTCAGCAGGACGACTGCCGCCGCGCCTGCAAAATTGGCGATCCAGTAGTCGCGCTTGGTGATCACGCGCTTTTCGCAGGCCCACTGGCCGCACAAAAAGCCAATGTAGATCGCAAAGAGAAAGAGTACCAGCGCTAGTACCACGAACGTCCAGCTCATGGGCGCTACTCCCCGTGATGGTGGCCGCAGCAGCACTCATGGCCGTCGTCATGGCCGTGGCCGCCGCAGCACTCGTGGTCCTCGCCGTGATGGTGACCGCAACCGCACTCATGGTCGTCGCCGTGCTCGCCGCAACCGCAGCCTTCCTCGTGAGCGCCATGCTCCTCGGGACGATACTGCGACCAGTCCAGACCGGCGGCGATGGCGTCGGCCTCCTCCTTATAGAGGACCGTGATGGCCTGGGTGCCCAGCTTGGCACCACCGATGGCGTCGAGCATATCGTAGAGCGTAAAGGCCACGTCGGCGCCGGGCAGCGCAAGCTCGCGGTCGTCGGCATAGGCGAGCGCCAAGCGCAGGTCCTTAATGAAGTGCTCGACCATAAAGCCGGGCTTGTAGTCGCCGTCGAGCGCCTTGGGAGCCAGGCTCTCCATGGCGCCGGACTTGCCGGTACCGCCCAGGATCATCTGACGGGTCTTCTCCAGGTCAAGGCCGCTCAGCTCGGCAAATGCCATGGCGTCTGCCATGCCGACCATGCAGGCGCCCAGCGACACCTGGTTGGCGAGCTTGGCAGCCTGGCCCTTGCCGGCGCCGTCGAAGCAGCAGATGTTGGCCGCAAAGGTGGCAAGGATGTCGCGGACCGGCGCGATGTCGTTCTCGGTGGCGCCCACGATAGCCGTGAGCGTGCCGGCG
This sequence comes from Collinsella sp., assembly GCA_036304725.1. GTDB lineage: Bacteria > Actinomycetota > Coriobacteriia > Coriobacteriales > Coriobacteriaceae > Collinsella. The sequence continues at coordinate 47,881 of JAXIYC010000047.1, read as the reverse complement.
ATAGCTCCCGACTCACCGCCGGTGACGGGGCAGTCAAACGCCATGCGGCCGGAAACCTGGGCGGCCTCGGCAATGTCGCGCGCCAGCTCGGGCGAGCTCGTGGTAAGGTCAATCAGGACCGCGCCGGGCTTAGTGCACGCGAGCAGACCGTCGCCCGCCAGGTATAGCTCCTCGACCTCGGAGGGATAGCCCACCATGGTAAAGACGACATCGGCGTTCGCCACGGCATCTGCCGGCGTATCGGCCCAGACGGCACCGCGCTCAACGAGCGCTGCAGCCTTGGACTTGGTGCGGTTGTTGACCGTGACGGGATAGCCAGCGTCCAGAATGTGGCCGGCGATGGGGGCACCCATAATTCCGGTGCCGATAAATGCGACGGAGAGCTTGTTTGCCATGAAACCTTTCCTTTTGGGTTGGGTGTTGTTACCAGGTTGAATACTCGATGCCAGCGTTTGGGCAGTGAGCTGGGATCGATTACGGCCGCGTTACTTGCCTACTGACCGCGCACACGGCGGGCGATGCGGTCGGAAAGCGAGGCTTTCTCGGCACGGTTCTTGCCCCAAAACGCGCAAGCCACCATGCCGGGGCCCACGTGCGAGCCGATGGTGGGGCCCACGGAGCTGCGAATGATCGTGACGTCGGCGCAGCCCTCCTCCTTGCGGATGGCGGCCTCGAGCCAGTCGCCGTCCTTCTCGGCATCGGCCGTCATGATGGCGATGGGCATGGTGCGATCGGGCACGTAGTTCTCGCGGAACGACTTGAGGATGGACTTGAGCGCCTTCTTGCGGCCGCGGTTGACGCCAATCAGCGACAGCGAGCCGGCCAGGTCGTAGGAGAGCTCGGGCTTGACATCGAGCTTTGCCGTGAGCTGCGCCGCCGCGGGCGGAATGCGGCCGCCGGCAGCCAGCGCGTCAAAGCTCTCGAGCGTAAAGTAGCCGTGGACATAAGTCTTGGCCTCGTTTGCCCAGTCGACCAGCTGCTTGGCGGTCAGTCCCGCCGAACGCTGGCGCACGGCCTCGAGCGCCAAGAGCGCGCCGGTCGCGCAGGGCAGAGCGTTGTCGACCACGTAGAGTTCAAAGTTGGGATACTCGGCGCGCACGGCATCCGCCGCCTGGCACGCGGAGTTGTAGCTCGACGACAGCGCCGAGGTAAAGCACAGGTAGACCGTGGGCGTACCCTCTTTGGCGCACTCGGTAAAGAACTCAATATAGCGACCGAGCGACACAGCCGAGGTGGACACGCGGGCACCGGCGCGCATGCGGTCGTAGAACTCCTTAGGGCTCATGCTCGACCAGATGTCGTCCGTACGCTCCTCGCCATCGATGATAAAGGGGAAGCCCAAGATATCGACATCGAGGTTCGCGGCGACCTCGGGGCTAAAGTCGCAGCAGGTATCGACGACGATGCGGCAACGGTCCGAATGACCGGTAGATGCGGCCTTGTCCATCAAAGCGACTCCTTACGTAAAAAGGCGGCCACCCGCATGGGATGGCCGCCAACCGTTAACTCATGCAAGTTAACGTATTTTACTCGTCAAGTGTTTCGATACGGGGCTTGATGATGCCATATCCACCATTCTTACGGTGATACACCACATTGATAAGGCCGGTCGTCGCGTTCTCGAACACGTAGAAGTCGTGGCCAAGCAGATCGGTCTGCACCAGCGCCTGCTCCTCAGTCATCGGGGTGACGTCGATGACCTTCTCGCGGACGAGCAGGTCGTCCTCCTCCTCGGGCAGCAGCAGGTCGGCCAGATCCTCGACGCGCTCGACCGGTGCGACATCCGCCGCGCTGGCACCGCCCTGGCGGTTATCCACGACCTTGGTCTTGAACTTGCGCAGCTGGCGGGTGACCTTATCGGCGGAGAGGTCGATGGCGGCGTACATATCTGCACCGTGCTCGGCAACGCGAATCACCGAACCGCGGGCACGAACCGTAACCTCGACGATCGCCGGGTTGGGGTTCGAGGGGTTCTTCTCATAGCGAAGTACAACGTCGACCGTCATGGGCTCGATATCGAAAACCTTGAGCGCCTCGCCGATCTTCTCATCCACATGCGCACGCAGAGCATCGGTTACCGTCGTCTTGCGTCCAGAAACCTTGATATCCATACGTGGCTCCAATCTGCCTCGGGGACTTACTGTACTGGCTATGTACCCATTGCCGTGCATTTAATCACGCGGATTCCCAAAGACCCGAATAACGATTGCTTGATACCGCATACCGAAGTCTCGTACTTTTCTGTGGCAAAGTGCGCTATAGGAGGGAGCCGACAGATTTGTATTTGGTCCCAAAAATTGGCTTTGACCTGCTGGTTTTATAGGGATGAAAAAGCCGGGCTCCCCTATTGGGGAAGCCCGGCAGTGCGTGTTGAAACCGTGAAGAGGTGCCCTTTCCAACGTATAGGAGACACCACCCCTAGCAATAACTAGCTATTGAGTTTGTTAATGTCGTCGTCGGTGATGGTGCCTTCCTGGCTGGACGATTTGTCCTCGGAGGATGCGGTCTCATTGTTGGAATCGGAAGACTCGCTGCCGGAGGACGTGGTCTCACTGGACTCAGAGTCGCCCGGCTGCACGTTAGCGCCCGAAACCGTCTTAGTGGTGAGGTCGTAGGGCATCCTGCCATACCAGACGCAGTGAACTGCCTCGAGCGTGCCGTCGACCGTGATGTCGTCGAGGGCATCGCTCACGGCACGGCACAGTTCGTCATTGGACGAGAGGCCCGCAACACCGAGCGTCGAGGGCGCCTCGAGCGCACCGACATAGGAGATCTCGCTCATCAGACGTGCAAGGTAGCCACCGGCCGTGGAGTCGCAGATCACATAGTCAACCTCGCCGGACTCGAGCGCCTCAAAGCACTCGTTGATGTTGGAGTAGGTCTTTTGGTTGGCGGTGATGCTCTGCTTGGCAAGCGCCTCCTGCGAGGCCGAGGACATCTGGACACCCAGGGTAGACGTGTTAAGGGTATCGGTGGAAACGCTTAGCGACCCACCATCGCTGGTTTTACCGAACACAGAAGCGGCATCGTACAGGCAGGTGCCGAGCGAGCTAACGTCCCCGTCTGTGGAGTTGATCTCGCCGATAAAGATATCGGCCTTTTTGTCGGCGAGCGCGGAACCTGCCGAGGACGCATCGACAAAGGCGACCTTAAGGCCCATGCGGCTTGCGAGGGCGCGGGCGGCGTCGACCGCATACCCCGCGAGCTCGCCGTCGGCGCCCTGCATGGCCTGCGGCGCATCGGAAGTATCGAGGGCAACCGTCAGGGTTCCGGGAGTAACCAGGGCATCGTCCGACACCGCCGGCGTGACGGTCTTGTACTCGATCTGGTCGATCGTGGGAGTCGTGAACGTAGACAGCGGGTTGAACGCGCATCCGCTCAGGCCCAAAACGGCGATGACCGCTGCGGCCCCAGCACCTAACCGAGCCGCGTGCATCAAGCTGCCCCTCACCATGTCCACTACCCTGCCTTCTGTGTCGTATACGATCCGTGCGTTGCGCGGAATATCAGGTTGTTCCCACCAGCTGACCTGGTATTTGACCCCACACTTGCGCACCGGGGTGTTTGCTCGGGAGGCCGCAGCCACCTTCACGACTGGCCCGCTCGCCCGCGAGGCGGTATTGCCCCAAAGAAAGTAGAACGGACGGTGCGGCTTACATCTAGGACGCGCCATGATCGCGCCGCGCGCACGCGGTCGCTTACGTGGATCCCTTTGACCGCGTCTGTCTTGGACTAGGACGGGCATTTCGTCCGCCCGCAACCACAGCCTGGTAGGAACGTAGCGCATTATAGCTAAGTTCAAGCTAAAGTTTAAGGTTAGGGGCGTTATTCGCATCGCGAGTACAGATTTCGCAGGTCGGGGCGGATCATTCGTGCCCCCATGAAGCCCGGAGCTCCCCCCACGGGGAGCTCCGGGGCACCCGTCTCAGGGTGCCGTGTGCAAAAAACGGCAAATATGAGTACTGTTACCAATTTAGTAGCAGCGTTTTCCCTCCGCACGCGCCGGTTTCGAGCTCTTTATAGCCCGCTTGATGCCAAAATACTCCACATTTGTTTATTATCTTTTCAATGAATACCAATTTCAGGATCGGATTTCTTCGTTTTCGCTGTCACTAATCTAGTAACAGTACTCATATTTGCCATTTTTTGCACGGAGCCTATAACAAGCCCCCTATAAAGCCATAGATTTATGCTGGCTTAAGCCCAAAACACGCTCGAAGCGTGTTCAGCAGCGCATCCTGCTTCTTTCGACGAGCCTCTACGCGATTCTGATAGCGCTTGCCCATGCGTTGGTAGATGCGCCATGCGAGTGCTTCCATCGCTTCCATGTCACAGAGCATTTCGTTGTTGACCGTCGCGACCTCGATTCCCATAGTAATCAAGCCCGTGTTGCGCTTTTCATCATGGATACGTCCCCTCCGAGAGGAATGGCCCAGCTCACCGTTGTATTCCAGGTCAAACCGGGCTGCTTCCTGATACGCATCGCAAACTGCATGCGGCATCCCCGAGATTGCCTGCGCACGGTCATCGAACTCAATCTTATAGTCGGTCTTAAAAGGTCCGCAGGCAAACCCGCCATAGGAAAACGGAAGCGAAAACAGGGCGAGCATGATGCACTCCATGGGTGAGCGCAGGTTTTCCGAAAGATAGGGACACAGACGCTGCAGCTGCTTGGCTGCGTTCCCCTTGCATACCGCGAGGTAATCTGCCAGACGATCGGGCGTCAGCACCGGCTCAACCTCAAAGTAGCCCACGTCTGCTGGCTGGTCCTTGTCCTTTGCAAGTTTATTCGTAACGGGCGAGGTGTAGGGAGGCAGATACTTCCCGCGGTCACTCAGTGAAATCTTAGAGCACAGCTCCTGGGCCAGGGCAAATGCCTGGATACAGCCGACCTCGCGGGCGACGACAACACAAAGGGCCTCGGGAGATAGACTGTACACCCCCGGTTCCACCTCTAGAATCGAGCCGGCGGGCAACCCGGAGCATACGGACCAGCCCACGCCAGGCATGCGGCGGCGCTGCGCCGCAGATCCCACCAGCAAGCAAAGATCTTCTTGCACCTCGCCGCTTGCGGCCCCAATCCGCACCAAGTTGGAAAGATAGATGTCCTCGGTCGAGGGCGACGACGTGCGCAGCACACGGCGCTCTTCATCGGGATTGAGGTCCCTCCAGCTGATGTAACCCATTTTTCGGCGCTCGGTGCGCATCATGCGCAGCGCCGAGGCGCCTGTTAGGATTACGGAAGCCGCCAGCTGTTCGTCTGTCGGCTCGTTGCGCCGCTCAATCTTCACTGCCACAAAACCACCCCTACCAAACGCGTGCGATAGCGAGGCCATCAACGGCCACGGCACCGGCGCGCTTGAGTTCCGCCGAAGCCGCTGCCATCGTCGCACCCGTGGTGATAACGTCGTCGATAAGCAGCAAGCGGCGGCCGTGCACGTCCTCAACCGTCTCGTACATGCCCCGGGAACGCTCGCGGCGCTCCTCACGACCGAGTTCGCGCTGGTCGCCATGCCCGTACTTGACGAGGGCATCGAGCAGGGGAACACCCGACAGCTCGCAAAATGGGCGCGCAATGGCCTCCATATGATCAAAGCCACGCCGCCGAAACGCTGCCGCCGTCGCAGGCACAAACACCACCGCATCCGCACCGGACAGCACACCTCCTAAGCGTTCGGGCGCTACGACCTGGGCATGCAGGGCGGTGTCGTAAAGCAGCTCCGCCAGATACGGCGCCAGGCGTCGCTCGCCCGCGTCCTTGTACGCTTTAATGATGCGCGGCAGCGGATGCGCATAGACGGAGCACGCCAGGCAGCGGTCGAGCGCCTCCGCCATTGCCGAGGACGTGCCCTCGACCGAACACTCAGTGCACAGCAAATCCCCAAACGGGGCGCCGCATCGGGTACAGCTATGACGTGGGTCGATGAGCGTGAGCGCGGCCAGGCAGTCTTGGCAAATAAGCGCACCGGCGCGCTCGCAGCCGGCACATCGTGTTGGCGACAATACCTCGAGTGCCTCGCGTGCCGCCCGCTCGGCAAACGGCAGCAATTCGTCCGCAAACGGTAGGGCGCCGGCACCCTGCAGACGGCTCAATTTGTTCAGATGGCTCTTCAAGACACAACCCTCCCTACGTTCGGTCGCAGGGAGGGTTGTTGATTCAGCGCTATGGTACCCCGACGCGATTGGGGTAAGGCGGGTTAAATCCGCTCGCGGGCGTTATTCGCCGGCGGGCGGTTGTGGTGCGGCCGAAGACGGGGTCGAACCCTCGCCACCATCCTGGCGCGGCTTGCGGGAACGGCGACGGCGACGGCGCTTTTGACCCTGGTCGGCCGAGCCCTCGCCACCGCGATCCTCGCGCGGCTCGCGCTCGTCGCGAGCGGCGCCACGCGAAGCCTTGGCAGCCGCTCCCCCGCCATCTCCGAGACGACGGCGCGTGACCTTGACCTCGCCATCCGAGACCTGATCGGCCACGGAGGGCACTGAGGGCTTCTGTTGCGCGCCCGAGGAATGGCGACGGCGCGGACGCGGCGCGCGCTCCTCCTCGCCACGTGACTTGCCGCCCTTGTCGGCAGGCGCATCGGAGACCGAGGGGCCCTTGGAAGCGGCACCAGCCTCGCGAGCAGCTGCGGCGCGGAAGGCGTCCTCGCGCTCCTCGCTCGACAGATGACGGCGACGACGGCGTGTGGGGTTCATGCCACCGCCGCGATTCTGCTGCTGGGGCTGCTGAGCCTCGCGCTCGCGGGAAGCGTTCTTGCCTGCGGGAGCGACCTCGCCGGCATCGCCCGAACCCGAGCGTTTGCGACGACGACGGCCACCGGCGGCCTCCTCGGCCTCGGGTGCCTCAACCTTACCACGGCCCTTTCCGCGGCCACGGCCCTCGCCCTGCCCCTGACCGGCGCGAGCATCGGATTCGGCATCGCGACGACGGCGCTTGGGCATCGACGTGCCGGCAAGACGGTCGGCGCTCGACAGGCCATCGCCCACGTCGACGCCGTTCTCGCGGTCGAGCTCCATGAGCGCCAGGCGCATCTCGGGCGACTCGATGCGCTCGAGCACGTCACGCGTCACGCAGTCGGGGCGGCAATTGCAGCCCTGCTCGGCAGCCTTCTTTTTGCAGCCCTCCGAGCACGTCATATCGGCTAGGTTGACCTTAAAAACCTTGCCGTTCTCCAGGCGCAGCACCAGCTGCTCACGCGGCGTGTCATATTCCTGAATACGCGCCTTGCCGAGCGGCGTATCGATGAGCGTCTTCTTTTTGGGCGCACGGCTCTTAAAGTCCTTGTACGCCTCGAACTCATAACGCAGGCAGCACATCAGGCGGCCGCACACGCCGCTGATCTTGGACGAGTTGAGCGGCAGGTCCTGCTCTTTTGCCATGCGAATCGAGACGGGTTCAAACTGTCCGCCAAAGCGCGTGCAGCAGAGCTCCTGTCCGCACTGGGCGTAGCCACCCACCAGGCGGGTCTCGTCGCGCACGCCGATCTGGCGCATGTCGACGCGAATGTGCAGCGTCGAGGACAGGTCCTTGACGAGCTGGCGAAAATCGACGCGCTCCTCGGCCGCAAAGTAGAACACGGCCTTCTCGCCGCCAAACAGGTACTCAACGCCCACCGGCTTCATCTCGAGGTCGAGCTCCTTGACCAGGCGGCGGAAGTCGACCATGGCCTCGTCGCCCTGAATGGCCAGGTCGTCGGCAAGCTGCAGGTCGATGTCGCTCGCCACGCGCAGCACGGGCTTGAGCGGCTGACCGATCTCGTCTTGCGGCACCTCAAAGGGATCGGCCGTGACCAGGCCGATCTCGGTTCCGCGCTCGGTGGAGCAAATGGCATAATCGGCCTCGAGGATATCCAGATCCTGCGGATCGAACCACAGGTCGCGCGAGGCGTAGGTAAACTTAACGGGTACGACTAACGGCATTTCAGTGCCTTCCTGATATCGAACAGCATGACCTCGATGGCCAGCTGGGGAGTAACGTTTCTGGCGATGTTGCGCTCGGCGGTTGCGACCGCCTCGAGCGCCCGGGTGGCGCCCGCAACATTGGTCGCGGCGGCAAGCCGACCGATCGTGTCGCGCACATCCTCGTTCACGACGTCGGCCGCCTCATCCTGAAGCGTCAGCAGCACGTCGCGCATGAGCGTCCGCGCGCTCGCCAGCGCTTCCATGATACCCGAACGCTCGCGCGCGTTGAGTTCGCGCTTGTTGCGGTCCTCAAGCTGCTTCAATGCTCCACGCGACAGGTAATCGGCGTTTTGCTCGAGCACCTTTTCCTGCGTGGACTTGACCTCGGCGAGCGGCGCCTTAACGGCGACGATGAGTGACTTGGCGCGGCTGAGCACGTCGGCCTCGTCGGCGGCGATAAGCGAATCGATGGCGCGAACCATCTGACGGCGGGCGTCCTGGCGCTCGGCGCTCTTGAGGAATTCGATGCCACGCGTGGGGCTTCCCGCTACGGCGACGGCCATGCGGCAACGCGCAGGGTCCTGACCGGTGGCGCGGCTCACGGCCTGCGCGGCGACGACGGGCGATACCAGCCGAAACGGCACGCACTGGCAGCGGCTCACGATGGTGGGCAACATCACGTCTGCCGAGGTGCCCAGCAGGATGAACATAACGCCCTCGGGCGGCTCCTCGAGTGTTTTGAGCAGTGCGTTGGCGGTGTTGGCGCGCAGTTGCTCGGCACGGTCGATGATGTAGACCTTGGCCTTGGCACGGATGGGCGCCAGCGGAACGTCGTCGAGCAGCTCGCGGGTCTGGGCGATGAGGTAGCCCGTGGCGCTCTCGGGCGTGTAATAGTGCACGTCGGGGTGCGTATGGCGGGCGACGCGCACGCAGCTATCGCATGAGCCGCAGCCATCCTGCTCGCACAGGAAGGCTTGGGCGAGCGCCCACGCGGCGTCGAGCTTGCCCGCGCCGGGCGCGCCCAAAAACAGGTAGGCGTGCGATGCGCGACCGCTGGCGACGGCATTGGTCAAAAAGTCGCGCACGCGCTCTTGGGTGTCGAGCTTGGCCAGCAGGCTTGCCTGAGCGGGGGCCATGTTACTCGGCCTCCTGGGCAAGCGCGGCGGTGACGGCGTCTTGCGGAATGTCGAGACCGTATGCGCGAATCTGCTCGACCGTCTTCTCGAAGACTTCCTCGACGGTCGCAGTGGCGTCGATGAGTTTTACGCGGTTTGGTTCCTCGGCGGCAATGGCGCAAAATCCCTGGTAGACGCGCTCTTGGAAGGTCATGCCTTTTGCCTCCATGCGATCTGCCGCGCCACGGGCTGCCATGCGTAGCGCCGCCTGCTCGGGTGTGATGTGGTAGACGAGCGTGAGCGCCGGATGCGTACCGGCGACAGCCAGGTTGTTGGCATCGCGTACCATCTGACGGTCGAGACCATCGGCAAACGCCTGATAGCAGGTCGTGGAATCGTAGAAACGGTCGCACAGGACCACCTTGCCGGCCGCAAGGGCGGGGGCGATGACCTCGTGCACCAGCTGGGCACGCGCTGCCTCGTAGAGCAGCAGCTCGCAGGTGTCGCCCATCGCCGTGTTGGCGGGGTCGAGCAGCAGAGCACGGATCTTTTCGCTGATGGCGGTACCGCCCGGCTCGCGCAGGCTCACAACCTGGTAGCCGGCGAGTTCAAGAGCGCGGGCAAGCAGGCGCGCCTGCGTGGACTTGCCGGCGCCATCGACGCCCTCGAGCGTGATAAAGCTATGTTGAGCGGGCTCAAAAGCCATGGGCGCAGCCCCTTCCTACAAGGCGCGTAAATGCAGATATATCAACCAAGCCATGATACCCCAGCGTCCGGCGCGTCCCCAATGGCTAATGGTGCCTTTCCAAAGTTGCGGTGAAATAGGGACTGATTGAAGCTCTGAGACCGCCAAACAGTCCCTATTTCACCGCAACTTATGATGGGGAATTTTGTGCGCTGGGTATAATCGTCGTATTGCATTGAAATGTGGCGAAAGGAGTGGCAATGTCTCGGTATTGCGCCTCGTGCGGCAAGCTTCTTGCAGATAATGCCAAGTTCTGCACCTCGTGCGGTGCACCCGTTGAGCAAACAGCCGCGAGCGATAGCCAGCCCGCTTTTGAGCAGACCGGCTCCCTTGATACGCCGCAAGCCAAGGCGGACGACCCCCTCGCCTATCGCCCCGACCCCGCCGCAAGCCCCGCGGCCGTCGAGACCACGCAGCGCATACCCGTCGCGAGCGGCTCGCCCCAACAGCGGCCGGCTCCCGCATACGCGCCCGCTTCGCCACAGACCCCCGCTCCCAAAAAGAACGGCGCCGGGCCGCTTATCGCCGTTATCGTTGTGCTGGTGGCGATCATCATCGCCCTGGTCGTTTTCTTTGTGATCAAGCCTTTCGACAACGCCGGTACGCAGACGACCGCCGAGGTTACCAAGCTGCACCACGATGTTGACGATGATGACCTTGAGCCTCTCGGCGATCCCAATAGCCTTTACGACGATGACGATGATGACGACGAGGATGGCGGCGAAGCAACGCTCTCTGAGCAGAACCTCTACCGCCGACTGAGCGAATACTACGACCTGCTCGAAGATCTCGACAGCCAGGTCCGTGGCTGCGCGCAGAACTTCAACGGCAACTATCTGGAAGAGGATCGAACCACCCGTCAAAATCTCGCCGACGTCGCCGAGCGCACGGAGGACACCATCGAGCAGTATTACGACATCGTCGAGGACCTGGACGTCCCGACGAGCTCCAAGAACTACAGCTCCTGGAAGGACATCATCGCCCTGTACGACGACCTGGATCACCGCATTGACGCAATCTGTGATGCCTGGGAAATCAGCCTGAAATACGCCAAGCCTGCGGACCACAAGAATGAGATCGTGGCGCCGCTGTCGCGCGACAACGTGGCGGGCACCAATGACAATAAGTACCGCCTAGACTTTGAGGAGCGCTATCCCGGCGCCAAACCCGTCGAAGTGAACTAGTCGCATGCGACGGTCTTAAACGACTAGTCATTCAAGAACGTCCCCAATGACTACGCAAAAAACGAGCGAGGATCATGGGACCCTCGCTCGTTTTTGTTTTGGGCTATGTTTCGGCTGCGCCGCTACTTGTCGGCGGCCGCCTTCTTGGTGGTCGTCTTTTTCGCGGCAGTCTTCTTGGCAGTCGACTTCTTGGCGGTCGAAGTCTTCTTTGCTGCTGTGGTCTTCTTCGCCGTGATCGCCTTGGTCGCAGTCTTGCGGCCGCGGGCGGGCTTCTTCTCCTTGGTCGGGCAGTCCATATTGACGCAGATACGCCACGGACCGCGCGCCGTGTTGACCACCACGATGGGAGCGCCGCACTCGGGACAGGTCTCGCCCGTCGCCTCGAGCTTGCCACGCGCCGGCAGCGGATAGCTCACGCCGCAATCGTCATAGTTGGTGCAGCGGATAAAGCGCTTGCCGCTCTTCTCGCTCTTGTGTGCGATCAGGTCGCCATGGCGTCCGGCCTCGGCACACACCTTGCACTCGCCCACCTTAAGGTCGGGCTCGTAGTTGGTGGGGCACGTGGGGTTCACGCAAATCTCGAAGGCCTTCTGGCGGAACGGCTGGCATTTAATGCGCGGCGCGCCGCACTCGGGGCACACGGCTGCCTCGCCCTCGAGCGGGCTCACCTTGACGCCGCTCGGCACCGGATAGGTCACATCGCAGTCGGGCCAGCCCATGCAGCCGATAAAGCTGCCACGGGTCTTGGCGCTCGTCTTCATAACCAGGTCTTTGCCGCACTTGGGGCAAGCGCCCACGCGCGCATCGGCCGTGACGGCGTCGCTGATGGCGTCGCCCAGCTCCTGCGTGTGCTTGAGCAGCTCATCGAGCACGCCAGCCAGCAGCGCGCGCGAGTGCGTCACGACATGCTCTTCGGTATCCTCGCCGCGCTCCACACGGGTCATATCGCCATCGAGCTCGCTGGTCATATCGGGGCTCGTGATGCGCGGGGCAAACTGCGTCAGCGCGTCGATGATGGCAATGCCCAGCTGGCTCGGCTCCACGGGATCGTTTTTGAGATAGCGCACGGCATATAGGCGCTCGATGATGCTCGCGCGCGTGGACTTGGTGCCCAGGCCGCGCTTTTCCATCTCCTGCACAAGCTTGCCCTGGCTGTAGCGCGCGGGCGGCTCGGTCTGCTTGGCCTCGAGTTTAATGTCGAACACGTCGACCGTATCGCCCTGCTCCAGCGGCGGCATCTGCTCGTCGCGCTTAAGTCCATACGGATACGCCTCGCGGAAGCCCGGAGTCACGAGCACATCGCCCGAAGCCACGAACGGCTCACCGTTCACGTCGAGCTCGAGCTTGGTGTTCTCGATGGTCGCGGGACCCATAAGCGTCGCCAGGAAGCGACGGGCGATGAGGTCGTAGAGCTTGCGCTGGCCGCCGTCGAGCGTGGACGGATCGCCCTCGCCCGTGGGGTAGATAGGCGGGTGGTCGGTGGTCTCGACTTTACCGCGCGTGGGCTTCATGGGACCAGCGAGTACCTTTTTGCACACGGGCGCCAGCGCCGGGTTGATCTTTGCCAGGTCACTCACCACGGCGCCCAAATCGAGCGTCGCGGGATACACGGTGTTGTCGACACGCGGATAGCTGATGAGGCCCGCCATGTAGAGGGACTCGGCGATACGCATGGTACGCGCAGGCGAGATGCCCTCGGCTGCGGCGGCAGCCTGCAGCGAGGTGGTCGCAAACGGCGTGGGCGGCTGCTGCTTGCGCGAGCGCTTGGTCACCGCGGCGACGGTTGCCGTCGCGACGCCGTCAACATGGCCGTACGCCGTCTCAGCAGCATCCTTGTCGGTAAAGCGCGCCGTCTTGTGCGCAATCTTAAATCGGTCGTCCTCGGCAGTACCCTGTGCGGCGCCCATGCCGCGGATCTGCCAATAGTCCTCGGGCACAAACGCCATGCGCTCGCGCTCGCGCTCGACCACCAGGGCAAGCGTCGGCGTCTGCACGCGGCCGGCGGAACGCACGTTGCCAAAGCCGCCAAACTTGGCGAGCGTCAGGTAGCGCGTGAGCACCGCACCCCAAATGAGGTCGATGTGCTGACGGCTCTCGCCGGCGTCGGCCAGGTTCTGGTCGAGCGAGACAAGGTTATCGAAGGCCTGCGTGATCTCGGCCTTGGTAAACGAAGAATACTGGGCGCGGGCAACCGGCAAGTCCGGCGCAACCTCGCGCACCTTGTTGAGGGCGTCCGAACCGATCAGCTCGCCCTCGCGATCGAAGTCCGTAGCGATGATGACGCTGTCGGACTTTTTGGCGAGGTTCTTGAGCGAGCGGATAAGCTCCTTCTCGGCCGGCAGCTTAATGACGGGTGCCCAGGTGAGATACGGCAGACTCTCGAGCTTCCAGCCCTTGATGGAGATACCGTCGGCAAGAAACGGCTTGCGCTTGGTGTCATAGGGCGGGCGCGCCAGGCCATCGGGCATGTCGGCCGGCAGCATCTCGCCGTCCTCGGTGACCGAATACCAGCCCAGCTTTTTATCGAACAGCACGCTGTCGCAAAAATCGGGCGCAAGGATGTGACCGGCAAGACCGATCGTCACGCACTCCTCGCCCTTCCACTCAAAACGGTAGATGGCGGTGTTGTACACCTTGTCCTTTTTGGGTTTACCCGTGGACAGACGCTCGGCGATCTGACGCGCGGCGTCGTTTTTCTCGGCGATGATGAGCTTCAAAAGAGGCTCCTATCTCGTGTCTCTGCGGCTACGCCCGCCCGTATGGCGGCCGATTTACGCCCTTGCTTGCTCGATCTGCCCGATGAGCCAATCGCACCAGGCATCCATGCCCTCGCCCTTGCGCGCGCTCACGGCAAACCGCGGCGCCTGCGGATTGAGGTCATCGAGTGTCTTAGTATACCTATCCATGTCAAAATCGAAAGCCGGGGCCACGTCGACCTTATTGAGCAGCTGCGCGCCAGCGTGCTGGAAGATGCCCGGGTACTTGATGGGCTTGTCGTCGCCCTCGGGCACCGAGAGAATCATGATGGACAGGTTCTCGCCCAAGTCAAAGTCGACTGGGCAGACCAGGTTACCCACGTTTTCGATAAAGATGACGTCGATGTTTTCCAGACCCACAGCCTGGTCAAACGCGTCAACGGCCTCCATGATCATGTTGCCCTCGAGGTGGCACAGGCCGCCCGTGTTGATCTGGATGGCGGGCATGCCGGCTTCCTTCATGGTGATGGCGTCGACATCCGAGGCGATATCGCCCTCGATGACGGCACAGCGCAGGCCGGCCTTGTCACGCAGGCGCTCGTTGGTGCCCAGGATCGTGGTGGTCTTGCCCGAACCGGGGCTCGACAAGACGTTGATCACATAGGTGTTTGTCTCATTAAATCGCTGACGCAGCTGATCTGCCAGGCGCTCGTTGCGCGACAGAATCGGCGACGCGATATCAATCGTTTTCTCAGCCATACTTAGCGCTCCTTACTTTGGCCCCTTTATACCCCATCACCAGATGGCTAGCGGGCTAATCGTCGGGGGTTTCGATTTCGATACTCGCGATATCGAGCTCGCGGCCGTGCAGTAGGCGCACGTTGGCACCACCACACTGGGGACAGCGACAGTGGAAGCGATCGTGGTCGAAGACCTCGCCGCAGTCCAGGCATTCACTTTGTGGGTGAGTCTCCTCAACCGCGAGCTCGCAGCCCCGCGTGAGCGGGTCCTCATCGCGAAATGTCTCCCACGCAAAGTCCAGCGCCTCGCGCACAACTTCGGTCATATCCCCGATACGCAGCGTTACCAAAACGGCGCGCGAGGCCCCCGCCCCACGCGCCGCGCGAATCACTGTATCGAGTATGCCGTTGACAATGCCAACCTCGTGCATACCGATTTACTCCTCGCTGTCCTCTTCGTCGTCCGAAAACAGGTCCAGACGGCTCACAAACAAGCCCTCCTTGCCCTCGCGCGCGGTAATGACCACGCGAGCGATGGCGAGCGAAATCTCGTAGAGCGAGAGCAGGGCGCCATACATGAGGCCCAGCGTAACGGGCGAGCCGTCGGGCGTAATCACAGCCGAGCCCACGAGCAGGCCTACGTACACGTAGCGCCAGGCACTGCGGAAGGCCGCGTAGGAAACGATGTGGAAGACGGACAGGTAGAAGATGATGAGCGGCAGCTCAAACGCCACACCAAAGCCGATCATAAAGAGCAGCTCCATGTTGACGTAGTTCTCCAGATCGGGCAGCGCCGTAGCGACGGCCGAGGTCTCGCCGATGAGCCACTCAAAGCCCGCAGGAATGATGATGAAGTAGCAAAAGATGGCGCCCAGGAAGAACAGCACCGTCGAGGCGAGCACCGTGGGCACGACCCACTTGCGCTCGTTGGGGCGAAGCGCCGGCAAGAAAAACGCCAAGATCTGCCAGATGATCATGGGCGTGCACATGACAACGGCCATCTTGATGGCCAGCGAGAAGCGCAAGCCAAAGCCGCCGAGCGTGGTAGTGATGTAGAACTTACCGTCCGGCACAAAGGAGCGGATGGGATCTTCCAGGATGTCGAGCACAACAGGCGTGGCGAAATACAGCACGATAGCGGCGGCAAACACCGACACGACCACGATGGTCAAGCGGCGACGGAGCTCTCCCAGGTGATCGAAGAGCGGCATACGCGCAGGTCCGATAGGCATTACTCATCGCCTCCCTTCGGGGCGTCGGCGGCAGCAGCGTCGTCCTCGGCCTCGAGCTCGCGAGCGAGCTGGTCGACGACGGCCTTGCGCTTGCGGGGACGACGGGCGTAGAGGTCGGCCGTCGTGGGCTCTGCCGGCTCGGGCTCGGGCTCCGGTTCTGCAGTGGAAGCGGACTCGGCGGCGGCATCGGCGGACCCGGCGTCGGCGCCCTCGGTCGCAGGCTCCTCAGCAGCACCTTCGCCCTCAGTGGCACCCTCGCTCGCGGCCTTCTCGGCGGCAAGGCGGGCGCGACGCTCGGCAAAGGTCTCCTTCTTGGCGGGCGCTGCCGTCTCGGCGGCATCCTCGTCCGCATCGGAATCGTCGTCGGTCGCAGCAGCCTTCTTGGGCTTGACCGGGGCCGACGCGGCCTCGCTCACCGGATCGATAATCTCGGACTGAACAACGGCCGTCATCTTTTCCTGCGTCTCGCGGAACTGACGGATGGCACGGCCGATCGTGCGGCCCATCTGCGGGAGCTTATCCGGGCCAAACAGCAAAAAGCCGAAGACCACGATGATCGCGAGCTCACCCTCTCCAATACCAAACACACATACCTCCAAGGCTCGATGTGAGTCGAGCCCGCACCGCGCCATTCGGCCGGAACTCGTCTATTCATTCGGTCAAGTATAGCGCCCGGACGCCAAAACGTCCGAGCGCATCACAAACATATGCCAAACGGCACGCCCTTTTGGGGGGCAAAGATTATGCAGCGGTGATCGAAATCTCCTGGTCGACACCCAACAGCTGAACCACGCGCATCACCGGGGGCTGCACGTTGACGCAGCCAAAACGCTTGCCGTGGTCGACCGCGTGGTGCGCGGCGCCCACGAGCACGCCAATGCCCGTCGAATCGATGTAGCTCACCTGGGCAAAATCGAGCTCAACGGCCTCGGTGGGCTGCTCGAGCGCCAGGTCGATGGCGTTGCGCAGGCTATCGGCGTTAGAGATATCGATCTCACCGGTCACCTTAATGGTGTAGAGCTCTGGCGTGGGGTTGGTGGAAATACCCAAATCCATGTATACGCTCCTTTACGTATCGAAAGTGCGGATAGTACGGGAAGCCGCGCGTTAGGCGCGCTCGGCACGAGCAAGCTCGGCAGCGACAAGCTTAACGGCCAGCACCAGCACATCGAGCGCGGCCTCCAGGTCCTCGACCGTGGGATAGCTCGGCGCGATGCGGATGTTGGTGTCGCGCGGGTCCTTGCCATAGGGCCAGGTGGCACCGGCCGGCGTGAGCTTGACGCCCAGGTCGGCGCAAAGCGCGGCGACCTTTTGGGCCGAGCCCTCGGGACCATCGAAGCTTACAAAGTAGCCGCCGCGGGGGTGCGTCCAGGTGGCGCAGCCCGTGTCGCCCAAGCCCTCGGTGAGCTTGCGCTCGACGGCCTCAAAGCGCGGACGCAGGAACTCGGCATGCTTTTTCATGTGCTCCTTAACCGCCTCGATGGTGGGAAGGAAGCGCACGTGACGCAGCTGGTTGAGCTTGTCGGCGCTGATGAGGCCGGCCTTCAGGCGCTTGGAGAACTCGGCGATAACCGCGGGGCTCGCACCGATAAAGCCGATGCCGGCGCCCGGGAAGGTGATCTTGGACGTCGAGGCAAAGGCCACCACACGGTCCTCGGTGCCCGCCGCGCGAGCGAGGTCAAAGATGTTGGCAAGTTCGTCGGTCTCGTCGTACAGGTCATGCACGCAGTAGGCGTTGTCCCAGAAGATGCGGAAATCGGGCGCGGCCGTGGGCATCTCGACTAGGCGGCGCACGATGTCCTCGCTAAAGGTGATGCCCGTGGGGTTGGAATACTTGGGCACGCACCAGATACCCTTGATGGAGTCGTCGGCAGCAACCAGGCGCTCGACCTCGTCCATGTCGGGGCCGTTGTCGGTCATCGCAACGGGGACATTCTCGATACCCAGATCGGCGGTGATGCCAAAGTGGCGATCGTAGCCGGGAACGGGGCACAGGAACTTGACCTTCTTGCCGTCGTGCGCGGCCTCGTAGGCGTCCCAGGGCTCGCTGCCGCACGAGCCACAGCGCCAGAACATGCCGGCGATGTCGTGCTCAATCAGCAAACTCGACGAGCCCAGCACGAGCGTCTGCTCGGCAGGGCAACCCAGGAACTCCCCCGCCAGCTTGCGTGCCGAGGGAATGCCCTCAAAGCAGCCGTAGTTGGAGCAGTCGACGTTGCCGTCGTGCAGATCGGCATCGGCATTGAGGATATCGAGCATGGGTCGAGAGATGTCCACCTGGGAGGGCGACGGCTTGCCGCGGGCCATGTCGAGCGCCAGGCCCTTGGCCTTGACCTCGGCGACCTCGGCTTTGAGCGCCTCGATGGCGGCATCGAGTTCGGTGGTTTCCATCTTCTGGTAGATCGTCTGCATGGGTGCGACCTTTCGCGAAGCGGTACGTTGCAGTTCGTCTAAGTATAGACCGCCACCGCCGCAACGGTATGAAGCCGTGATAGATTAAGTTCATCGCAATGAATTACGAATCGCCGCGCATGGCGGCGTGGGGCGCCCAAGGAGGCACTATGGAGTACGGATCGTTTAGGGCCGAGGAATTCGGCGACCTGCAGCGCCTGGTCGACGGACTGTTTTACGATCGCCACGCCATCGACCGCCTGGACCTGATCGTGCAGGCCGAGATCTTGGACCTGGCGCCCGATCTCATGGAAATCGTCAACCTGCTACCGCCCGGCTATTACGACCGCCAGTCGCTGTGTGACCAGCTCAACTCCGCCTTGGCCGCCCACGGCTGGGGCGCCGTCTACGGAACCGTGGAATAAGCCTCGAGGCCGGCGATTTGGCCCGCTTCCCGATCTTGGCGAGGCTTGTTTTAGGGCTTGTGGCCAAAAAAGGGCAAATATGAGTACTGTTACCTTTTTAGTAGCAGCGATTCTTGGTCGAAATCGGCAAAACTCGACTTGAAACTTCCTAATCACCGTCAGCTAGCGCCAAATTGGAAGTCGATGGTCACTCATTAACGTACAGTTCTTATAACTTTGTTCATTATTTTCCGCACCTAAAATGATACGCCGTTTGTGACAGTACTCACAAACGGCGTTTTTTGACCACTGGCGTGTCTGGCAGGCGGCAAGCACCGCCCGAATCCGCATTTTGAACGCGCCCGAATCGGTTCTGGAGCCGGTTTTCGCGCTCTTACTCGTCCTTGGTCGCGGGGTGCTTGCAGATCACACTCATGTAGATCATGCCAAGCACGGCCGCGGTGACAGAGCCGGCGAGAATAGCGGCCTTGGCTGCAAGAACCTCAAACTGAGCCGTCGGGAAGGCAAGGCCGCTGATGAGAATCGACATGGTAAAGCCGATACCGCCCAGAATGCCCACACCGGCAATCATATGCCAATTAACATTGCGCGGCAGCTCGCAGGCCTTAAGCTTGACCAGCGCGAACGTCATGCCAAAGATACCGATCGGCTTACCCAGCAGCATGCCAAAGTACACGCCGAGCGTCACCGGGTCGGTGAGCAGCGTGCTCATGTCCACGCCCACCAGGCGAACCTGCGCGTTCACGAACGCAAAGATCGGCAGGATCACAAAGTTAACCGGCGTGGAGATCAGACGCTCCATGCGAATGAGCGGCGGGGTCACGCGGTGCATGACGCGCTCGACCTTGGTGGTCGAGACGGTAAAGTCATGCTGGCCCAAGATGTGCGCCTCGTCGTCGTAGCGGTCGTCGAGCAGCGGCAGGCACTCGCCCAACCAATCGGTGAGGCTATCGAGCTTGACGCCGCACTTGGCCGGGATGGTAAAGGCCAAGATGACGCCAGCAAGCGTGGCATGTACGCCGCTCTTGAACATGCAGAACCACAGCAGCAGGCCCAGCACCGAATACGGGGCGAGACGGTAGTGCTGCGTCTTGTTGAGCCACACGAGCGCGCAGGTCACAAGCGCGGCGGCGCCCAACCAAAACGGATTGGGGCTCTGACCGTAGAAGATGGCGATGGCGGCGATGGAAATGAGGTCGTCGGCGATGGCGAGCGTCGAGAAGAACACGCGCACGCCGTTGGGCACGCGATTGCCCAAAAGCGACAGCACGCCCAGCGCAAAGGCAATATCGGTTGCCATGGGAATGGCCCAGCCGTTGTGCGCGCCGGCATGGTTAAAGATCAGATAGATGCAGGCGGGAACGACGACGCCGCCCACGGCCGCCAGCATGGGAAGCATAGCCTGGCGCGGGTTTTTGAGCTCGCCGACCGTCATCTCATACTTGAGCTCAATGCCCACCAGCAAAAAGAAAATCGCCATGAGGAAGTCGTTGACGAATAGCTCAACGGTGAGACCGGCCGTAAGGTTGCCCAGACCCACATACAGCGGGGTCTCCAAAAAGTGATGGATGGCCTCGTAGGCATCGGTATTGGCGCAAATGACGGCGGCGATGGCGGCGAAGACCATGACGGCGGCAGAAATCGTGCCGTTCTCGGTGATGCGCTCCCAGATGTCGTGGCGTTCAAAGCGCTTGCGCTCGCGAACGTTGAACAGCTGCTCAGTTGCTGCCATGGGCGGCTCCTTTCACGGGATGGCTCCCGTCTTAAAAAAGCACGGCCCGCCCAAGTGGCGGCGCCGCGCTCTAACGTATTACGCTTGCATCTAGCCTACCCTGCACGACAAGCACGCAGGCGTGGCCGAAAAGCGGAACCACAGGTTGAACATTATTTGCTCAACGGCACGGGCACGCCTGTCCAAGAGACGACGCGGCGACGTGCACAAAAAACGACCGGAGCGCGGGGCGTCCGCGATCCGGTCGTGGCGTTTGGTCAACTAAACCTAGCAGGCGGCCATGATGGGGGCAGCGACCTGCTTCTTACGGGAGAGGACGCCCGACATCCAGACGCCGTCGTGCTCGTCGGCAATGCCCAGGCCCTTCTGAGCGGCCTCGGTCTCGCCCTCGAGCAGGACCTGCGAGCCCTCCTCCATGATGTCGGTGATGCACAGGACGATGCCGTCGGCACCCTTCTCGGCGGCGTAGGCGCGCATGGCCTCGCGAATCTCGTCGATCATGCCGAGCGCGCGGCTCTTGTCGACGGTCTCGTACTGGCCGATGAGCAGCTTCTTGCCGGCGGGCTCGAACATCTTGATGTCGTTGCCGACCATCTCAGCTGCGGTGAAGGAGCCGGACGGACGGGTGAGGAAGACCTCCATGCCAAACTTGACCGGGTCGACGCCCACCTGCTCGCCGAGCTTGGCGGCGACGGCGCGGTCGACATCGGTGGTGGTGGGGCTCTTGAGCATGAGCGTGTCGGTCATCATGGCCGAGAGCAGCAGCTTGGCCTGGACGTCGGAAAGCTCAACGCCGAGCACGCCGGCGAGCTTGGTGACGATGGTGCAGCTGGAGCCCCAGGGCAGGCAGATGTAGTGCAGCGGGCCGGCGGTCTCGAAGTCGCCGATGCGGTGATGATCGACAACGCCAAAGACCGTGGCGTCCTTAAGGCCGGCGACGGACTGGGCAGACTCGTTGTGGTCGGTGAGGACGACGAGCTGACCAGCCTCGACGGACTCGATCACGCGGGGCTCGGCGATGCCGGCGTCGGCGAGCAGCTTGGCGGACTCGGCCGGAAGCTGACCAAGGGCGCAGGCCTCGTAGGTGTTGCCGGCATACTCAACCTGGTTGAGCAGCTGGGACAGAACGACGGCGCTCATGATGGCGTCGTTATCGGGGTTCTGGTGACCAAAGACAAGAACGTTTGCCATGGATATCCTCCACTTGATATGTGTACTTGGACGTAGCTATGGTAGCACGCTGGCGCCGAACCTTATGAGACGCAAGGGCCGCGGCGCAATTTGGGGCGAGCCTGGGGGCGAAGTCTGCCCCCTTGTACCACCGCCCTCCTGCACCGACTATTTACCGGCGGCGCGCAGGGCTACGTAGGCGGCACCGATGATGCCGGCGTCGTTTCCGAGCGAAGCGACCTTAATGGGCGTCTCGCGCGAGGCAGAGAGCGCGTACTGCTTAAAGTGCTCGCGAACCTTGTCGAGATAAACATCGGCCGAAGCGGACGCGCCGCCACCGATCAGGAACATCTCGGGGTCGACCACGTTGGCGATAAGCGCCAGGGCGCGGCCAAGGTAGTCGGCCATGGTGTCGGCTGCGGCCAGCGCGAGCTTGTCGCCCTCGCGGCAGGCCTGGAACACGTCCTTGGAATCGGAGGGGCCGGTGAGCTCAATGGGCTCGACGCCCGCCTTCTTGCACTCGGCAAGGTAGTTGCTCACCACGCCGGTGGCGCTGGAATACTGCTCCAGATGGCCATGGCCGCCACAGCCGCAGGTGCGCTCCTCGGCCGGGTTCAGGCACATGTGGCCAATCTCGCCGCCGGCGCCCACAACGCCCGATACCACGTCGCCGTTAACGATAACGCCGCCGCCCACGCCGGTACCGATGGTGACCATCACCACGTTCTGCACGCCCTTGGCAGAACCGAGCCAGGCCTCGCCCATGGCAGCGGCGTTGGCATCGTTCTCATACTTAACGACCGCATCGGGGCAGTGCTTCTGAATGGCGACCCTCAGCTCGGGCAGGTTAATGGCAATGTTGGCCTTGACCTTGGCATCGCCCGACGCCGGGATGGGACACGGAACGGCCAGGCCAATGCCCGCCACAAAGGCACGCGGAATCTGTGCCTTGGCGACCACCTGGTCGATAGCCTCGGTCACCGCGGCAAAGCCCGCGGCGTCAACGATAGGAGGCGTGGGCACGCTGGCCTTGGCAAGCAGGTTGCCGTCCTCGTCGAACAGGCCCTCCTTAACCGAAGTGCCGCCGACGTCGATGCCGATGTAGTACTGCTTAGGTTCCATGGGAGCCCACCTTTCTCGTTTAAACATTGCCTGTATGGTACCGCTCTCAAGGCAAAAACCTACCAAAAAGGGACAGGTTTGTTTTGGCAGGTTTTATCTGGGGTAACGCAATTGGCTGCCCAACAGGCCGCGCAAGACCATCCCCAAAAATAAAGGCGCCGGGAGGCGGAGGCTCCCGGCGCCCGTCAAAGGGACTATGTTGTCTGTTGGACCGCACGGTCCGTCGCGGCGATAACGCCGACTAGGCCTGA
Organism: Collinsella sp.; assembly: GCA_036304725.1. Taxonomy (GTDB): domain Bacteria; phylum Actinomycetota; class Coriobacteriia; order Coriobacteriales; family Coriobacteriaceae; genus Collinsella. Next base: position 25,179 of record JAXIYC010000047.1, on the reverse strand, counting down.
AGTGCCTGCAGCTGCTTGTGAACCTCGATGAGCTCCGTCGCCATGACGCGCATGGTCTCGGTGCCGGCCATCTGGTCCTCGGCATGCAGCAAAATCAACGGGGCCTCGCCGTTACGTTCGCCGTTGGCCTCCTTCTTCAGAAGCCCCATGTGAACATCGTGGCCACCGTTATAGGCCTCGTCGCCCTGCTTGATAAGCTCCTTGGCGGCGTCAAAATCGCCCTCCTTGGCCTTTTGCACGGCATTGATGTACATGCTCTTGGCGGTACCGACGTAGCTGATGATCTCAAAGCAGGTCATCTGCAGTTCGTTCATATCCTCCATGCGGAGCACCTAGCCCATCACGCTGACGCAGTGGTCGATGATGCCGGCAGCGTTCATGCGGCCGTAGTCGACCATGTTGATGACCTCGACCGGAAAACGACCGGCGGCCTCCTTCTCAAAATCGCCCTTGGTGTAGCCGATCTGCGGACCAAGCAGCAACATGTCGCACTCGTCCAGGTGATCGTGGGCCTCGTTCATGGGACGAGCCTCGACCTCAATATCCAGACCACGGTTTGCAACCTCGGCCTGCATCTTCTGGACCAGCAGGCTCGTGGACATGCCGGCATTGCAGCAGAGCATGATCTTCTTCATGGTTTCCTCCTTATAACTGCGCGGCGCGCAGACGACAACTGGTTGTATTCCTTGCGGCTATTGTGCCCGCTCCCCTGTATCTTTACGCAAGGGAGAGAGCCGCGGGCACCGGCACCGCGTACCGGCGCCCGCAAAGGTGAAAGGGACGAACGTTAGGCGTTCTACTCGGCGAGAGCCTCCTGCTTGGCGATTGCCTTCTCGGAAATCTTCATAAAGGGCAGGTAGACGGCCATGCCAATGACAATCTCGAGAGCCTGCCACACGCCGGCGCGCCAGTCAAAGCCCGTAGCGAGCAGGGCATTGATGACGGGAGGCATGGTCCAGGGCACCTGGGCGATGCAGGGGCTGATGATGCCTGCGCAGGTAAGGCCATAGGTGATGCCGATGAACAGATCGGGAAGAAGGACGAACGGGATCATGAGCGGCAGGTTGTACACGATGGGGTAACCGTAGATAACCGGCTCGTTGATGTTGAACAGACCAGGCAGGATAGCCATCTTGGAAACGGTCTCGGAAGCCTTGTTCTTGGAGAACAGGAGCGTGTCGAGCAGAAGCATGAGGGTGCAGCCCGAGCCGCCGATGAGGGCGAAGCTGTTAACGATCTGCATGTTCATGTAGTGATCGGGCTGGATGGTGCCACCGGCGGCAAAGGTAGCCATGTTGTCGACGATGAGCATGGTCAGGATCGGCTCGACGGTAGCGCCAGAGATGGTGGACTGGTGAATACCGACGCAGAACAGCAGGTTAGCAAGGGTGTAGATGAGGATAACAGCCCACGGACCGGCGTTCATGATGCTCTTGAGCGGGTTGGAGATGCACGTGGAGATGATGGTGCACAGATCGGTGCCGGCGCACACGGCGAGCAGGGCTGCGGCAAGAGCGAAGATCGCGAGGTTGAGCAGCATCGGGATCATGACGTTGAAGGAGTTGGAGACCGCGGGAGGCACGCCCTCGCCCAGCTTAACCTTGAGCTTCTCGACGCCAGAAATCTTGATGAAGAGCGAGACGGAAAGCAGGGCGATGATAATAGCCGAGAACAGACCGTTGGTGCCGGTGTTGGCAGTCGAAAGGGCGCCCGTGACCTCGGCGGAGGTGATCTTGTCGGTGAGCAGCGGGCTCGTGGCGGCAAGCGAGGCGGTGATCTGCTGCGGCATCATGATGACGAAAGCAGAGATAGCGACGACCACGCAAGCGAGCGGGTTATCGAAACGCTTGTTCTTAGCGAGGCTGTAGCCAATCAATCCGGCCAAGATAATGGCAGAGACGTTGAGGGTGCCCAGCGTAATTGCCGAACCCCACGTCTGAAGGTTGGCAAGGCCCGCCGCATCGAGCGGGAACAGAGGGAACACGACGTTGTTAATAAGAACCGCGATACCCGCAAGGATATAGAGCGGCGTGATGGTCGCGAAGGCGTCACGCAGGGAACGCAGGTGAACCTGGTTTCCCACCTTCGCAGAGACCTCGGCAAACTTGTCGAGGAAGCTCTTTCCGTTGTCACTGGCCATGATTGCTCCTAACTTTCAAATCCGGCCTTTTCCTATGCGCACGGTGGTCTGTCGCCCTCTGCCACCAGATGTGCCATGTGTTGCGCGCAGCGGCGCGCGGTCTGGGCGTTCGCCCGTTCGCTAATCAACCACGTGAGTCGTGGCGACCTGCTTGAGCCAAGCTGCCGACTTCTTAAGGCGGCGCTTGTAGCCGTCCATAAGGTCGACCTCGACAAAACCGTAACGGTTCTTAAAGGCATTCGCCCAAGACCAGTTATCGATGACGGCCCAATAATGGTATCCACGGCACTTGGCGCCCTCGGCAATTGCCTTGGCAACCCACTCCAGGTGCTGGCGTACAAAGTCGACGCGGTAGTCATCCTGGATGGTTCCTTCGGCGTCTCGGTTCTTGTATTCGTCCATGATGCCGATGCCGTTCTCGGAAACGAACCACTCAAGATCGGGGTAGTTCTTAGCGCAGTCCATGCCAAAGTCGTAGAGGCCCTGCGGGTAGATCTCCCAGCCGCGGCTCTCGTTCATAACGGCGTCGGGCCACACGTACTCGTCGGCAAAGTGCGGCAGACCGTACTGGTCGATCTTGCTCGCCGGCGCCTGAACGCGCGTGGGGTGGTAGTAGTTGCAACCGAGCCAGTCGACAACACCCTGCTTAAGAATCTCTTGGTCGCCGGCACGGAACGGAAGCTTAACGCCGCCCTCGGCCAGGCTGTCGAGCACGTCGGCGGGAAGCTCGCCCTTGGTAATGAGGTCGAGCCACCAGCGGTTGTTGATGCCGCTGGTCATACGCACGGCCTCGAGGTCCGCCTCGCTGGGGTTCTCCTTGGTGTAGACCGGGGTAAAGCAGTTGATCATGCCGATCTTGGCATCGCTGCGAACGGCGCCCTCGTCATAGGCGCGACGGTAGTTGGCCACGGCCAGCGCATGTGCCAGCGAGATGTGATACTGCACGGTGCGAGCGCGGCTAAAGTCGTGGAGCTGTGGGAACCACACGCCCTCCTGATAGCGCTGCTCGGGCTCGACGATGGGCTCGTTAAAGGTGAACCAGTACTTGATCTCCTGGCCAAACTCGTGGAAGGCGACGTCGGCGTAATGTGCGTAAGCCTCGACAACCTCACGGCTCTCCCAGCCGCCACGGTTAAAAAGGTAGGTGGGCATGTCAAAGTGGTACAAGTTGACAAACGGCTCCAGGCCGGCTTCGCGAGAGGCGCGGAACAACTCGTGATACCACGCGGCGCCTTCCTCGTTGAGGTTGCCGTCGGCATCGAGCAGACGGCTCCACTGGATGGAAGTGCGATAGGTATCCAGGCCCAAGTCCTTCAAAATGCGAAGGTCTTCCTGGTACTTGGCCATAAAGTCATTGCCGGCGTAAGAGCCAACGCAGTTGTAGAACGAGCCCAGATCCTGGATGGACCAGGTGTCCCACAGGTTCTCGAGCTTGCCGCCCTGGTTCCACTGACCCTCAGTCTGCGGGCCGGACATAGCAGCGCCAAAGAAGAAGTCGTTGGGCAGCTGATACTGTGCCATCAAAGTCCTCGCTTTCGTGTTCTAGAGCTTCCGGTTGGAGACGGGTTTGCTTTGGCAGGTTATCCGGCGCGGGCGCGCACCGGTCATACCGATATCCAACCCGCCAAAACAAAACCGTCCCCAAACGGTCGATCCTGTTCTGCGGAAAGATTCCGTTCGTTGCTTAAACTATAGCGCTCTAATTCTAAAAAGTAAAGCGTCTTTTTCTTTTTTCTTTCTCGAGCTTCTTAGATAAAGGTTATATGGGTGCCTTGTTAAGGGTTATACTTACTTGCGTATTGATATATGTCGGAAAGGAGGTTCAATGATTCCCAAATACGAGGCGATAGCTGCAGATATTCGTCGAAGCATCGAGGATGGCACTCTTAAACCGGGCGACAAGCTTCCCACCGTCGTTGAGTTCTGCGAGCTCTATAGCGTTTCCAAAATCACCGTCAAACGAGCTATCGAGCAAATCACCGAGGAAGGTCTTATTACCAGCCGACGCGGATCGGGTACCTACGTTAAGGACACGGCGGGACTTCCCGGTCAGGCGTTTTTCCAGGGCAAAAACGACCGTGCCCAGGGCTTTTCGTATGAGCACCGCGGGGAGAAGGTGACCTCGGTGGTCTACGATTTCTCGATTGTTAATCCACCAGCGGACATCGCAGCCCAGCTGGGAATTGCCGAGGATGACTTTGCCTATCACATCGTGCGCGTGCGTCAGGCCGATGAGAAGCCCATCGTTATCGAGTACACCTACATGCCCCTCGAGCTGATTCCAGGCCTTAAAAAGAAGGACCTGTACGGATCGGTCTACCACTTCATCCGCGAGCAATGTGGGCTGAAGATTTCGAGCTTCCACCGTACCATTCGCGCCGTGGCAGCAGCCGAGGAAGAAGCCGAGCGCTTGGACACCAAGCCTGGCTCTCCCCTGCTCGAGCTCACCCAGATTGGCTTTTTGGACAGCGGCGCCGCCTTTGAGTATTCGGTCTCGCGCAACGTTGGCGACCGCTTTGAGTTGCACAACGTAACGTTGGCATAGGTTTTTGTAGTCATCCGGGCGCTCGCTTTGAGCTGTTTTGTGCAGCGCCCGCGCAACACAATGGGGGTATGAACATGTCCGATTTGATTAAGCTGACGCCGATCTTCCACGAGAAGATCTGGGGCGGTCGCCAGCTCGAAACCGTATTTGGCTACGACATTCCCGATGGACCCATCGGTGAGTGCTGGGCCATCTCGGCCCACCCCAACGGCGACTGCCAGATTGCGGAAGGCCCGTATGCAGGCCACACGCTGTCGTGGCTGTGGGCCGAGCACCGCGAGCTCTTTGGCAACTGCGAGGGCAAGGAGTTCCCACTGCTCATTAAGATTCTGGACGCCAAGGACGACCTTTCGATCCAGATTCATCCCAACGACGAGTACGCCGCCAAGCACGAGAACGGCAGCCTGGGCAAAACCGAGTGCTGGTATGTGCTGGACTGCGAGCCCGGTGCCACGATCATTGTCGGCCAGCGCGCGCACGACCGCGCCGAGGCCGCGCAGATGATCGAGGACGGCCGCTGGGACGACATGCTCAACGTACTGCCGATCCACAAGGGCGACTTTTTCCAGATTGATTCCGGTACCGTGCACGCCATCAAGACCGGCACGCTCATTTTGGAGACGCAGCAGTCGAGCGACGTGACGTATCGCCTGTACGACTACGACCGTCCCGGCACCGACGGCAAGCTGCGCCCACTGCACATTGAGCAGAGCCTCGACTGCATCGACTTTGATGCCCAGGCTCCGACCGACGGCACGGTGACCGCGCCCGAGGTGAACGGCGTGACCGAGCTCGAGTCTAACTCCTGCTACACCGTCGATCGTGTGCGCGTCGACGGCAGCAAAACCCTCGACCAGCGCTGGCCCTTCATGTGTCTGTCGGTCATCGACGGCGAAGGCACCGTCTGCGGCGACCCCGTCCACAAGGGAAGCCACCTGCTGGCCCCGAGCACCGTCAGCTCCATCGACCTCGAAGGCAAGATGGAACTGATCATCAGCCACCTGTAGGCCACCGGTCCCCAAGCGCTCGCCGGGACGGGGCGCGGGGTTTGATCGCCTGCTCGGACAGTCCTGCTCGCACGGAGAGCACATTAAGTGCTCTCCGGCTCGTGCGGAACTCGCGATCGACCAAACCCCGCGTCCCGTCCCGGCGAGCCTCTGGCTAGTTACGACAATCAAAAAGCAACAAGGGGCTCCCCCGCTCATCAAACGGGAGAGCCCCTCACCATACATAACGAATCAAGGTGCCTATAGGTAGACCTTTTCGAGAAACGATAATGTGTCCTGAAGACGCGCTCTCTCTTTACGATCGGTCTGCCGATTTACATAAGAAGAAAAGTCCGCAAAGAAGTCTCCGGCGTCAGCCCTCATTTGCTCTATTAGCTCCAAGCGAGCCGAAGGCGGCAACAAACCCGCAAGTCGAACAATATCCGAGCGATGCTTTCGTCGATCTTTATCGTTGCAATGGCGCCCTTCTTCATAGCTCCTATTGATATCAATGTGTGCACGCATCTTGAGGGGAATGATATGGAGCGCATCGAGCAACGTAATGCCCTCTACGTTCGTTGCGTTGTCGCGAATAAATTCGTAGTAGCCATCGTCGAGAATAATTGCCGAAAGACTTGATACGGCCCCGTCAAAGGAAAGAGGTGCCACTTCGCTCGTTTCATCTTCGAGCACAAAATCAGGATGTCGGGCGAATAGCTCAATTTGGCCGGGATAGTCTAGGACTTGCCTTGATCCTTCGGGCAAACAGAACCGATAGTAAGTGCACTTTCCATCGCCGACCTTCCCAGTCTCATATCCGACAGCTTTGATAAATGCCCACAATGCAGTGGCGAATTCAACGCCTTCCCCATCAACAATTACGACGATATCCAAGTCTTCAGTAGCTCTAAACGAATCGCCCTCATTGTCAAATAGAACGCTGCAGGCCCCTCCACCAATAAGGACGTAACCGCCTTTACAGCCGCTCATGGCATCGGCAAATCGCTCTATTCCCCTCACTTTTGACATATCGTCCTCCTGAGCTGTTCGACCGCGTCGAGCAGACGATCTTCTTTGTAATCTGCTTTTGCGCAAGCAACGTATAAGGAAAACGGGTCGACACACTGCAAACCCGTCGCGTCAAAACTAATATCGGACGGCGCGTCCACGGGATACGACCAGACCTCAATCACAACTGCCGCCGGTTCGTACCACTGAGCCTCCAGCCATCTGTCGCCCATATGCTCTTTCAAGGCCTCTAGCTGATATTTTTCGAGAGCAATGGTTGGAGCAGAGTCTTCATGGGCAAGGTCGGACATATAGCTAAGGGCAGACACACCGGAAAGCAGCGCATCAACGGCACGTAGCTCTGTTCTCTCGATAACCTTCTTGAGCCGGATTCGCTCTAAAACTGGCGTGCGAAGATAGTCCTCAAACCCATCTAGCAACGTCTCGGTCGACAGCCCGGCGTCGCACAATATACGCTTTTTGCCGTCCCGCATAATCAACCCAGGAGCTATAGCGGCGATTTCCGAAAGATAGCCGCTGACGCTTGCCGCGCTTTTGCCACACAGACGCGCTAGGTCGCCGGCGGAGCAGTCAACCCATCGTCCCGCAATGAGATTTAGGACGATTCGTTGAGATTGGGGCGAAAGCGGAGCAGCGGGAGAAGCACCCAGCACCTCATCGGAAATAACGGCTCCGATAAACGGCAGGAACGCATTTCGCTCATCTCGGATATATGCGATTCCCTCCGAAGAAAGCGCGCGCATAAAACCTAAATCCATAGCATCCCAGCAAATTACCACCGGGTGAACATCTAACTTGCGCACCGCACTGACGAGATTTCGCGCCGAAATGACACTGGGCGGTTCCTTTGGTTCCGCAACAATAAAACGGCCCTGTTTAGACATGCCGAGCCGTGCCAAGCGAAGCGAATACCGCTCAAGATACATGCGAGGAATCTGCATCTCAACTGGCTCCGGGTCGATAGCGAGCTCTAAAGAGAAGAGTCTTTTTGGGAGGCAGTTTATCAGCATGTACAATCACCGTTTTCATTTCGGTTACATTTTAGCGTCTATCTGAAATTATACTGAATCGTATAAAATCATCAATCATCAAAGCCAAGCGCACCATTCAAAACGCAACAAGGGGCTCCCCCGTTCTTTAACGGGGGAGCCCCTTGCCATGTCTAAGTATTCAGCCCACCCGGCCCTCCAGACCAAAAAGCGAACGGGCAAAGCGACGTTCGCAAGCAACGTTATCTAAGGACCTGGGCGGGCGTATGGGGCAACATCGATCGCGAGTTCCGCACGAGCCGGAGAGCACTTAATGTGCTCTCCGTGCGAGCAGGACTGCCCGAGCAGGCGATGTTGCCCCATACGCCCGCCCAGGTCCGCCGGGATTATGACAGCTTGACGATCGGAGCGAATCCCTTCATGAGCTTTTTGGTCTGGCCGGTCTTTTCGAACTGGACCTCGATCATGTCTCCGGCGACCGAGATCACGGTACCCGTGCCAAAGGTCTTATGGCTCACGGTATCGCCCGCGGCAAAGTCCTGCGATGCGCTGGCGCGATCGACCTTGCGCTCCACCGTCGGCGACACCTTGGACGACGGCTTTTTGGCTCGCGGTGCGCCCGAGCCAAAGGTCGAGGCAACACGGCCGGCATCGGGCGAGACCCCACGATGGCGCTCGGTCCCGTAGCTGCTGCCGCCAAAGAAATCGTCGAAGCTCGATCCGCCGCGCGAACCGGAACCGCCGGTCGAGCGCGTGCGCGAGCCAAACACTTTGCCGCCGTACATATCCGAGCCCATGCCCGAGCCAAAGGTGCCGTGACGGTCGCCGCGCTTCTCCCAGCCCGTGCCCTCAAAACCGGCAGAACCGATACCGCTAAACTCGATATCCTCAAACGGAATCTCGTTGAGGAAGCGCGAGCGCGGGTTAGCGGAAGTCGAGCCGTAGGTGCGACGCGTGGCCGCATAGGTCAGGAACAGGCGTTTACGGGCGCGCGTGATGGCAACGTAGGCCAGGCGACGCTCCTCCTCGAGCTTGCCTGGATCATCGCTGCCGCCAAAGTCGTGCACGTGCGGGAAGATGCCCTCCTCCATGCCGGCCACGAACACCGCCGGGAACTCCAGGCCCTTGGCGGAGTGGATGGTCATCATGGTAATGGCATGCGTCTCGCCGGCCAGGGAATCCAAGTCGGAGCGCAGGGCCAGCCACTCCATGAGTGCCGGCAGCGCCTTACAGGTGAGCGGACCGTAGGTGCGCTCGATCTCGTCGGCATGCACGGCGCCCGCCGGTAGCTCTGTTGGCACGGCATACGCGTTGCCCGCGATGGCGGCGGCCAGGGCATCCTGCGGCGAGAGCGCCGGGGCGGCCAGGCTATCGAGCGGATTGGAACCCGCGGCGTCACGAGCGCCGACGAGTGCCTCAAACGAGGATGCCGGTGCAGACGGCCCCGGCTCGGGCGTGGGTGCACTCACCACGACGGGCTCGGACTCGGCGCCGGCAGGCACGTCGGCAACACCGGCTGCGCGCAGCTCTTCTAGACTCTCGAGCGTGCCCTCGATATCCTCGTGCGTCTCCTCAAATTCGGCGGCGACGCCCAGGAATTCCTGGATGTTCTCGGCGCGGCTCTCGGACTCCATGGTGCCCTCAGCGCGAAACGCCTGCAGCAGGCCCGTCTTGTCGACAATCATCTCGACGACATCCTTGAGCTCGCCGTCCATGCGACGGCCCTCGCGCACCAGCGCCACAAAACTCGACAGGCCGTTGCGCACCTTGGCACTAAACATGCCCGTCTCGGCTGTTGCGATCTCGCAGGCCTGGAAGAACGAGCAGCGGTTGTCGCGCGCCAGCTGCTCGATCTTTTGGATCGAGGTGGAGCCGATGCCGCGGCGCGGCGTGTTGATGACGCGCTTGACGCTCATCTCGTCGGCCGGGTTCACGATCATCTTGAGGTAGGCCATGACGTCGCGAATCTCGGCGCGGTCGAAGAATCGCGTGCCGCCGACGATCTTGTAGGGCACGCCCGCGCGCAGGAACATATCTTCGAGGATACGCGACTGGGCGTTGGTGCGGTAGAACACGGCGATATCGTCGTAGCTCGTACCCTTGGCATGCAGCTTCTCGATCTCGCCGGCAATCCAGCGGCCCTCGTCGCGCTCGTCGCTCGCCTGGAAGGCCTGGATCTTCTCGCCATCGCCCTCGGCCGTAAACAGGCGCTTGTCTTTGCGCTGCGAGTTATGGCGCACCACGGCGTTGGCGGCGCTCAGGATATGACCCGTGGAGCGGTAGTTCTGCTCCAGTTTGACGGTCTTGCAGTCTTTAAAGTCCTTTTCAAAATCCAGGATATTGGTGATGTCGGCGCCGCGCCAGCTATAAATGGACTGGTCGTCGTCGCCCACGACCATGAGGTTTTGGTACTTGGCGGCCAGCAGGTTGGCGATCTCGTACTGGACGTGGTTGGTGTCCTGATACTCGTCGACGCTAATGTAGCGGAAGCGCTCCTGGTACTTATCGAGCACCTCGGGGCGGGTGCGCAGCAGCTCGAGCGTGCGCACGAGCAGGTCGTCGAAGTCCATCGCGTTGGCGGCGCGCAGGCGGCGCTCCAGCTCCAGGTAGACCTGCGCGGCCTTTTTGTCATTGGGGCTGTCAGCGGATTTGAGCATGTCCTCGGGCCCGATCATGGCGTTTTTGGCCGAGCTGATCTTGCTGCGGATCATGTTGATGGGGAACTGCTTTTGCTCGATGCCGAGCGCCTGCATAATGTCACGCACCATGCGCTTTGAGTCATCGTCATCGTAGATGGTGAACTGGCCGGTGTAGCCCAGCAGGTCGGCGTCCTCGCGCAGCATGCGCACGCACATGGCATGGAAGGTGCACACCCACATGCCACGGGTGCCGCTTGGGATGAGTGCCGCCAGACGCTCGCGCATCTCGGCCGCAGCCTTGTTGGTAAACGTGATGGCAAGAACCTGCCAAGGCCTAACACCCAGGTCGCCGAGCATATGTGCGATGCGGAAGGTCAAGACGCGGGTCTTGCCCGAGCCGGCGCCGGCGAGCACCAGCAACGGGCCCTCGGTGGTCAGGACCGCCTCGCGCTGGGCGGGATTAAGGCTGTCGATGTCGACGAGCGGCTTGGCAGGCTTGGGCGCCGGCGCGGGAGCGTCGTAGATGTCGAGCGGAACGAGCTCGGGCTCCGGCGCAGCGGGGGCGGTGTATGCATCGAGCGGCACGGGTTCCGGCGCGGGCGGTACGGGTACCGCGGCGTTCTTTTCCCAGGGCAGGGGCTGGGTCATGGGCGACTCCTCATCTGACGGACGGCGCGCCTGCGGGCGGCGCCATAGTTTGAGCCGTACCAGTATACCGAGCCGCGCGGACACCGACGCAAATCACACCACGACTCCGTGCGCCACCGTCAGGCCCGCCCCAGCGGATTTGGTGCATTGGGGGGCCACCGATGTCATGGCAGCAGCGAGCGGCGGCCAGAGCGAACAAATTGGCATGAAAAGGGGGCGGCATAGACCTTTTGGTCATGCCACCCCCTTTGAATGACAAGTTGTCGCTCTGGTCGCCGCGCAGCGTCAACCAAGTTACAGGCCGAGCATAGGCTCCAGGACAAAGAAGTACGCGAGCACCACGATGCCCAGGATGATGCGGTAGACGCCGAAGCACTTGAAGTCGTGACGGCGCACGAAGCCCATAAGCCACTTGATGGCAATGAGCGACACCACAAAGGCGACGACGCAGCCCACGCCCAGGATGGCGATTTCGTTGGTGCCGAACGTGCCGCCCTTAATAAAGTACTTGACCAGCTTGAGCGCACTCGCGCCAAACATGACGGGAATGGCCAGGAAGAACGTAAACTTGGACGCCACCGAACGCGTGCAGCCCAAAAGCAGGCCGCCGATGATCGTGGAGCCGGAGCGCGATGTGCCCGGAATCAGCGAAAGCACCTGGAAGCAACCGATACCCAGCGCGGTCTTCCAGCTCAGATCCTCGAGCGTAGTGATGGAGCCAAAGTCCAAGCTATCGTCATCGTCTGCGGCGGCAGTCGCAGCGGGCGCGGCAAAATGCGCACCGGCGGGACGTCCGCCCGCCACCACAGCACGCGAACCAAACGAACCGGCAAGAGCAGCCTGGTCGCGCTTGTTCGCGCGCCAGTTCTCGATCACGATAAACAGCACGCCGTACACAATGAGCGCCAACGCCACGACGGGAGCATTGTAGAAATGCTCCTCCATCCAGTCGTTAAGCGGCAGACCGATCGCCGCGGCGGGAATGCAGCCGAGCACAATCTTGCCCCATAGCACCCAGGTGTCGCGACGGCCCTCCTTGCCCTTGCTGGGAGAAAACGGGTTGAGGTCGTAGAAGAACAAAACGCAGACGGCCAAAATGGCGCCAAGCTGAATCACGACCAGGAACATATTCCAGAACGTCTCGCTCACGTTCATCTTGACGAACTCGTCCACCAAGATCATGTGACCGGTCGACGAAACAGGCAGCCATTCGGTGATGCCCTCGACCAGGCCCATGAAGGCAGATTTTAGAAGCTCAATGATATCCAAAGGGACCCCCTCGTTAGACACCCGCCGATATTGTTCTGCGGACGGTGCGGGTGATGTCCCATTATCAACCGTTGGCGGCGCGCCTGCGCCTACCCTTACCAAAAAACTCGCCCGTTCACAGAATTGCGAGCGGTCAAACCCAAATCCTTGGGTATAACTGCAACAAGATAAAGTGTCCGGCGGCCACGCATCCGCGCCCGCCCGACGCACGAGCCCCGCGCCCGTGCGATAGACCAAGGAGGAAACCATGAACGAGGGCTATACCAAGGTATTTGTTTCGCTCGACGGTACTGAGCAGCAGGATTTTGTGCTCGCACGCGCCATCAAGGTCGCCGCGAACAACGGCGCCAAGCTGATTATCGGCCACGTTATCGATTCCACGGCACTCGAGAGCGCTGGTTCCTATCCGGTCGATCTGGTCAACGGACTGGAGGAGGCATTTAAGAACTCCATCGCCAAGCAGCTCGAAGAGGCCAAGGCCAATCCCGATATTCCCGAGGTCGAGGTCATGATTCGCGCCGGCCGTATTCGCGAGACGCTCAAAGACGAGATGCTCGACGTGGTGAAGCCCGACCTGGTGCTCTGCGGCGCACGCGGCCTGTCCTCGATCAAGTATGCGCTCCTGGGTTCGATTTCGACGTTCCTGCTGCGCAATACGGACTGCGACATCTTGGTCGTGAAGTAGCAAACGTACGCCTAACGCATCGCGGAGCGCAAGCCCACGTGCCCAAGTCTTCCAAGAGCGGGACCACCATTACGGTGGCCCCGCTTTGCTTTAGGCTGAGAATTGCTCCAGAACCCTCATTCTCTCAACGGAATCCGTCTGAATTTTCAGAGCGACCCGACCCAAATCTCCGGTTGCAGAGGCAAGTTCTGCAAGCTGGGCAGACACCTCTTCAGCCACTTCCGCCGCGATGTTCTTGATCATCTTGAGTGGCAGATGCAAATCTTGAGACATGAATTCGAAATCTTCAGGAGTCACCCCATCGATCACCCGGTGATCCCCAATATCAATCCCAAGATTATGGTCGTATCCCATTATCGTCGTGCAAACAATATCGTATGCAGGGGCCAACCTCTTTTCCCGCCAACTCGGACTATAAAGAAACGAATGGTTCTTGAGATGCGAGTCGCAATTCCCCAACGCATAATCGACCATTACCTGACGAGCGAACATTTGAGTATCAGCAATTACGTTAGACGATTGCTCTCTTATCAATCGGCCGCAAAGAGCCATATAGCAGCTATCGGGACGTGTCTCGTATTTCATATACGAAGGCCAGCCAACCGCTTGGCAAAAATCCTCCTGATGCAGCCTCAGAGGCACATCGAATCCGCTCATCGACGGCGGCTCATTGCTCCAGATTCTGTCATAACGCTCGGAAAAGAACGCACCAGGAATCGTATCCGAAGCTTCTGAACGGGCAATTTCAAGCCCAGCAGCAGACGCTGCCGTCATGCAAATTAATTCGTTGAACGGCAAATCCGGATGTTTAGTTGAAGCAATCTTGACTATGTGAGTCGAGGGGGCAGAGCCGAGCGGCAGCATCCAATCCCCCGACCCGGCCTTTTTTGCATCTTTACCGCGCGGTAAAAACCAACCGGTTTTAGACTGAGCGCCCGCCAACGACAGCCTCGAATCCTGCATATCATTTGCAATCTCAAACACTTCCGCCTTAGAAAGTGCCTCAAAATCCTCGTCTTGCAGAGGACGATAGCCCGGATCGTAGCTCGATTTCTCATCGCCGAGAAACCTCAAGGCACCAACGCACTCATCGCCCAAACGCTCGAGCATCGATAAATAGTCTGACTGGGGGATTTGAAAACGCATCGACAGCTCATGCCGAACCGGGCCCTCGGGAAGCATGCCCGAAAAGAAGGCCGAAAACTCATTGCTGGCATATGGCTCATGTCGCAAGGGAAGAGAAGCTGAGAGTGCGGCAGCATCGTCGCGTTCAAGATATCCCTCATCATATGCAAACGTCTCGTTTACGGGGTCGGCCCTCTCAAATTCTCCGACCAGCTCAAACGTTCCCCGATACTCACGATAAACCTTTAATGCCATGAGCCGTCGCCCCTCTCCCTCAGGATCAAATCGACCCCCAAGCTGTTAGCGATTTGAAGGGTTTGGCGAAGATTGGCACCCGCCTTTCCACACTCAAGCTCGCTCACAAAGCGCAAACTGCACTGGTTGAAATCAGCCACATCGCGTTGGGTATAACCGAGCTTCTTCCGGCGCTCACGCAAATATGCACCGAGTTCAGCTGGGTCAAAAATCGTTCGCTCATTCCAGTCTTGCATGCTAATCCCCTATGATTATCCCAAACGGGATAATCATAGCACATCATGATGGAATTATCCCGTTTGGGATAATTGTCTTAACGTGAATGACGCTCCGGGACGTTACACCGCGACGACTACTCAAAGTATTGGAATTTGTTGGTCGAGAAGGCAAACGTGACGACGAAGCCTTCGCCGGGCTCGGATGCCGCGGTGACGTCAATGCCCATCTTGGAGCACAGGCGTGCCACCGGGTAGAGGCCGATGCCCGTTGCGCGCTTGGTGGCGCGGCCGTTGTCGCCGGTAAAGCCCTTCTCGAACACGCGCGGCAGGTCTGCCGCGCTCACGCCGCAGCCGTTGTCCGCAACGGTAAGCTCGATGCGCTCGCTTGCCAGGCCCTCGTCCAGCAACGCGCCCGAAAACACGATCTTCGCGCCGTCCTCGCGCGCGTATTTAATGCTGTTCTGGATGAGCTGCCCCAGAATAAACTCGAGCCACTTCTCGTCGGTAAAGACCTCAAAGTCAAGGTTCCCGCACACCGGCGCCACGTGCGCCGCGATAAGCTCACGCGCGTTGGCTTTAATCGCGCCCGTCACCAAGGTCTTGAGACCCCAGCGGCGAATCAGGTAGTCGCGCTCCACGACTTCCGAGCGCGCGTAGTACAGCGCCTGGTCGATATAGCGCTCCACGCGAGCCAGCTCGCGGCCCAGGTCATCCACACGCGACAGGTCGTCTTCGCTGCCATCAAGGTTTTCCAAAATCAGGTGAGCCGCCGCCAGAGGCAGCTTGGCCTCGTGGACCCAGCTCTCGATATAGTCGCGATAGTCATCGGTCTGACGCCGGCCTTCGGCAACCTCGTCGCAGGCGGCTTTGCCCACCCGGCGCAAGACCTCGTACTCGAGCTCGCCCTCGGCATAGGTCGGGCATTGCACCATCTCCTGCACCCATGCGGGACTCTCGAGCTCCTCTGCCGCGCGCTCCAGCTGGCGCAGAAAACGGCGACGGCGAACGTACTCGATCACGATGCCGAGCATACCGAAGATAAAGGACACGCCGACCGCCACGACCACGATAGAAACGGGTGCGCCGGCGACCGTCAACACAAAGCAGCTCAGCAGCACGCCGCACGTCCACACGGCGACGGGAAGCAGCGCATCTTTGAAGAATTTGGCAAACGACATAGCCGGCCCCTAAACCGAATAGCCCTGGCCGCGGTGCGTCGTCAAATACCCCTTGATGCCGATTTTTTCGAGCGTGGTGCGCAGGCGGTTGATGTTGACGGTGAGCGTGTTGTCGTCCACGAAGGCGTCGGAGTCCCACAGGTCCTGCATGATGGCCGAGCGCGAAACAATCTTGCCCGCGCGGCTCAGAAGCAGCGAGAGGATACGCAGTTCGTTTTTGGTGAGCTCGGTGCTGGTACCGGTTTGCGTATTGGTGACCATGGAGCGTGCGAGGTCGAGCTCCAGTCCCTTGTGGACGAGCGTGCTACGCTCGCCCGCCGCCGCGGTGCGGCGCAGCAAGGCATTGATGCGCGCCACGAGCACGCGGGCGCTGTAAGGCTTGGGAACAAAGTCGTCCGCGCCAAGCGTCATGGCCATGACCTCGTCAATCTCGGTCGTGCGCGAGGTGAGGACGATGATGGGGACCTCGGATTCGCGGCGAACCTCATGGCAGATATGCTGGCCGTCCTTGACGGGAAGCGTCAGGTCGAGCAGCACCAGGTCGGGCGCGGCGGCGAGAATATCGCGCGAGACATGCTCAAACGATTCGCAGGCCTCGATTTCAAACCCGGCGCGGGCAAGGATGTCGATAAGCTCACGACGAATGGGCTCGTCGTCCTCAACGACATAGATCAGCGCCATGGATTCCGCTCCCCTCTTGGTTGTCTTGCCACCATTATGGCCGCGAAACTGCAGGTGTGCACCGCGCGCGGTACCAAGGTGACAGAACTGTTCGCGAGCGGGGGCGTTTTGTCCGCCTCGCACTCGCAGCGGTGGCGGGGACCAACATGATTCTTAATCCCCGTCCCAGAAAAGTCATTTAGCGGCGGGCACGGAGCTTTTCGTAGCCGTCGGCAAAGAAGGCGACCGTGGCGGCGTCGGCCTCGGCGGCCTCCGTCTCGGTTGCGGGAACCACGCCGTGCTCGTCGCTCACCAGGAACAGCGCGCCCTTAAGCTGCGCGGGAATATCTACGCGCGTGACCGGGATGCCCTTGGTCTGGGCCAGTTGTTCGATGAGCGTCGCCGTGCCGCACAGGCACTCGTCCGCCGGCGCCACAAAGGCCAGCTCACCGTCGTTGACGGCGGCGAGCAGCTCGGGCGCCACGCCGGTCTCGTCGGCCTCGGAGCGAGCCTCGGCAGAACGGGCACGCAGCGCCTTGGCCGACGTGTCGGCCAGCGGCTCGTACTCCCCCACCGTCATGGCGGCGTTGCCGTTGATATCGATCACCAGCATGAGCACGCCGTCGCGGGCGGTGTAGTCGCCCTCGGCAAGTGACCACTCAACGTGCTGCTTGGCCCAGCTGAGCATGTTATGGGTAAGCGGCTCGCCCTGCACCAGGCGCTCGGACAGTGCGCGGATGTGGCGGTTGAGCATGGGCACCTTTTTGTTGGACATGCGCCAACGGCAGACAAGCGCGGGCTTGTCGAGCGTGAACTTCTCGACCGCCTCCTGATTGGCGCAAAAGTCCTCGTACGCACGCTGATCCTCGGCATTGCCAAACAGCTCGGCATCATCAATCTGGGGCATGGTCATACCTTTCGTGTTAGTCATTCCGTCCTCTTATACCAAAAAGACGGCCCTCCAAACGGAGCAGCCGTCTTTTGCAGAGATTATTTTGACGATACGGTCAGGCGACCGATCGGCTTAATGGGATAGAACAACATCCCATTAAGGGTTTTCCAAGTGCCCGAGATTGCCCCGAAAGAGGAGCGCCGCGTACTAAATGTACGCAAGCGACGGTTTGAGGGGCAAGGTCGGGTGCTTGGGAAAGCCTCTAGTGCCTAAAATGCCTGGCCCCTGTGAAGACCATCGCAATACCATGCTCGTTGCAGGCCTGGATGCTTTCGTCGTCGCGCTTGGAGCCGCCGGGCTGGATGATGCAGGTCACGCCGTGCGCGGCAAGCACGTCGACGTTGTCGCGGAACGGGAAGAACGCGTCGCTTGCACAGGCAAAGCCGCCCTTCTCCACGCCCTCGCGCTCGCAGAAGTCCTCGGCGCGCTCGCAGGCAAGTAGCGCAGAGTCAACGCGGTTAGGCTGACCCGGGCCCATGCCAATGCCGGCCTTACCCTTGGAGACCAGGATGGCGTTGGACTTAACGCCCTTGCAGACCTTCCAGGCAAACTCGAGCTCGGCCATCTCGGTGTCGGTGGGCTTGCGGTCGGTGGGGAACGTAAAGGTCGCGGGATCCTCGGTCACATGGTCGACTTCCTGCACCAGCATGCCGCCGTCGATGGAGCGCAGCTCCACCTGGGCGCCGTGGTCCACGCCGCCGGTGGCCAGCACGCGCAGGTTGGGGCGCTTAGCCATGCGCTCGAGCGCCTCGGCAGTGTAGCTCGGGGCGATGATGACCTCGACGAACTGCTTGTTCTGATCGGCAAAGTGCTCGACCAGCTCATAGGGAACCTCGCGGTTGCAGGCGATGATGCCGCCAAAGGCGCTCTTGGGATCGCAGGCGAAGGCGCGGTCGTAGGCGGCCGTGATGTCCTCGGCAACGGCGGAACCGCAGGGGTTCTGGTGCTTGAGGATCACGCAGGCCGGCTCGTCGAACTCGCGGACCAGGTTCCAAGCGGCGTCGGCATCCAGATAGTTGTTGTAGCTGAGCGGCTTGCCCTGGATCTGCTCGGAGCCAACGAGCGGGAACTGCGAGCTCGCGGTGTTCTCGCAGCCCTCGGCAAAGCGGTAGACCGTAGCCTTCTGCTGAGGATTCTCGCCATAGCGCAGGTCGTCGACCTTCTCCAACGAGATCTCGAGCTTGGCAGAGGTATCCGCCACGTCGCTTGCCTGGGCGGCAAGCCAACGGGAGATAGCCGTGTCGTAGGCGGCGGTGGTCTGGTAGACCTTCACCTGCAGGCGACGACGGGTGGAAAGCGTGGTGCAGCCGCCGGTCTCGTGCATCTCGGCAAGGACGGCGTCGTAGTCGGCCGGATCGGAGATGACGGTAACGCTCGTGGCGTTCTTAGCGGCAGAACGCAGCATGGAGGGACCACCGATATCGATGTGCTCGATGGCGTCCGCGAAGGTGACCTCGGGGTTGGCGACGGTCTTCTCGAACTCGTACAGGTTGACGACGACCAGGTCGATCAGCTTAATGCCGTGCTGAGCGGCCTCCTGCATGTGCTGCTCGGAATCGCGACGGGCAAGCAGCGCGCCGTGAACCTTGGGATGCAGCGTCTTGACGCGGCCGTCCATCATCTCGGGATAGCCCGTGAACTCCTCGATGGGGGTTACGGGAACGCCCGCGTCCTCGATGGCACGAGCCGTGCCGCCCGTAGAGATGATCTCGACGCCAAAGTCGTCAACCAGCGTCCGTGCGAAATCGACGACGCCCGTCTTATCGGTAACCGAGATCAACGCGCGTGCGATCTTCACATCAGATCCCATGCAGTCCTCCTGTCTGGTACGCCGCCGTGCTCTGTGAGTCGGTGATACGTCGATCTGCAGCGCTCGCGCAGCGGCATTGAAAATACTGATTCAATGTAGCGCATCGAGCGCGACGATGCACCCCGCAACGCACGGCTGTGCAGAAAAAGCTTCGAGCGGGGGTTGCAGGAGCGCCACTGGGCACGGTGAGTTCATGGAACACAGGGGCACCATAATTAGATGCCAATGGCGTGGTAGAACTGTGCTCGATATGCATCCGCAATAGAAAGAGGCACCATGGTCTCGCGGGTTCTCTACCGACCGTTTGATACCGAAGATTTCGACGCCATCGCGCTGATCCTGCAGCAGCTTTGGCACAACAACTCGGATAACGATGAGTACAACCGCCTCGAAGCCGCGTGCGACCTTGCCTACTGCCTTTCTTCCTCGACGTTTTCGCAGGTTGCCGTAATCGACGGTCAGGCGCGTGGCATTGCGCTCGCGCGTGCGGGACAGAGCTCCGGCGCCACCGTCAAGGA
This sequence comes from Collinsella sp., assembly GCA_036304725.1. Taxonomy (GTDB): domain Bacteria; phylum Actinomycetota; class Coriobacteriia; order Coriobacteriales; family Coriobacteriaceae; genus Collinsella. Next base: position 5,533 of record JAXIYC010000047.1, on the reverse strand, counting down.
ACATTGGATGGACACCGAACGCTCGTTGCTGTCGCAGATGCGCGAGCTGGAGCCTGAAGCTTGCGCCGAGTACCTCTCGTTTGTGCGCGCCACCATCCGAACCAACAACCGCCTGCTCGAGAAAAGCCCGCTGCCGCATGACAACGAGGTCACGCTGCTCGCCGTGGATCGCGATGTCCACGGCCTGGGCGTTGGCACGGTGCTGCTCGACGCCGCTATCTCGCATCTGTCCTCGTGCGGGGCGACCAGCGCACACCTGTACACCGACTCCAACTGCTCGTGGAAGTTCTACGAGCTGCACGGCTTTAAGCGCACTGCCACGCACCGCGCCAACCGCGAGGAACGCCGCCACGCCATGCCGCGCGAAAGCTTCCTCTACGAACTCGACCTAACAGTCTAGGCCCAGCAGCCATACCTAGTCATTTAGGAACGTCCCCAATGGTTAGTCGCTGGGGACGGTCTTCGTAGGTAGCGCATAAAAAGGGGATGGGCTTTCCCCGACGGCTGTCGAGAAAAGCCCATCCCATAGCTTACGACCGTTAGAACGTTCCGCCGCCGCCTCCGCCGACGCCACCACCGCCGCCGCCCGAGCTATCGGAACTCGAAGCCAGCTCACGGATGCTCTCGTGATACACATCGTTAAACGAATCGAGCGGCGAATCGATGCCGTAATGATGGTAGTACCACCAGTAGCAGGGGTAATTGTCGTAGAAACCGTCGGCCTCGCGCACCTCGGGAGGCACCGCCTCGGCAAGCTGACGCAGGACTTCCTTCGAAACGCCCAGCGCCACACCCATCACCAGCAGCTTGTTCCACAGCACCAAATCGCCCGGGACGGCTTCCTTTAGGCGCGTGAAGTCCTCGAGCCAATGCTTGAGCGCCTTGCAGCGGGCCGCTACCTCGGCACCTTCCGGCGTAAAGCGGCGGAACGTAAGGCCCACGCCAATACCCACCAGCACAATCGGCACCGAGATAACCGCGGCGATAATGTTCGCCTGTGCGCCGTCGGTAAAGAAAATGGATCCCATGGGAACAAAGGCGATCAGAATACCAAGAACCAGGCAGAACACCATTGCGACAATGCCGTCCGAGGCAACGTACTCGCTATCGGCCAACTTGCCCTTAACGGTGTTCTGATAGTCCTCGAGCTTGTCGCCCACGGGCGTAGCGTGCTGCTTGACGTAGTGCTGCAGCTCGTCAAACGTGCGCGAGCGATCGCCGTTCTCGTCGGGCTTAGCACCGGCAAAGAAGACCTTGAGCACCATGTGGTCAATGCCCTTGGCCGACTTCCAACCCGCATCACTCACCGTCACGCGATACGTCTGCTCTTCTTTTTCACGCCCCAACAGACCCTTCTTGGCCTTGGTCACGGTCGCCTGCTCCAGCTTGATCACACGGTCGTCAGTAAGCTTCATGAGCGTGGCGATATATGCCTGATCGGGCACCTCGTTCCAGCTCATGAGGGCCGAAAGCACGGCGGGATGGTCGGCCGAAGGCACATCGCGGAAATATTCGTCCTGGAAAAGCGGCTTGGGCTTGCGGCGGCGCAGCTTGAGCACAACGATTGTGCCGGTAAAGGCCACCGCTGCGACAACACTTAGTACGGCAAGTACATTGGCAATCATGCGAGCGTGAGCGCGGCGGGCGTTAGCTTCGTCGGCCCACGCCTTCTCTTCGCTCAGGATTGTCGGCATGCGCTCCTCGCTCGAGGCGGAAAGCCATGGCACCCAGTCGCTGGGGAAGGCGATGCGTGCCTCGGCGAATTCGCCCTGATGCACGCAGGGAATGGTATAGGTGACCATGGGCTCGTCCTCATCGAGTGACACGTCGCCCGTCAGCGGACCGTGGCCCCATGCGCGGAAGTTATCGCCCTTGACGGCCGCCGTCCCGGCAGCGGCATTTGCGAAGTGCACTTCCATCTCGACATCGTCGGAATCCGCGGACCAGCCGTCACCTACAAATTTCCAGTAGAGCTCAGCGGTATCGGCCCAGTTCATGACCGCACCGGTCATGGTGTAGCTCACGTAATAGATCACGCTATCGCCGCTCTCGTGGGGGCTGAAAACCTTGATCTTTACGCCGCCGTCGGACTGCTCGACCGTGTAGACGCCAGAGTCACCCTTGTTTGCGCTATCGACTTTGTTGAACGCGGTGTCCTCTTCCTCGACGCTCAGCACGTCGACACCCGCCGCGCCGCCCTGCTGGTTGGTGCCCGCATTGATCTCCCAAAACACGCCGTTGATGTCGTCATCGAAATCGAACTGGCGTCCCTCGACAACGGTCAACGAGCCATCGGCCTCGACCGTGGCGCCGATGTAGGTTTGGCTCATGGAGTAGCCGTCGGCGTGCGCGGCGGCAGGCAGCAGCAACAACGCAAGCGCGACGAGCGCGCAGACGGAAGCAAATCGCGCGAATAGGCGGCGCTGCCGACAGGTCTTGGCAACAGGGGCGTTCATAGGCACATCCTTTGTCTGTGATACCAACAGCGCCATTGTCCCACGTTTACGGGCACACATGACGAATATCTAGGCGACCGGAGCGCCAAATGGGACAAAAGTCCCACCCGAGCCTGGCACTTAGGGACGTTCCTTATCTGCCGGCAGTTTGGGACACTCCTTGGCATGGCCTGCACCAACGATAGATACCACTTCACAGCTCCGTCACAGGTGTAGCGGCTTTGTGTGGGCGCGGCATGCGCTGATTGAGCCGCCAGCCGAGGGGCATAAAGCAGTTGAGCGAAAACGGTTTGCCCCTTTGCCGTTCGCTTGAGGATCATGTCCCCCTTTTCCGCGGAAACCCCGGCAGTTGCGAAGAGCTGCCGGGGTTTCTGTCGTTTGAGGGGTTGGGCTGGCGGGTGGCGATCGAGCTGTCGAGCCGGTGCCTCCCCCACCTCCCGCGCTATACTCGTCCGCATGGATATCAACGCACGCAACATAGCAACACACGCCGCGGACGCACCGGCAACGGCAGAGCCCACCCCCGTCGTGGGACGCTTCGCCCCGTCGCCCTCGGGCCGCATGCACCTGGGCAACGTGTTCAGCTGTCTGTGCTCGTGGCTTTCGGCCCGCAGCCAGGGCGGCGGCATCGTGTTGCGCATCGAGGACCTGGACGATCGCTGTAAGCGGCCGGAGCTTGCCGCCCAACTGATTGACGACCTGGCTTGGCTGGGGCTCGAATGGGACGAAGGCCCCTACTACCAGCATGATCGCCTAGACCTGTACGAGCGTGCTCTGCATCAACTGCAAGACGCCGGCCTCACCTATCCCTGCTTTTGCACGCGCGCCGAACTCCATGCCGCGAGCGCACCGCACGCGAGCGACGGCACACCCATCTACCGCGGCGCCTGCCGAGGCCTTTCTGCCGAAGAGGTTGCCCGCCGCAGCATCCTGCGCGCTCCGGCCACGCGCCTGCGCGTGCCCGTCGTCGACGACCTCGCAGACGACGTGATCGAATTCGTGGACCGCACGTACGGAGCCCAATGCGAGGCACTCGCCACCGAGTGCGGAGACTTTTTGGTGCGCCGCAGCGACGGCGTGTTTGCCTATCAGCTGGCCGTGGTGGTCGACGACGCTGCCATGGGCGTCACCGAGGTTGTGCGCGGATGCGACCTGCTGGGCTCCACGCCGCGCCAAATCTACCTGCAGCATCTGCTGGGACTTCCAACGCCGCACTACGCACACATTCCGCTGCTCATGTCGCCGGATGGCCGCCGCCTTTCCAAGCGAGACCGCGATTTGGACCTGGGCGAACTACGCGCACGCTTTGGCACGCCCGAGACGCTGCTGGGATGGCTCGCCGGGCAAACGGGCATCGCGCCGGACGCCACACCGCGCTCTGCCGAGCAGCTGGTCGAGCACTTTAGCTGGGATGTTATCCGTACGCATCGGGAGAACATCACTGTAACGGTCGAGTAGCCAGCCACCCCGCCTCTACGCAACATCCCAGGGCTGGAGTTCGTCGCCCAGGCGAACGATGCAGTCGTAGAGCACGGTATGGCGCTCGGCCGGGTTGACATCCCGATGAAAATGCCCGTAGTACCAGCGCTTGTAGTCCAGACGGTCCTCCAGCTCGTCAAAAAACGTGGTGAGTCGATCGACATCGGGATAATTCCAGCCGGGCGCCGGATAGAGCGTGGGCGACAACATGCGCGTGGAGCAGGTGTGGGTGATCACGTAGTCGGCCTTCCAGCCCACGCTGTCGAGCTTTGTCCGCGCCTCCTCAAAGTTGCGCTCGTCCGGCAACTCCTGCGGCCACCAGCTGGAATACGGAATGCGGTATTCCTTGTCCACGCTCGTGGCGCCGCCCATGGTAAAGACCGTTGAGCCGTCGAGTTCAAAAACCTCGCCGCGCGTCAGGCGCCGTATGGGCGAGGTGTCCGACAGGCGCTGTGTCAGTCCGCCGTGCCACAACTCCATGGGTCGCTCCGCCCAGTGGTCGAAACGTTCGTGGTTGCCGTCGACGAACAGCACGGTATAGGGGCGCGACTCCAGCCAAGCGATGTCGACGCACTCCTCGGCAGAGAAATCCCACGGAAAGCCAAAGTCGCCGGCAATGATGAGATAGTCGTCGCTCGTCAGGCTTTCCCCAAGATCCCAATCGCGCAGCTTTTACATGTCGAGGCCGCCGTGAATATCGCCCGTCACATAGACCGTCATCGGATTACCACTTCCCTGTAAGTCGCTAGCCCACATTCTGCACGATCACTAAGCCAACCGTTCCAGCCCTTCCATCCTTTAGGACCTACCCCTCGTTCTTCCATCCAAACGGGTCGAGCACCCAAAAAATCAGATCGAGCACGCCGCCGGTCATCATGGCGCCGGCAAAGGCCATGCAAACGTGCAGAGAACTGGCACTTCGGAGCACGTCGAATGGCCCCAGAACAGCCAGCAGCGCGACCGCTGCGCCGGCCACGCACAGCGCAAGACACGGCCCCGCGTCCTTGACGCACTTCTTTGCGAGGTGCTTGGTGTTGTCACTCATCGATATTGAACTCCTTAGAGGATCGTTGTTCAGGTACGTGCCGCCGCGGCAGAGCCGGACGGCAGGGTAAGTGTCACATGTCGTGCGGACATCAATGGAGAAACCGCCTGCTCGACCAACCTTTGACGCCGTTTTGCACCGGCACCACATCCCCCGCTATCGAGGTCTAATACTTTTCCGCGAAGTGAACGGCTGTTTTTGGACCCCTGAAGCATCCACATTTTTCGGCGGTGAAATCGCAGAATTCTGGCATTAAAACCGCAGGAAACGGCAACCGGAAAGTGTCGATGCTCCGGGGGTCCGTTTTCACTCGTTCACTTCTCGGAAAAGTATTAGACCTCGCTGCTAGCTACCCAGAAGGACACCTCTCTCTTCCCTACTGCCACCCAAAAACTCATCCAACATTAATCTTGGCTCAAGAATCGCTTAATCTATGGCTCTGTTAGACCAGGATTGACATGCCGACCTGCCGGCTAACTCGCCGTCTCCCCGTCGGGCGCCGGCATCTTGACCCTCATCTCGAACGGCATCCCGCCCTCCCGGACGAGCGCCC
>JAXIYC010000046.1:0-4683 GCA_036304725.1 Collinsella sp. | reverse complement strand
GGAGCCCGTGGGTTATACCCTAAGAGCAAACCACCCTTTTTAAGGGTGGTTCTGATTGACGCTGTGCGAGCCCCGGGCACCCCATCTTGCCCCTCAATCGTCGGTCGCGTACATAAAGTACGCTTCCCTCCTCTTTCACGGCAACCTGGGGCACCCGGAGCCCGCTCGCTGTCGTGGCCGGGGGAGTGAGTCTTCCATTCTTTTCGCCTCATTGGTCAATCCGCCCCAGGGGGCTCGAACCCGAGAGGGAGCGAGCATTTTTTTGGAGCGTGGGTGGGGCGTTGTTTGTCGCGAATGTCTGCCTTGGGCGTATCATCGTGGACATCTCGCAAACCTCGTTGCAAGGGAGATATGCCCCATGGCTACAGAAATAACCTCTTCGCGCTCATGGATGTCCGATGCCGCGATCTATCAGATCTACCCGCGCTCGTTTAAGGATTCGACTGGTTCGGGTCTGGGCGATATCGCGGGCATTACCCAGCAGATGGACTATCTTGAGCGGCTGGGTATCGAGGCCATCTGGCTGAGCCCGTTTTACCCATCGCCTCTTGTTGATGGCGGCTATGATGTGGCGGACTACTGCGATGTCGACCCACGTCTCGGCTCGCTTGACGACTTTGATGACATGATCGCTGCGGCTCACGCGCACGGCATCAAGGTCATCGTCGACATCGTGCCCAACCATTCGTCCAACCAGCACCCCTGGTTCAAAGCCGCTCTTGCCGCCGGCCCCGGATCGCCCGAGCGCGCCCGTTATATCTTCTGCGATGGTCGCGGCGAGCACGGCGAGCTGCCTCCCACCAATTGGAATGGCAACTTTGGCGGCCCCGCCTGGACGCGCGTCGCGGACGGTCAGTGGTATCTGCACATGTTTACGCCCGAGCAGCCGGACTTTGACTGGTCGTGCCCCGAGGTTCATGCGTTCTTTTGCGACGTCCTGGCGTTTTGGAGCGATCGAGGCGTCGATGGCTTTCGCATTGATGTGGCGCACGGTCTCGCCAAGGATCTCGACCGCGATGACCTCGACCGGTGGCATCTCGCCGAGGGCGATGACATGGTTGAGGACGGCACCCATCCGCTGTGGGACCGCAACGAGGTCCACGAGATCTATCGCGAGTGGCGCCGCGTGTTCGACCGCTATGATCCGCCACGCAGCGCCGTTGCCGAGGCGTGGGTGCTGCCCGAGCGCCAGTATCTCTACGCGCGTCCCAGCGAGCTTGGCCAGACATTCAACTTTGAGTTTGCCAAGGCCACTTGGACCTATGATGACATGCACGCTGCAATCGAGGAGGGCTTGAAGGCAGCTATAGAATCCGATTCCGCCTCGACCTGGGTGCTCTCCAACCACGACGTGCCGCGCGTGGCGACGCGCTATGCCCTGCCGCAGATCAAGGCGACGCGCTACCACCAGATTGCGCTCGACTGGCTCTTACGCGACGGGTCGTCTTATGACGAGGACCGTGAACTTGGCGAGCGCCGCGCGCGGGCGGCCCTTTTGCTCGAGCTGGCGCTTCCGGGCGCGGCGTACGTGTATCAGGGTGAGGAGCTCGGCCTTTTTGAGGTGGCTGACATTCCGTGGGCTGCACTCGAAGATCCCACTGCGACCAATACGCACGGACCGAAGCGCGAGAAGGGGCGAGACGGCTGTCGTGTGCCCCTGCCGTGGGTGTCGGCGGACGATCCCGCGCGGGGCGGATCGTTTGGGTTTTCACCGGCGGACGCCGATGCGGCGCCCCATCTGCCGCAGCCTGCATGGTTTTCCGATTACGCTGCCGATAGGGAAGAAGCGGACCCGACATCGATGCTTGCGCTCTATCGTGACGCCCTCTGGCTGCGGCGCAAGCTGCGCGGGTGCGCCAACGATCTCGCGTGGCTCGATCTTGACGGGCGCACCGGCCTTGCGGATGGTGCCGAGGGCGCTGAGGGCGGCGTCATCGCCTATCGCCGCGACAACGGCTGGACGTGTGTGACGAACTTCGGTGCAGCACCCGTGGAGCTGCCGGCGGGCAGGGTCCTGCTCACCTCATCACCGCTTGCAGACGGCAGGCTCGCGCAGGACAGTTCTGCCTGGATCATGCTCGCTGAGTTGTAGGGGCCTCTTGCGGCGAGTTTGCGTTTGCCTGCGCCTTACGTGGTGGCTGATGTCTTTGCGAGGTTCGCGAGGGCGTCGCAAAACTTTTCAAAAAAAGTTCTTGCATAGGATGCGGGTATCACGTAAGATTAATCCTCGTAAGCGGACATGGCTCAGTTGGTAGAGCACAACCTTGCCAAGGTTGGGGTCGCGGGTTCGAGCCCCGTTGTCCGCTCCATTTGGGCGTTTAGCTCAGGGGGAGAGCGCTTCCCTGACACGGAAGAGGTCAGAAGTTCAAATCTTCTAACGCCCACCAAATGTTCGCAGCTCAGAGGCTATGTCCTCTGGGCTGTTTTTGTATCTGTCCAACTGATGTCCAAACAGCTGTCCAAATTCGGCGGGATTCACCGGACGATATGGAATGTCAAGTTATGCATGGACTTGAGTATCGGCACCTTGAGGTGCCGATATAATGCCACCAATATTCCATAATCATCTAACCATTATTCGGTTCATGTGATTCGGGAGCCGGACTCTTCAGTTTCTGGTCGTAGGGTAGAATTGTTTGCATGATGGATGATGCTAAGAAACTCACAGCTTGGGGTATGGATGACGGCGTGCATGATGCGCTATCCCTTAAGCCCATAACGACTCCTGAGCAGCAGATCGATCTGCTCAAGGGCAAGGGCGTCACGTTTGAGCGCTGTGCGGAGGAGCGCGCGCTCGATATCCTTTCGAGTGCTGAGACCTACCTACACCTCTCCGCCTACCGGGTGCTTTTCCAGCGCCATGAGGACGGCTTCGACGCTGGGAAGTTCGTGAGCCTCGACTTCGGGGACCTCTTGGACGTGAGTTCTCTTGACGACGTCCTACGCGAGACGTTTCGCCTCATGGCGAAAGACGTCGAGCGCGCGGTCAGGGCATGGCTCGTGTCCGAGGCCGCCGGGCGCGGGGAGGACGGCTATGGCGTCGTCGCCGACTTCGTGTCCTCCCTGCCGCGCGGCTTTCGCGAGGGGCTGAGACGCGACCTCGTATCGCGGTCCCAGGCGGACGAGTACGCTGGGTCGCTGATCGACCACTACCGGGATGCCATGCCCGTATGGGTGCTGTTGGAAGTGGCACCGTTCGGGACGCTGCTCGCCTTTTACCTCTTCTGCGTTGAGCGCTGGGAGGAGGTGGGTAGGCGGGAGATTCACTACGCTCTCAAGGACGTGAAGGCCGTCCGCAACTGCGCGAGCCATGCGGGCTGCCTATGCAACGGCTTCGTGCCCGAGCGCGAGACGAGGCACGCAACCTCGGGAGTCGCGCTCGAGTGGCTGAACGCCCACGGCATCCGCAACAGCAAGGGCCGTCGAGCCAGACTGCGCAACCGTCGCACGCAACAGCTCGTGACCACCGTGGCGCTGCATGACATGCTTGTGGGCAAGCGCGCCGCCCCGGCAGCGCTTGACGCGGTCGCTGGCCTCCGTCCCCTAATGGACGACGCGATCGCGCGCTATGGGACGCAGAACCCCCTCGTGTCCCACCTTGCGTTTCTTGCGAGGGTTCTTGACGTGGCACGAGGCTGATGCCATGATGTACGCAGATGCAAAAACCTTTGAGGTTTTGTAAGGGCCGGTCCTCTCGGGGACTGGCCCTAGTTGTTTATGGGACCTGAATTGATGCTGGATGCCATACGGTGACAAGGAGAACAACCGGTGGGTGATGTGATGAACGGCGAGGAGCTCAACGGTGTAGTCGCGTCAGTCAGGAAACTCTCCCATTCTGACCTTCCTGCACTGCTCTCCCTCTGCCTCGGCAACCCGCAATACTACGCATTCCTCGACGAGGAGCCGACGCTGGACGCGCTCGCCGCCGAGATGGTCGAGCTGCCTCCCGGCTGCTCCCCAGATCAAAAGTCCTATCTTGGCTTCTTCGATGCCGGCGGGAATCTCATCGCCGTACTCGGCCTCGTCCGGGGCTATCCAGCGGAGGGGTGTGCCTTCATCGGGTTCTTCATGGTCGACGCCTCTCGGCAGGGGACAGGTGTCGGGAGCCTGCTCATCTCACAGTTGCTCAACCGCCTCCGCTGCGAGGGCGTTTCTCGTGTGCGCCTCGCCTACGTCGAGGGGAACGAGCAGTCCCGCCGCTTCTGGGAGAAGTGCGGCTTCGTCGAGGTGGATGCACCAATCGGCCAAGGTGAATATAGGGTCGTACCTATGGAGTACCGGCTGACGTAGCCTATGTGACCTGAGTTCTCTGCATATGAGGCACGAAGCTCAGCGAAGAATCGGGACGAAAGAACTGGAGATCAAAGGCGCGATCGGACACCTTCTCAGCCTGCCACGGTGGTGACGGAGGCTGCCATGAGGAAGGTGCTGCGAGCGCCTATGACAGGAGAATCTTCTCGATAGATGTTGACGCCTGATACCTAGCGTCGTATAGTGTGTGTAGCACAGTATACGACGAAGGAAGGTGTGCGGATGGAGGCCCAGATGAAGCGCGGTTTCCTGGAGGCCTGCGTGCTCGCGGCCGTCTCCGGCGAGGAGTCCTACGGCTACCAGATCGTGAAGGACGTGCCGGCGAGCATGGGGCTCACGGAGTCGACGCTCTACCCGCTGCTCAAGCGCCTG
>JAXIYC010000045.1:0-93074 GCA_036304725.1 Collinsella sp. | reverse complement strand
CCACTCTTCTTCTTTCCGGACATGCCGTCCTCCGATCTCCCGGGGCCGGCCGATCCGGCCCTCAGGGTATCGGGTTCCCACATTCATCCGCACATGTGCGGATGAATGTGGGAGGTGTTCGGATAAAGTCGATAATCAAGGCCAATGATTAGGTCGGAAAATTTCTTAAAAAAGTTCTTGCCCTGAGCTGATTCGTCCGTATAATAAACTTCGTTGCTTGAGAGCACGCACCTATTCCTCGGTAGCTCAATGGTAGAGCACGCGGCTGTTAACCGCGCTGTTGTAGGTTCGAGTCCTACCCGGGGAGCCAGAATTTTCCAGCCCTTTCCGTTGGGCTTTAAATTCCTCGGTAGCTCAATGGTAGAGCACGCGGCTGTTAACCGCGCTGTTGTAGGTTCGAGTCCTACCCGGGGAGCCAGGTTGTAAAACCCGTCGCTTATGCGGCGGGTTTTTTCATGAAGCTATCGCCGTTCGCGAACGTTACCGTATCAACATTTCGTGTCGAGGATGTAATCCCGAGGCCCGCCACCTCAACATGGCGCGGTCGTTGTAGAATATTGCAATGATTGCTCCCACGACATGGTGCCGCGAGCACCAAGAAAAGGAGATTCTTGTGTCTGAGACCATTAACGGCAGCCTGAGCGTCTCGAACGACGTTATTGCCGATATTGCCGGTTATGCCGCGATGACGTGCTATGGCGTCGTCGGTATGGCCGAGCAGCTCCAGGGCGCCGAGAGCGTGCGCCTGCTTGCCGGTCAGCGCCTCCGCAAGGGCGTGCTTGTCTCCGCCGACGAGGACGGCCTTACGGTCGATCTTCACGTTGTGCTCGAGAACGGCGTCAACATGAAATCCGTCTGCCACAATCTTTCGAGCTCCGTTGCCTTCACCCTGCAGGAGATCGCCCAGATCGATCCCGCCAGCCTTAAGATCGGCATCCATATCGACGCGCTCAAGAGCCGTCTGAACTAGCATCCGAAAACGGAGATTCAAATACCCATGATTGCAAAGACCATTCGCACCTGTTTTCCGATCGCTGCGGCTGCCGTTTCCGACAAGGCCGAGGAGATCAACAAGCTCAACGTCTTCCCCGTACCCGACGGCGACACCGGTACCAACATGTCGCTCACGCTTGCCTCGGTGACCAAGGAGCTCTCCGCCCTTCCTGCCGACGCCGACATGGAAGCCATCGCCGGCGCCATCACCCACGGCTCCCTGATGGGTGCCCGCGGTAACTCTGGCGTTATCACGTCGCAGATTCTGCGCGGCGTGGCCGAGGGCCTTGTCTCTGCCGACGAGCCTATTACGTCCGCCAACATTGCCTTCGCCTTCCGTCGTGCCGTCAAGGTTGCCTTCCAGGCTGTCCGCAAGCCCATCGAGGGCACGATCCTCACGGTCCTGCGCGATGTCTCGACCAAGGCCGATGAGTGCGAAAAGAAGAAGTTCTCGGCCGAGGACGCGCTCGATGCCATCGTCGTCGAGGCCTACCAGTCCGTCGCTCGCACGCCCGACCTGCTGCCCGTTCTGAAGGAGAACGGCGTGGTCGACTCCGGCGCCTTTGGCTTTGCTATTTTCCTTGAGAACTTTGTTGCCGCCGCTCTTGGTCGCAGCACCGTGGTCGAGGATTTCTCCGCCACGTTTGATTCCGCTGGCTCTGCCCGCGACGCGGCCCTCAATCGCGTTGAGATCGAGGCCAACGACGACTGGGAGGGCTCGGAGTTCCGCTACTGCAACGAGTTCCTCTTTAAGGCTGACGTTCCCTTTGACGAGGATGAGTGCCTTAAGTTCCTGGGTTCCATGGGCGACTGTGAGCTACTCGTGGGCGCCTACCCCGATTACAAGATCCACGTGCACTCCAACACCCCCAACCTGGTGCTCGAGTACATGCTTCAGCTTGGTCAGATCTACGAGGTCTTTATCCACAACATGGAGATGGAGGCCCACGACCGTACCGCCAAGATTCATGAGGACCAGGAAAAGGCCGCCGAGCCCGCCAAGGCGCTGGGCTTTGTCGCCGTTGCCGCTGGGTCCGGCGAGGCAGACATCCTCAAGTCCCTCGGCGTCGACGTGATCGTGTCGGGTGGTCAGACCATGAACCCCTCGACTGCAGACCTGCTGGGCGCTGTTGACCAGGTCAACGCGACCTCGGTCATCATTCTGCCCAACAACGGCAACATTCGCATGGCCGCTGAGGCCGCTGCCTCAGCCTGCACCGACAAGAAGGTCGCCGTCGTTCCCACCAAGACCGTCCCGCAGGCCTTCTCCGCGCTGTTCGCGGTCCTGCCCGATTCCGAGCTCGAGGATGCCGTCGCCGCCATGGTCGACGCCATCAGCGAGGTCCGCGATGGCGAGGTCACCCGCGCCGTGCGCGACTCCAGCGCCTCTGACGGTTCTCCGATTCACTCCGGTGACGTCATGGGTATCATCGCCGGCTCCATCGACGTGGTCGGCTCCGACGTGAAGCAGGTCACGCTCGACTGCATCAACCGCATGCAGGAGGAAGAGGAGGGCGACGCGCTGACGATTCTGGCCGGCGAGGAGCTGTCCGATGAGGCCTTCCAGGAGATCGTCGACGCCATCGAGGAAGCTCAGCCCGACTTGGAGATTGACGCCCATCGTGGCGAGCAGCCGCTCTATCCCGTGATCTTCTCGATCGAGTAGGCATCTGCCCATGTCCGAGCTCTGCTCCGTGCCGCGCGTCTCGGAGCGCTTTGCCCAGAGCAATGCGCTCGACGAGGATATCGCGCGACTCAAATATGTTTCGGGTAAACGTGAGGAGGCCCTTCGCCGTCTGGGAATTCGGACGGTGGGGGACCTCCTTCTCCATATCCCTCATCGATACCTCGACTTTACCCGTTCTTGGTTCATCGAGATGGCGCCCATCGGTGCCGTGTGCACCATCATCGCCACGGTCGATCGTATTGTCCAAAAGCGGCCTCGTCCGCGTATGCAGGTGACCGAGGTTTCACTCCTTGACGATACGGGCGTGCTGCAGGTCGCCTTTTTCCGCCAGCCCTGGATTGCCCAGCAGCTTAAGCAGGGCGACCGCCTGGCCGTGATGGGTAAGGTTGAATTTGCCTACGGGTTTAAGCAGATGGCCTCGCCGCACTTTGAAAAGCTTGAGGACGGTCGTGCTGCGGGTACCATTTTGCCGGTCCACTACGTAAGTGACGGCGTGAGCCAGGCATGGATGCGTCGCATCGTGAGCGGTGCTCTTGAGCTCGTCGGCAATCCCTTCGATCCCATCCCGGCACCACTGCGTGCAAAGCGCAAGCTCATGAGCAGTGCCCGTGCGCTTCGTTCGATTCACTTTCCCTCGAGTATGGCCGAGCGCGACATTGCGCGCCGCCGTTTGGCCTATGAGGAGTGCCTGTACCTGCAGCTCGCGCTGCGTCTGCGCAACGACGGCGGTCTGGTCGATGTGGTTCCCTATGCCCACACCGCGGGCGAGCACCTGGCCGCGCTCAAGCAAGCCCTGCCGTTTTCGCTGAGCGACGAGCAGGAGGCCGCGTTCCAGGATATCCTGCGCGATATGCGCGATGGCGGGCGCGTGATGAACCGTCTGCTGCTGGGCGATGTCGGTACCGGCAAGACCGCCGTTGCCGCCTGCGCGCTGGCTGTGGCTGCCGATAGCGGCACGCAGGCCTGCGTTATGGCGCCCACGGGCGTGTTGGCGCGCCAATATGCCGATAAGACCGGCCCTCTGCTCTCGCAGGCCGGCATGTCCTGGGCGCTTCTGACAGGTGCCACGCCGGCCGCAGAGCGCGAGCGTATCCATGCACAGCTGGAATCGGGCGAGCTTAACGTGCTCTTCGGCACCCACGCGGTGCTTTCGGATAACGTTGCGTTCAAGCATCTATCGCTCGTGGTCATCGATGAGCAGCACCGCTTTGGTGTGGGCCAGCGCAACGCTCTGCGCGCGAAGGGCCCCGGTGCCGATCTGCTCGTTATGACGGCAACGCCCATCCCGCGTACGCTTGCGCTTTCGGTCTACGGCGATCTGGATACGAGCGTCATCCGTCATCGGCCCGTCCCTGGCGCTGGCGTGTTGACACGCGTGCTCACCGAGTCGAGCCGCGACCTCGCCTATGGCGCCATCCGTGAGGCGCATGAAAAGGGTCAGCAGGCCTACGTGATTTGCCCGCTCGTTGAGCCGAGTGACTCGGCCGATGAGCTGGAAGACGTGCCCGGTATTGCTCGCGACGACGAGGGCCGCGTAACCGTCCCCGTGCCGCTGCACGATACGGCAACCGAGCTCGACCGACTGCGTCTTGCGTTGCCGGGGCTTACCGTCGAGCGCCTTCACGGCCGCATGCCGGCGGGGGAGAAGGACCAGGTTATCGATGCCTTCAAGCGTGGCGAGATTGACGTGCTCGTCTCGACTACGGTGGTCGAGGTGGGCGTCGACGTGCCTAACGCCACCGTCATGGTCATCGAGAACGGCGAGCGCTTTGGATTGGCTGCCCTGCACCAGCTGCGCGGCCGCGTGGGCCGTGGCAGTGTGTCGGGCACGTGCCTGGTCATGACGCACTCCAAGGGCAACGGCGGCGCATCGGCGGCACAAGACCGTCTCCAGTCGCTCGAAAAGACCTCGGACGGCTTTACGCTCGCCCAGATGGACCTGCGCCTGCGCCATGAAGGCGAGATCCTGGGTTATCGCCAGCATGGTGGTGTGACCCTGCGCTTTGTCGACCTGGACGCCGACGAGGAGCTGATCGAGTGGGCCCATTTGGACGCGGTCGAGCTCTTGCGGTATGCTTGCAACCTTGACTCTGTGGCGACGCGTCCCTTGCGCGACGCGGTCGCCATGCGTTATCGACATATCTTTAAGGAGGTCAGCGGAGGATGAGAATCATCGGCGGCGAATGGCGCGGTCGTAAGATCGAGGAGCCCCGTGGTCGCGATGTCACCCGCCCCACGACTGATCGCGTGCGCGAGGCGTGCGCATCTATGGTCATGTCGGCATTCGATTTCGATTTGGACGAGGTTCGTGTGTTGGACGCCTTTGGCGGCTCCGGTGCCTTAGGGTTAGAGATGCTCTCTCGTGGGGCCCGCTCGCTCACGACGTTTGAGATCGATCGCAACGCCGCGCGGCTCATTACCAAGAATATCGAGTCGCTCTGCCATGACCGTGCGCGTTGGCGCGTGGTCACGGGCGACATGCTGACGAGTGCCTCACGCGGTCGTGTACCGGGCGGCCCCTTTGATCTGGTCCTGCTCGACCCGCCCTATGCTTTTGGTGCCGAGCCGGTCGAGGAACTGCTGCAGAATCTGGCCCAGCAGGGTCTGCTTGCGTCTGGCGCTTACGCCCTGTTTGAGCATGCCGCCGCCGATGCGGGCGCGCATCCGGCAGACTTTGAGACTGTACGTGAGAAGCGCTACGGCATTACCTCGGTCGACCTGCTCCGTTGGGTCGGCGATGACGATGGTGAGGGCGATAGCGCCGGCACCGATGCTGACAACAATGATGCCACGACGTTTCAGGAGGACGCCCATGAATGACACCATCAACCGCGTGATCGTCCCGGGCACCTTCGATCCCATCACGTTTGGCCATATCGACGTCATCCGCCGCGCCCGCCGCATTTTTCCCAGTGTGATCGTGGCCGTTGCCGAGTCGCAGGGCAAAAACGGCGTGGGTACCACTTTTACGCTCGATGAGCGCGTGGCGCTGGCCCGCGAGGCGCTCGGTGATATCGACGGCGTCGAAGTCCTGCCCTTTACCGGCCTCTTGGTCGACTTCGCTCGTGAGCAGGGGGCGGGGGCCGTGGTCAAGGGCCTGCGCGCCATGACCGACTTTGAGTATGAGCTGCAGCAGGCCGACCTCAATTATCGCTTGGATAGCGAGCTGGAGTCCATCTTTGTCATGAGTGCTCCGCAGTACGGTTACATCTCGAGCTCGGTCGTTCGCCAGATCGCCTCGCTCGGCAGCGATGTATCGACGTTTGTGCCGCCCAACGTGGTCGAAGCGCTCAGACATCGCTTTTCGTGACGTTTTTTATTGCCTGGTGGCATGTGGTAAACTAGCACGATGATATGTTACCTATGAAAGGAGACCGGATGCCGGGCGAGAATTTTCCTGGCGATAGGATCGTCAGCCTGGTCGATGAGCTCGAAGGGCTGATCGAGGAAGCCAAGCCGCCTTTCGGCAAGAACGCTCAGTTCAAGGTCATCGACGCCGACGTGTTCTTCAATATCCTCGACGAGATCCGCATGAGCTATCCCGAGGAGTGGCAGAAGTCCCGCCGTATCCTTAAGGAGCGCGAGGAGCTTATGGCTTCCGCCGCCGCTCAGGCCGATTCCATCATCGCTGACGCTCAGCAGCAGGCCCTCACTATTGCCGGTGAGCAGGAGATCGTCCGCCTTGCGCAGCAGCAGGCCGACGACATCCGCGATCGTGCCCAGCAGTACGAGCGCGAGACGCGTTATGCTGCCGAGGACTACGCAGAGCAGGTCTTTACGCACCTGGAGGAGAACCTCAAGAGCCTGACCGGCACCGTTACCCGTTGCCGTCAGCAGCTCAACGAGGGTGCCGCCCAACAGAACGGTCAGTGGTAATGGCTGAGTTCCCGAGCGTTACCGTCGATCTTTCCGAGCAGCTCGAGTTTCCTGGAGATTCGTATCCGCTGACCGGTAAGGTCGATGTCTCCACCTACACGGTGGGCGAGAAGGAGTACCAGCTTCAGGACGGCATCGACTACGACGTTGTCTTTACCAATGCCGGTACCGGTGTCTTGCTCACGGGCATGGTCCGCGCGCACGCCACCGGCGAGTGCGACCGTTGCCTGGAGCCCGCCTCGTTTGATATCGCCGGCGAGATCGAGGAGTTCTACCTCTTTGAGGAACCCGAGGATCCCGAGGCCTACGAGGACGGCTACGAGCTCCTGGGTGAGGACCGTATCGTCGATCTGGGTGAGCCCATCAATGACGCGGTCGTTATGGACACCCCGTTTGTGGTGCTCTGCAAGCCCGATTGCCGCGGTCTGTGCCCCACTTGCGGCTGCAATCTCAACGTCGAGCAATGCGATTGCGCCGCCCAGGCAGAGGCAGAATGGGCCGCTGCCACGGAAAATCCATTTGCAGCATTGAAGAATCTCAAGCTTGATGAGTAAAACTGTGGTAGTATCGCTACTTGCGCGTAATCGCCACACTGGATAGTTCATAAGGAAGGTCACTATGCCCGTACCTAAACAAAAGCAGGGTCGTATCCGCACTCACACCCGTCGTTCCGCCAACATGAAGATCTCGGCTGCGGCTCAGTCCACGTGCCCCCGTTGCGGCGCTGTCAAGCTTCCACACCACGTGTGCCCCAGCTGCGGTTTCTACAAGGACCGCGAGGTTATCGTTACCGAGTAACGGTATACTCTGGATGCGATGCCGTTCCAAATGGAACCACAATGGCCGGCTCAATGAGTCGGCCATTTTTGTATAAGGAGCATGTATATGAGTAACGTTCGCGTTTGTGTAGACGTTGTGGGTGGAGACGAGAAACCTCAGGTTGTTCTCGATGGTATCGAGGCTGCACTTGCTGCCGATCCCGATATCGAGGTCTTGGCAGCTGGCCCCGCCGAAATCGTCAACCCCTTTGCCGCTTCCCACGCACGTGTTGAGGCCCTTGAGGCACCCGACGTTATCGCCATGGATGACGATCCCATTCGCGCCGTGATGACCAAGCGCAAGTCGTCGATCGTGCTGTCGTGCCGCGCCATTAAGAAGGGCAACGCGGATGCGTTCTTCTCCGCCGGCTCCACCGGTGCCATGACCGCCGCTGCCACCGCCTACGTGACGCCGTTTAGGTATCAGGCCGAAGGCAAGAAGCAGCCGGTGCGCCCCTGTCTGACCAATGCGCTGCCCAATCGCGCCGGCGGTCTGACGGTGCTGTGCGACATGGGTGCCAACCCCGATGTGGAGGTCGATGACATGGTGCGTTTTGCCCAGATGGGTAGCGCCTATGCCCGCGTCGTCCTGGGCATCGAGCATCCTCGCGTGGGCCTGCTTGCCAACGGCACCGAGGACGAGAAGGGCTCCAACTTTACCAAGGCCTGTTTCCCTGCTATGAAGGCCGCCGTTCCCGGCTTTGTTGGTAACTGCGAGGGCACCGACCTCACCTCAGGCAACTTCGATGTCGTCGTTGCCGATGGCATGTCGGGTAATATCGCTCTCAAAGCTACCGAGGGCGCTGCCAAGTTTTTGCTGCAGGAGCTCAAGGGCGCCTTTATGGCCTCGCTCGGCACCAAGATCGCCGCACTGCTCATTAAAAAGCAGATGCGCGAGATAAAGGCCAAGCTCTCTGGCGACGCCAAGGGCGGCGCGATTCTTTTGGGCCTGCGCGGCGTGGTCCTGATCGGCCATGGCGCTACCTCGGTCGAGGCTGTTAAAAACGGTACGCTCGCGGCGGCCGAAGCCGTGCGCGCCGGGCTGGTCGAGAATGTCGCCAACTCTATGGACGGTATCGTTTTATAAGAGCGAGTTAGAGCGCTGTTATGTGCTTCGCGGCGCACGTCGTGGGGTAGAATCAGAACCGTGTCTTGGTACCGCCCGGGCGGTACCATTCTTTTGGTATTCATGCACTATGAGAGGAAGCGCTATGGACCGCTCCGAAATCTTCGACAAGATCGCCGAGGTCGCTGCTGACGTTCTGGGCGTCGATGTTGCCGAAATTAGCGAGGAGACCACCTTTGACGACCTCGATGCCAACTCGCTCGAGCGCCTGCAGCTGGTTACGGCTATCGAGGACGAGTTCAACCTCGAGATCGATGACGAGACCCTGCTCTCGCTCAACTCTGTCGCCGACGCCGTCGACGCTATCGAAGCTGCCAAGGAGGCCTAAGTCTTGGCTTTATCCGACCGACTTACGCGCGCCCAGGAAATCCTGGGCCACGAGTTCAACAATAAGGTGCTGCTGCGCGCGGCGCTTACGCATCCCTCGGCAGTCGAGGGCCAGCCGGTTTCTGCCAGCTATGAGCGCCTTGAGTTCTTGGGCGATTCCATTTTGGGCGCTGTGGTCGCACGCTCCCTGTTTGAGTCCTATCCCGAGTTTGACGAGGGCAAGCTCACGCGCTTGAAGGTGTCGCTTGTCTCGGGCGCTACGCTGTCCGAGGTTTCTCACGAGCTGGGCATCGACGACATCATCATCTTTGGTGCCTCCGAGACCGGTACCGGTGCGCGCGGCCTGCATTCGGCCCTCGAGAACGTCTACGAGTCGCTCGTGGGAGCGCTGTACCTGGATGCCGGCTGGGATGCCGCGGCGGAGTTCATTCACCGTACGCTTAAGCCGCATTTGGCTTCCGAGCGTGCCGAGCATCCTGCGAACCCCAAGTCGTTTTTGCAGGAGTGTGTGCAAGCCGACGGTCACGAGCCCCCGGCGTACAAGCTCGTTGGCTCCGAGGGCCCGGCGCATGCGCCCACCTTTACCGCCGTGGTTTTGATCGATGGTATTCGTCAGGGTCGCGGCTCCGGCTCCTCAAAGAAGGAAGCCGAGGGAGCCGCCGCGCTCGAAGCGCTCGACCGCATGGGTTACACCACCAACGGCGTGATTCTGAATAAGAAGCACGTGTAAGCGAGGAACCGTGTATCTCAAGTCCCTCACGCTCAAAGGGTTCAAGTCGTTTGCCGACCGTGCCCATATGACGTTTGAGCCGGGCCTGACCGTCATCGTCGGTCCAAACGGCTCGGGAAAATCGAACATCTCCGACTCCATCCTGTGGGTCCTGGGCGAGCAGAGCGCCAAGCAGCTGCGCGGCCAGGCCATGGAGGATGTCATCTTCTCGGGCTCGTCAGCGCGCAAGCCTGTGGGTGTCGCCGAGGTCACGCTGGTGCTCGATAACTCGGACCATATGCTGCCCGTCGATTTTGACGAGGTCGCCATCACCCGTCGCATGTATCGCTCGGGCGAAAGCGAGTACCTCATCAACTCGAGTCCGTGCCGTCTGATGGACATTCAGGACATCCTGCACGATTCGGGCCTGGGCAAGGATACGCATTCCATTATCAGCCAGGGCAAGCTCGACGCCATTTTGCAGAGCCGCCCCGAGGAGCGCCGCGCCCTTATCGAGGAGGCCGCCGGCATTTCCAAGCACAAGCGCCGCAAGGAGCGTGCGCTCAAAAAGATTAAGTCGATGGACGAGCACCTGACGCGTGCCCGCGACATCAATAAGGAAATCGCCCGTCAGCTGCGACCGCTGGAGCGTCAGGTCGATCGCGCGCGCAAGTACAAAGAGCTGTCCTCGCGCGCGAACGAGCTTACGCAGATGCTGGCTGTCGATGAGCTTCGTTCGCTGCAGTCGCAGTGGAACGACCTGGAGAGCCGCTCCAAGGAAGGTGCTGCCGAGCTGGAGCTTGCGCAGTACCGCTTGGACGAAAAGGAGCGCGAGCTCGAGAAGCTTCAGGTCATGCTCGAGGAAAAGGGCCTGTTTGTGGGCGACCTGGGCGAGCAGCGCCGTCATATGCAAGATGTGGTCGGTCGCATTAACTCCGACATGCGCCTGCTCGAGGAAAAAGGCCACAACATGGTGTCGCGCCTGTCTGACATGCGCGGGCAGATTTCGAGCTCCGAGCATCAGCGTCGTCGCGTTGTCGAGGAGCTCGAGGACGCGCGTGCACAGCTTGAGGAAGTGACCGGTGCGCACAGGCAGGCCCAGGAGGACGTTGACGCCGCTGGTCCTGCCGCCGCTGAGCTCCACGAGCGACGCGTGGCGCTCGACAATCAGATTTCGCAGCTTACGCGTGAGCAACGCGATGTGCAGCGCGTGGCCGATAACGCCGCGCTCGAGCTCGCCAAGGTGAAGGATTCGCTTTCCAATGCCGAGGTCGAGGACAACATGTATGCCTCGCGCCTGGAGCAGATCGATGAACAGCTCGAGGAGGTCACGGCCTCGCTCGAGAGCCGTCGCAACCGCGCAGAGGAGCTTGAGGGTGCTCTTGAGGAAGCGCGTCAGGCCCAGGTCGATGCGCGTGAGGCCACCGAGGTCGCCCGTGCGGCGCTGAAGGACTTGCGTGCCCGCGAGAGCGAGGCGCGCAACAAGTTATCCGAGGTGCGCTCGGAGCTTGCCAGCCAAAAGAAGCTTGATGCCCGCATGGCCGACAGCTCGCCGCTCGTGAGCCGTCTGGTGGGTGCGTTGGGCGATGATGTCTCGGGTCGTCTGGGCGACGTGCTCGAGGCCCCGCGCGAGCTTGAGGGCCTGGTTGAGCAATTGCTCGCCGGCGATATTGATGCCTTGTTGTTTGATGACGTTGACGCGCTTGAGCGCGCCGGGCGTGCCGCCCTGGACCAAAAGAAGGCCTCGGGCGAGGCACTGCTGGTGGCGCGCGGCGTGAGCGGCTCTACCGCCGCTGAGGGCGCCTCCGGTACCCGTTTGGTTGATCGTCTGTCCGTGCGCGCAGGCTATGGTCCCGTCGTCGAGGCGCTGCTCGGCGGCTATTACGTCGTGGACGATCTTGCTGCCGCGCTGTCGGCGCCGGTCGTTGACGGCGTGACTTACGTGACCCCCGATGGCGCCCGCGTCGCCTGCGGCGGCCTGGTGCGCGTGGGCCTCGATGCCGGCGAGGCTTCGGGTGCCTTGGAGCGCAAGCGTCGTATTCGCGAGCTGGAGGGCCTGGAGCCCGATCTGGCTGCTGTGTTTGAGCATGTGTCGGATCAGGTCGCTGAGGCCAACGCCGCCGTCGAGGAGGCCCGTGCCGCCGAGGGTGATGCCGCCGGTGAGATCGCCCGTCTTGAGGGCGAGCGCCGCTCGCTGCTCTCCGAGATCGGCCGCCTGGAGCAAAGCGCCAACAATGTCGAGGTCGAGCGCGTGCGCATCTCCAAGCGCCGCGAGCAGGCCTCCGAGGCCGTTCGCGCTGCGCTCCCGCGCGTTGACGAGCTCACCCGTTCGCGTGACGAGGCGCGTGCACAGGCAAGCGACCTGGGTCTTCAGATTGCCGAAGCCAACGATGAGCTCGATCGTGTTCGCCGTGACGATTCCGAGGCTGCCGGCAAGCTCGCCGACGCTAAGGTTCGCCTAGCCCAGACAAGCGAACGCCTGCGTTCGTTGAAGGGCCGCGTGCCCGACCTGGAGCATCGTCTTGAGGGCATCGACCGTCGTATCCGCGGAACACGCCAGGCTTCGCGCTCGCTCGAACTGCTGCGCCTGCGTGTCGACCCCATGCACGAGCGCTATTCTGCCCTGTTGGAACGCGCGTCGGATTGGGCAGCGCGCCTGCGTGACCAAGCCTCTCTGGAGGAGGCGGACTCCGCTTCGCTCAAGAAGACCATCGAGGATGCCAAGGCAGAGGTTGCCCGCGCTAAGGAGCGAGTCGATACCGCCTCCGCCACGCAAAACGAGTTCAAGGTCGCGCGTGGCAAGCTCGAGGTGCAGGTAGAGGCCGCCATTAAGGCCATTACCGCCGATGGCACCACGGTACTCGAGGAAGCGCTCATGCTTCCGGCGCCCACGGACCGCGATGCCGCCGAGCGCGAACTCAACCAGCTTGTGCGCCAGATCAACAACCTTGGTCCCGTTAACCAAGTTGCCATGGAGGAGTACGAGCAGCTCAAGCGCCGCGCCGACTACATCGAGGAGCAGCTGGCCGATCTGGAGAGCGCGCGCAAGGCGCTCACCAAGATCACGGTGGCTATCGACCGCAAGATGCGGAAGGCCTTCCTGGTGACGTTTGAGAAGGTCGATGCGAACTTCCGCGAGATCTTCGCCATGCTCTTCCCGGGCGGTCAGGCTCATCTGGAGATGACCGATCCCGAGCATCCTGCCGAGACGGGTATTGAGGTCGTGGCGCAGCCGCGCGGCAAGCGCATCACCAAGATGATGCTCATGTCGGGCGGCGAGAAGAGTCTGACGGCGCTCGCCCTGCTTTTTGCCGTGTACCGCACGCGCACGGTTCCGTTCTATGTGCTGGACGAGGTCGAGGCGGCGCTTGATGACGCTAACCTGTCCAAGCTCATCGGAGCCCTCGATGTGCTGCGTTCCGATACGCAGCTCTTGGTTATCTCGCATCAGCGCCGTACTATGGAGGACGCTGACGTTCTCTATGGCGTCTCGATGCAAGCCGACGGCGTCAGTCGCGTCGTCTCGCAAAAACTCGATCGCGAAACCGGAAAGGTCGTGAATGCATAATGGGATTCTTTGATGCTCTCTCGCGCGGACTTGAGCGCAGCCGAGAGGCCCTCAACGAGGTATTCTACTTTGGCGGCGAGGTCGACGAGGACTTTTGGGAGGACCTTGAGGACACCCTCGTCATGGGTGACATGGGCGCCGAGGTCGCCATCAAGGTCTCCGATGACCTGCGCGATGCCGCGGCCAAGAAGAACCTCAAGACCGCCCCGCAACTCCGTCGCGCCCTGGCCGAGCAGCTCGAGCAGCACTTTGTGCCCATCGAGCGCGATCCGTTCTCCGATACGCCGAGCTGCGTGCTGTTTGTGGGCATTAACGGTGCCGGCAAGACCACGACGGTCGGTAAGATCGCGAGCGCCATGGCCTCCCGCGGCAAGAACGTCGTGATCGGTTCGGCCGATACCTTCCGCGCTGCCGCTATCGAGCAGCTCGATGTGTGGGGCCAGCGCGCTGGCGTCCCCGTCATCAAGCGCGACCGCGGCTCCGACCCGGCAAGTGTTTGCTACGACGTGCTCGACGAGGCCGACAAGCGCGGCAGCGACCTGGTGCTCATCGATACCGCCGGTCGTCTGCACACGAGCCCTGAGCTCATGCGCGAGCTTGCCAAGGTGGTCAATGTGACCCGCAAGCGCGCCGCCAATATGGCCGCCGGCCCCATGCCCGTCTATGTCGTGCTCGTGATCGATGCCGCAACGGGCCAAAACGGCCTCAACCAGGCGCTCGAGTTTAACGAGGCGCTTGGCCTGGACGGTATTATCATGACAAAGCTCGACGGCACGGCAAAGGGCGGTATCGCCATGGCCGTGGCCGAGAAGCTCAAGCTTCCCATCCTGCGCATCGGCGTGGGCGAGCAGGTCGATGACCTGCAGGAGTTCAATGCCAAAGATTTCTGCCGCGCCCTGGTGGGCGAGTCCAACTAAGGAGTAACCAGTGTTTGATTCCCTGAGCGATCGCCTCAACGACACATTTGACCGCCTGCGTGGCAAGGGTAAGCTGACCGAGGCCGACATTACCTCGGCCATGCGCGACATTCGCATGGCGCTGCTCGAGGCCGACGTCAACTTCAAGGTCGTCAAGGAATTTGTCGCCAAGACCAAGGAGCGCTGCATGACCGCCGAGGTCATGGAGTCGCTTTCGCCGGCGCAAAACGTCGTCAAGATCGTGCTCGACGAGCTCACCGAGATGCTCGGCTCCACCGAGAGCAAGCTCGTCTTTAGCAACCGCATTCCCAATGTCATCATGCTCGTGGGCCTGCAGGGCTCCGGTAAGACCACGGCGGCCGTAAAGCTGGCCTACCAGCTCAAGAAGCAGGGCCGCTCGCCGCTGCTCGCCGCGTGCGACGTCTACCGTCCCGCCGCTGCCGACCAGCTGGCCACACTCGGTGGAGAGATCGGCGTGCCGGTCTTCCGCGGCGACGGCGAGCACCCGGTCGATATCGCCAAGGGTGCCATCCAGGAGGCAGTCGACCACCTGCGCGATGTAGTCATCGTCGATACCGCCGGTCGTCTGCAGATCGACGAGCAGATGATGCAGGAGGCCGTGGATATCAAGAAGGCCGTCAAGCCCGATCAGGTGCTGATGGTCGTCGATGCCATGACCGGCCAGGATATCGTCAACGTCGTCTCGACCTTCGCCGAGCGCACCGACTTTGACGGCGTGATCATCTCCAAGCTCGACGGCGATGCCCGTGGCGGCGGCGCGCTTTCCGTGCGCCAGGTGACCGGCAAGCCCATCAAGTTCGTGAGCATGGGCGAGAAGCCCGATTCGCTTGAGCCGTTCTACCCCGACCGCATGGCCAAGCGCATTTTAGGCATGGGCGATGTCGTCGGCATTATCGAGAAGGCCCAGGAGGCGGCCGACGCCGAGCAGCTCGAGGCTGCCGAGCGTATGCTGCGCGAGGGTTTTACCATGAACGACATGCTCGACCAGATGAAGGCCGTCAAGAAGATGGGCGGCATGAAGGGCATTCTGGGCATGCTTCCCGGTGGTCAGCGCGCGCTCAACCAGATGGGCGGCAACCTGGACGAGGGCATCTTTGACAAGAACGAAGCCATCATCATGTCGATGACCAAGGAGGAGCGCCTGCGTCCTTCCATCATTAACGGCCAGCGTCGTGCCCGCATTGCCAAGGGTGCCGGCGTGACCCCCACCGAGGTCAATAGCCTTATGAAGCAGTGGGGCGAGATGAATAAGATGATGGGCCGCATGCGCACGATGGCCAATCAGGCGCAGGCTGGCGGCAAGAAGGGCAAGAAGGGCAAGAAGGGCAAAAAGATGCGCATGCCCAATATTCCCGGTCTGGATGCCATGGGCCTGGGCGGCATGGGCGGCCTGGGAACGGGCGGCCCCAAGTCCGATATGGACCTGCTGCGCCAGATGGAAGCGCAGATGCGCAATAAGAAATAGTGCTGTAATTCCAGCTTGATATGGCAAAGGCCACTCGGAAGCTACCGGGTGGCCTTTGTTGTTGGCTTTGATTGTTGGGTTGCGTTCAGCGTCGCGCCCCGAGTTCGCGGTGCCGTGCCGTTAGTGGCAGCCGCAGCCCTCGTGGCCCTCGTGCTCGTGATGGCCGTGGCAACCACAGGATTCGCCGTGCTCATGGGCGTGCTCGTGATGGCCGTGGCAACCACAGGATTCGCCGTGCTCATGGGCGTGCTCGTGGTCATGGCCGTGGCAGCCGCACGTGGCCTCGCCGTTCTGTGCGAGCGTGCCGGAGATAAGTGCCTCGACGCAAGCGTCGCAGTTGCCTTGGGCACCTGCATATACCGTGATGCCGGCTTGAGCAAGCGCGTTGATAGCGCCACCGCCGATGCCGCCGCAGATGAGCGTGTCCACGCCGCCGTTGGCGAGCAGGCCCGCCAGGGCGCCGTGACCGGTGCCGCCGGTGCCCACGACCTGCTCGTTGAGCACCTTGCCGTCCTGAATGTCGTAGATCTTGAACTGCTCGCTGCGGCCAAAGTGCATAAAGATGTTGCCGTTGTCGTACGTGGTTGCCACCCTCATGGTGTCGACCTCCTTTGCTGGCCATGCGGCCGTTGTCGTGGTGATGGGGGAGTATGCGATATTGCCGCCCTCGATGACAATCGCCCGTCCATTGACCAACGCGTTTGCCACCTTGCGATGCGCGCGGCTGCAGATTGCCGCCACCGTGGCGCGGGCAATGCCCATGTGCTGGGCGACTGCCTCTTGGTTAAGGCCTTCCAGGTCGCATAGGCGCAGGACCTCGAGCTCGTCGACTGTCATATCGATGGCATCGCCGCTCGCCAAGCCATCGGGGGTAAAACCGCGATATTCGGGGATGATCCCGACGCGGCGCAGTTTCTCGCGTCTTCCTGCCATGCGCACTCCTTTCTGACATATGTCAACAATAGAATAGCGAACGTGCGGATTTGCGCAAGGAATTTCTGTCATATGTCAGAAAATGAGCGCTTATGTTTGGGCTGTGGGGCCGCGTGCGCCTGGGCTACAATGAATCTCGCTTGTAGGCGACTGACAGGAGGGTCAATGAGCAAGGCTGATCAACAGTTTGTAACCATGTGCCGCGATATCTTGGACCATGGCACCACCACCGAGGGCCAAAAGGTCCGCCCAGTGTGGGAGGATGGCACCCCTGCCTATACCATTAAAAACTTTGGCGTCACGGCGCGCTACGACCTGCGCGAGGAGTTCCCCGCGCTTACGCTGCGTCGTACGGCGCTCAAGTCTGCCATGGACGAGATCCTGTGGATCTATCAAAAGAAGTCCAATAACGTACATGACCTCAACAGCCATATTTGGGATGAGTGGGCCGACGAGACCGGCTCTATCGGCAAGGCCTACGGGTACCAAATTGGCCAGAAAAGCCATTATGCCGAGGGCGATTTCGACCAGATGGACCGCGTGCTGTACGACCTTAAGCATACGCCGTACAGCCGCCGCATTATGACGAACACCTATGTGTTTAGCGACCTGTCCGAGATGCACCTGTATCCGTGCGCCTACAGCGTGACCTATAACGTCACGCAGCGCCCGCAGGACGACAAGCCCACGCTCAACATGATTCTCAACCAGCGCAGTCAGGACATTTTGGCCGCGAATAACTGGAACGTGTGCCAGTACGCCATTCTGCTCATGATGGTCGCGCAGTCGGTCAATATGATTCCTGGCGAGCTGCTGCACGTGATCGCCGATGCTCACATTTACGACCGTCATGTCGATATCGTCCGCGAACTTATCGAGCGTCCGCAGTTTGCGGCGCCCAAGGTAACGCTTAACCCCGACGTGCACGATTTCTATGCGTTTACGACCGACGACCTGATCGTGGAGGGCTACGAGCACGGTCCACAGGTCAAGAACATTCCCATCGCGGTGTAGGTGGTGGGCATGACGTGTAAGCTTTCTGCCATCGTCGCTGTGTGTGAAGACTGGGGCATTGGCTGCGAGGGCGATATGGTTGTGTCCAATCGCGCCGACATGCGCCATTTTGTGGCGTGCACCAAAGGTTGCCCCGTTATTATGGGGCGCAAGAACCTGCTGAGTTTTCCCGGCGGGCGTCCGCTCAAGAACCGCCGCAATATCGTGCTCACCCGCGACGAGAGCTTTGCCCCCGAGGGCGTCGACGTGGTGCATAGTATCGACGAGGCGCTCGCCGCGGTTGCCGATGAGCCCGTTGCCTGGGTGATCGGTGGCGGCGATGTCTATCGGCAGTTTTTGCCGTATTGCGTCGAGGCCGAGGTCACGCATAACCACTGCGTCCATGTCGTGGATACGTACTTTCCCGATTTGGAAGCCGATCCTGCGTGGGAGATTGCGCAGCGTAGCGGGGTCGCGACGATTGCCGCCGGTGAGGGTGACGAGGGCGTCGATTATGAGTTCGTGACGTATCGTCGCGTTGAGGCGTAAATCGCCTGGCGTGAACGGTATTATCGGGTTGATTGAATGTATGGGGCGGCGCTTAGCGTCGCCTCGTTTGGTATAGATGTGCTGTAAAGAAGGGTGCGGGCAGGCTGCTATGACTGATGCCGTTGAGGTTCTGCGAATTGATTCGCTCGAGGACGAGCGGCTCGATGCCTACGTGCGACTGACCGAGCGTGAACTGCGCTGCGTGCTAGAGCCGCAAAAGGGCATCTTTATCGCCGAGAGTGCCAAGGTTATCGAGCGCGCGGTTCGCGCCGGATATGAGCCGGTGAGCTTTCTTTTGGGCGAACGCTGGCTCGACCAGATGATGCCGCTGTTTGAGCGCCTGGTTGTGCGCGAGGGCGCAGGTCCGGTTCCTGTGTTCGTGGCTTCCATGGAACTCATGGAGCAGCTGACGGGCTTTAACGTGACGCGCGGTGCGCTCGCGGCGTTTCGTCGCCCGCGGCAGATTCCGGTTGATGAGTTCTTGGGTGGCGTCGTTGAGGCTGCGGGGGAGCGCCCGGTGCGCGTGTGCGTGCTCGAGGGTATTGTCGACCACACGAACGTGGGTGCGATTTTCCGCTCGGCCGCCGCGCTCAATGTCGACGGTATTTTGGTCAGTCCGACGTGCTGCGACCCGCTGTACCGTCGCTCGGCCCGCGTGAGCATGGGCACGGTGTTTCAGGTGCCGTGGACGCGTATTGGCAGCGAGGCTCGTGTGTGGCCGCACGATGGCCTGGCGGCACTGCACGAAGTCGGTTTTTCGTGCGCTGCGATGGCACTGACGGACGACTCCGTTTCGCTGGATGATCCTGCGCTGCAGGAGGTTGATCGCCTGGCGATCTTTATGGGCACCGAGGGTGCCGGCCTGGGCGCCAAGACTATCGCGGGCTGCGACCGAGCCGTGCGTATTCCGATGGCGCACGGGGTCGATTCGCTCAACGTGGCCGCGGCGAGTGCCGTCGCCTTTTGGCAGCTGTGCCCGCACGTGAGTAATGAGTATCACTACCAGCCAGGTTTGTATCACTAGGCAGTTTTCCGCACCGTGCTCTAATTCGGGGTGTTTCGGTCGCCGCCAGTCGGTGCTAAGCTAGTATTGGCTTTGGTCTTAAATTGCCGTTATGTTGTTTGACGTACGCTGGCGGGGAGGGCGTGTGGCTAAGAAATCTACGGCTATCGATGTAACGCAGGGTGTCATTTGGCAACAGCTGCTGTCGCTGTGCGTTCCCATCTTTTTTAGTTCGTTTTTTCAGCAGGCCTACACGCTTATCGGTACGTATATCGTTGGCCAGTTTGGCGGCAAGCTCGCGCTGGGTGGCATTCAAGCCACGATGGTGCTCACCGAGCTCTGCATTGGCTTTTGCGTTGGCGTCGGCGCCGGCTGCGCGGTCATTACCGGTCAGTATTTTGGCCAGCACGATGATGAGCGACTGGGTCGTTCGGTCCATACAGCCATGACGCTCGCGCTGGTGGGCGGTATCGTTTTCTCGATTCTTGGCATAGTGTTCGTTGAGCCCATGCTGGTGCTTATGAACACGCCGCATGAACTATTGGCCGAGGGTGTGGCCTATGCTCGCTGTTATTTTGCCGCGATGGTTGCGGCACTGCTGCTCAATATGGGAACGGCATTGCTGCGCGCCGTGGGCGACACGCGCGGGCCTGCTGTGATCATCGCTTCCGGCTGCCTTGTTAATGCAGTGCTGGATGTCATCTTCGTTGCCGTGCTTCATATGGAGGCTCTGGGCTGCGGCATCGCGGTGGCGCTGACCATTTGCTCCAACGCCACGATGATTGTGATTCGTATGATGCACGCTCCGGGTGCATGGCGTCTTTCGCTGTCTAAGCTCGGCATCGATCGCGGTATTTGCAAGAGTATGATCTCGTGTGGTCTGCCACTCGGTTTTCAATCGGCTGCCTATTCGATTTCGAACGTGCTGATCCAGGTGTCGGTTAATTCGTTTGGCGCCGATGTCACGACTGCTTGGGGTCTATCTGGGCGCCTGGATGGCATTATCTGGATGGTGACCGAGGCGCTCGGCGTATCGATCACTACGTTCTCGGCGCAGAACTTTGGCGCGCGCAATTACGAGCGCATGCGCAAGGGCTACCATACGTCGCTCGTGCTGTCGTTTATGCTCATTGGTGGCCTGTCTGCCGTGCTGCTGGTGTTCTCGGGTCCGCTGTCGCGTTTGTTTGTCGACGATGCTTCGATTTCGGCGTACACCACGACCATCCTCCATTTCATTGCGCCGTTCTATGCGATTTTCTCGATTATCGAGAACGCCTCGGGTTCCATCCGCGGTGCCGGCGTGAGCTTGCAGCCGATGCTGCTCACGATTTTTGGCACCGTCGTGCTCAGGGTGATCTGGGTGTTTGCGATTATGCCGTTCGATCCGTCGCTTGAGCACCTGCTGCTGGTCTACCCCGTAACCTGGCTCATCACCGCCACGATGTTCACCATCTACCACCACAGCGGCAACTGGCTCGGCCGCGCCACCGCCTAATGATCCCTTGGGGCGGAGGAAAATGGATCATTGCTCTCCGTCGCGATGTCGATGATCCGTTTTCCTCCGTCCCCTTCGGATCAATTAGTATTCGATGCCTTGGCGGGCTAAGAGGCCTTCGTCGAAGTAGTGTTTGACGGGGCGCATTTCGGTGACTAAGTCCGCGAGGTCGGCCAACGGCAGCAGCCCGCGGCCGGTGAGCACGAGCTCTGTGGTGGTAGGCTTCAGTGCGATCAGCCCCTCCACATCCTTGCGCGTCACGAAACCTCGGCGCATGGCCTCGCCGAGTTCGTCCAAAATCAGAACATCGACCTGTGATATCTGCTCGCATGCGAGCTCCATGATCTGCGCCGCGCAGGCCTCGGGCGTGTTGCGGTCGGCTTGTACGATGCGCAGACCCAAACGGGGCGCCGCATCATGCTCGGCGCAGTGAAATTTCTTGGCAAACTGCAGCCTAAGAACGTCGAGTCCGTAGCCCGTCGCGCGCAGCGCGAGCCCCAGCGCAGCCGTCGTCTTGCCCTTGCCGTCGCCTGTATAGATTTGAACCTTGCCGACTTACAGTGATGCCATCTCTGTCCTTTCGTGCCCGGCGTCGGTTTATCGCCGTCCGGGTTGGGTATTCTAGAAAGCATTATCAACCCCAGTAGATGGAGTTCAAGCAGATGGAGATGGATGACAACAAGCGTAGACGGAATATGATCCTCTACGTGCTCATCGCCTTCGTCGTCTACCTCGTGCTCTCGACCGTTCTGTTCCCCAACATCGGTCACACGCAGCAGATTACGAAGACCGATTACTCGACGTTTGTCAAGGCGCTCGATAAGAAGAGTGTCGACAAGGTCGAGTACAACACGGACGATTACTCGATTTATTACACCAAGAAGGGCGAGGACGAGAACATCGCCTATAAGACGACCGGTGTGCCGAACGATGCGGGCTTTACCGATCGCGTGCTTGAGTCTGGCGCTTCGCTGGAGTCGGTCGTTCCCGATAAGAACTCGGGTTTGATGACCTACTACCTGCTTACACTCATTCTTCCCATGGCGATTTTCTTCCTCATCGGTTGGTGGCTCAACCGCCGCATGAAGAAGGCTATGGGCGATGACGGCCCGTCGATGAACTTTGGCGGCGGCGGTTTTGGCGGCGGCGGACTGGGTAAGTCCGGCGCGCGCGTGATCGCCTCCAAGGACGTGGGCGTGACCTTTAAGGACGTCGCCGGCCAGGAAGAGGCCAAGGAGTCTCTCAAGGAGGTCGTCGACTTTCTGGAGAAGCCGCAGCGCTACGAGGAGATCGGCGCCAAGCTGCCGCGCGGTGCTCTCCTTGTTGGCCCTCCGGGTACCGGTAAGACCCTGCTTGCCAAGGCTGTTGCCGGCGAGGCCGGTGTTCCGTTCTTTAGCATTTCGGGCTCTGAGTTCGTTGAGATGTTTGTTGGTCGCGGCGCTGCAAAGGTTCGTGACCTGTTTAAGCAGGCCAAGGAAAAGGCCCCGTGTATCGTCTTTATCGATGAGATCGATACCATCGGTAAGAAGCGCGATGGCGGCGGCTTTAGCGGCAACGACGAGCGCGAGCAGACGCTCAATCAGTTGCTGACCGAGATGGATGGCTTCGATAACCACAAGGGTATCGTTGTCCTTGCCGCAACCAACCGTCCCGACAGTCTCGATCCCGCTCTACTGCGCCCCGGTCGTTTTGACCGCCGCATCCCCGTTGAGCTGCCCGATCTGACCGGCCGCAAGAACATCCTCGAGCTGCATGCCAAGAGCGTGAAGACCGAGCCGCCGATCGACCTGACCGCGATTGCCCGCGCCACGCCCGGTGCCTCGGGCGCTGACCTGGCCAATATCATCAACGAGGGCGCCCTGCGCGCCGTTCGCGAGGGTCGCAAGCGTGCAACCCAGGACGACTTCGAGGAGTCGGTGGAGGTCGTCATTGCCGGTCAACAGCGTAAGTCCACGGTACTGTCCGACCACGAGAAGCAGGTCGTTTCTTATCACGAGATCGGCCATGCCATCGTCGCTGCCCGCCAGAAGGGCTCTGCGCCGGTCACCAAGATCACCATCGTGCCGCGCACGAGCGGTGCTCTTGGTTATACCATGCAGGTCGAGGAGGACGAGCGCTTCCTGACGACGCGCCAGGAGGTCTTGGACAAGCTCGCTGTCTATTGCGGTGGCCGCGCAGCCGAGGAGCTCATCTTTGGAGAGATGACGACCGGCGCCGCCAACGACATCGAGCAGGCCACCAAGCTCGCCCGTAATATGGTGACGCGCTTTGGTATGTCCGACGAGTTTGGCATGATGGCGCTCGGTACCGTGCAGAACGCGTATCTCAATCAGGACACGTCGCTCACCTGCGCCCCCGGTACGGCCGAGCGCGTGGACGCGATTGTCGCCAAGCTGATCGAGGATGCGCACGACCGCGCTTTGCAGATTCTGAAGGAGAACAAGTTTAAGCTCCACGAGCTGGCTCGTTATCTGTATAAGAAGGAGACCATCACGGGCGAGGAGTTCATGAACCTCCTCACGCGCGAGAATCCGCTGATGCCCAAGCAACAGTAATACTAGTTGCGCAGTGTCAATCGCCCCATTTGAGTGTCCATCTCAAATGGGGCGTTTTGCGTGGGGAGTGTTGTATATGAAGATCGTGGTGAGCGCCTGTTTAATGGGCGAGAGCTGCAAGTATAACGGGCTCGACAACTATCATCGAGAGCTGATCGAGGCTTGCGAACGCACGGGGACCGAGGTCCTCTTGGTGTGCCCTGAGGTCTTTGGCGGCCTGCCCACGCCGCGCAAGCCGTCCGAGATTGTGAACGGAGAAGTTCGTACCTGCGAGGGTATCTCGGTCGATCGCGAATTTCGTCTGGGCGCTCAACGTGCGCTCGATATGTGCGAGCAAGCGGGCGGTCCGTCCGAGATCGTTGCGTGCATTTTGCAGGATCGCAGTCCGTCGTGCGGCGTGGGCCATATCTACGACGGATCCTTCAGCGGCACGCTCACAACAGGTAACGGTGTCTTCGTTGACCTGCTCCTGCGCCACGGCTACCGCGTTATCCCGGCTAGCGAGTTCGACTCGAGCATGTTACGGCAATAAAAAACCGCCACAAAGGTATTTTCCCCTTTGTGGCGGTTTTGGTCGGTTAGGCCAGGATAGAATGGCCGTAGGCGTTGGCGGCCTTGATGGCGGCGGCAAACTTCTCGTCGGTGAAGGGCTCCGGGTTACCCTGCTTCCACTCGTTGGTGGCGTGGGCATACTCACACAGCGCCGGGATGTCGGCCTCGGTAAGGCCGACCTGCTCCAGCGTCACGGGCAGCCCCATCTGCTTGTTAAAGGCGGCGTAGCGCTCAAGGTTCTCGGTATCGCCCGTATAGGCAAACAGCACGAGCACGCCCAGGCTCACGACCTCGCCGTGCAGATAGGTTCCCTCGCGCGCAATGCTGCACGTCGCATTGTAGAACGCGTGCGCCACGCTCGAGTTGTAGTAGTAATCGTTTTGGTTGGTCAGGTTCGAGACATAGCCCGTGTTGACCACGATGTCGAGCGCGATCTGCTTTACGGCCTCGGTCGACAGGTCTTGGCGCACGTCCTCAAGACCCTGGACGCCATAGGTAAACAGCGGCTCGGAGCAGGTGTGGGCGAGTGCCAGGCCAAGACCGGCGGTGTGCTCCAAATTACCGGCGCTCGTGGCGTACTCGACCTCGGGCTGCTTAGACAGGGCATCGCCCACGCCGGCCCAGAAGTACTCTGCCGGTGCCTCGGCGATGATCTTGGGGTTGATGAAGATGTGCGCCGGTCGGTTGGGGTACGAATAGCCCTCGAGCGAGCCATCGTCATTGTAGACAACGGCAATGGCGGTCGCGGCCGAGCAGTTGGAGCAAATCGTCGGTACGGTAAAGACGATCTTCTTGAGCTCGATGGCTGCGGTCTTCACGGTGTCGAGCGCCTTGCCGCCGCCGCATGCGATGAGCACGTCGGCTTCCTGGCAGGCAGGGGAGTTCACGACCTTGGCGATATTGGCACGCGTACTGTTGGTGCCATAGACGCGCGTCTCCAGGACCTCGACATCGGTACCTTCAAGTGCCGCCTCGATTCCCGGCAGCGCCGCAGCCAGGGCTCGCTTGCCGCCGATGATGGCGACCTTGGTCGCTCCGTACTCGGCCAGTGCGGCGGGCAGCTCCGTAAAGCAATCCTCGCCAACGGTATAATCACTCATTCCAATCGTGCGCATGGCAACCTTCTTTCTTTCGATAAAGTGCTTTCAGGTATTTTGCTCCTAGAGCAGGGCTGTAATAGCGAGAAATTTCGAACGTATAAAACCAATGTTGAGGGTTTTTCGACGGCGCTGACCGTGCTACCATACACCGCATGAGCGTTGATGGGGACGAGTAGTCGGCCGTCCGCATGCTACAGAGAGCGGGGAGCGCTGAGATCCCGTGCATGCGACCGATGAAAATCACCCCGGAGCTGCGGTCCCAACGGACGTGCCGCATAGGCACGTCTTAGTAGATATCGCCGAGATGGTCGTCGATACAGGCCAGCCGAGTAACGGATGCGAGCGCGCGAATACGCGGGCGAGGGCATCTAAGCTGGGTGGTTAAACGAAGAGCTTTTGCGGGCGTACAGTCCGTTTTGTGGCGCTTCGTCCCAGCTTGTAGGGACGGGCGCTTTTTTGGTGCCCAACGGGCGTGCGCGCCCACGACATGAAAGGGGTACCGTGGCAAACGAGTACAAGCAGACGATGAATCTGCCCAAGACCGGTTTTCCCATGCGTGCCGGTCTTTCCAAGTCCGAGCCCAAGCGACTCAAGGACTGGCAGGACAACAAGGTCTACGAGCAGGTTCTGAAGAAGAACGAGGGTCACAAGAAGTTCGTGCTGCACGACGGCCCTCCGTACGCCAACGGCCCGATCCACATCGGCCACGCCATGAACAAGATCTCCAAGGACATGATCAACCGTTACTGGATGATGCAGGGCTATGAGGTTCCCTATGTCCCCGGTTGGGACTGCCATGGCCAGCCGATCGAGCATAAGGTCGAGGAGAAGCTCGGCACCGAGAAGTTCAACCAGACCTCCACGGCTAAGATCCGCGAGCTTTGCAACAAGTTCGCTGTCGAGAACATCGAGCTACAGAAGGCCGGCTTCCGTCGCCTGGGCGTGCTCGGCGATTGGGACAACCCCTATCTGACGCTCTATCACCAGCATGACGCCGCCGACATCGAGGTTTTCAAGGCCATGTTCGACAAGGGCATGATCTATCGCGGCCACAAGCCCGTCCACTGGTGCAAGCACTGCCATACCGCACTTGCTGAGGCCGAGATTGAGTACTCCGACGAGACGAGCCCGTCCATCTTCGTGCGCTTTGAGATGACCTCCAAGCCCGCCGGCCTCGAGAACTTCGACGGCCCGGTTGACTTTATCATCTGGACGACCACGCCGTGGACCATCCCCTCCGACCAGGCCGTTTCTCTCAAGCCCGGCGCCGCCTACGTCGCCGTTGAGCACGACGGCCGCGCCGAGGTCATGCTCGAGGACCTGGCTCCCAAGTGCTGCGAGGAGTTTGGCTGGGAGTACACCCCGGTTGTGGTCGACGGCAAGCCCTATGTGGTTCCCGCCGAGACCTTCCATCACATTCACTATAAGCAGCCGATCTTTGACGGTGTCGAGGGCGTTGCGCTGCTGGCCGATTACGTTGGTGTCGATGACGGTACCGGTATCGTCCACAACTCGCCCGGCCACGGCGTCGACGATTACTTTGCCTGCCTCAAGGAGGGCATCACCGACATCTGCATGCCGGTCGATGACGACGGCAAGTTCTACACCGGCGAGGAGTTTGGCACCGGTGGCCCCTTCAGCGGCATGGATACCGACGAGGCCAACCCGCACATCATCGAGTTCCTGCGCGAGCGCGGCACCCTAGTCCTCGAGAAGAAGATCACGCACAGCTATCCGCACTGCTGGCGCTGCAAGCACCCGGTGCTCTTCCGTGCTACCGACCAGTGGTTCGTCTCGATGGACAAGACCGGTTTGCGCGAGCAGGCTGGCAAAGAGGTCCGCGAGAACGTCAAGTGGTATCCGGCCCACGCGGCAAACCGCATCGGCGCCATGGTCGAGCAGCGTCCCGACTGGTGCATCAGCCGTCAGCGCAACTGGGGCGTGCCTATCCCCAGCTACACCTGCGCCGACTGCGGCGAGAAGGTCATGAACGACGCCACGCTCGACGCCGTCATCAAGCTCTTCCACGAGAAGGGCTCCGACGCCTGGTTCACCGACGCTCCCGAGAGCTACCTGGGCGAGGCCTGCGTCTGCCCCAAGTGCGGCGGTCATCACCTCAAGGCCGATAAGGACATCCTCGACGTGTGGTGGGATTCCGGCGTGTCCTGGAAGGCCGTCTGCGAGTATCGCCCCGAGCTTGAGTACCCGGCTGATGTGTATCTCGAGGGCTCCGACCAGCATCGCGGTTGGTTCCAGAGCTCGCTGCTCACTTCGGTGGGCGCCAACGGCCATGCTCCCTACAAGGCGGTCGTCTCGCAGGGCTTCACGCTCGACGGCCAGGGCCGCAAGATGTCCAAGTCGCTCGGCAACGTCATCGACCCCAATAAGGTCTGTGACGAGATGGGCGCCGACATCATCCGCCTGTGGGTTGCTTCCGTTGACACCAGCTCCGACGTGTCCATCGACCACGAGATTCTCGCTCGTACGTCCGATGCCTACCGTCGTTTCCGCAACACGTTGCGCTTCCTGCTTTCCGAGCTCGAGGGCCAGTTTGAGCCTGAGACCGACGGTGTCGCCTTTGCCGACCTGCTGCCGCTCGACAAGCTCATGGTTGCCCGTCTGACCCAGGTTCAGGCCGAGGTCGACGACGCTTACTCTTGCTACGAGTTCCCGCGCGCTTACCGTGCGCTTTATGACTTCGTGGTTACCGAGCTTTCCAACGTGTACCTCGACGCCCTGAAGGATCGCCTGTACTGCGACAAGCCCGGCTCGCTCGAGCGCCGCAGCGCCCAGACCGTGCTGGCCGAGCTCTTCTCTATGCTCATGCGCGATCTGCAGCCGATTTTGTCCTACACCGTCGACGAGGCCATGGCCTATGCGCCTGCCGGCTGCGTCGACCACCAGAAGTACGCCGCGCTGCTCGATTGGTACAAGTCGCCCATCACGGTCGACGAGGCCAATGAGTTTGAGGGCGTGCTCGAGGCTTCGCTCGAGCTCCGTAGCGCCGTGACCAAGGCCCTTGAGGATGCCCGTTCTGCAGGCACCTTCACCAAGAGCCAGCAGGTCCGCGTCAAGGCGGTCGTTCCCGCCGAGATGTACGCGCTGCTGACCGGCGACAAAGCCGTCGACCTGGCCGAGTTCTACATCGTCTCCGATGTTGAGCTGACTCAGGGCGAGGAACTCTCCGTTGCCATTGAGGCTGCCGAGGGCGAGTGCTGCGACCGTTGCTGGAACTACCGCACCACCGTTGGCGAGTACAACGGCCACGCACATATCTGTAAGCGCTGCGCTGATGCGCTGTAGGTTACGGCGTTCGTAGAACGCCGTAACCTACCGACGCTGCAAACGCCCCTAAGCGGCAATCTGACGTTCAATCGTCGGTCGCGTACCAAAATACGCTTCCCTCCTCTTTCACGTCACCTTGCTCGCTTAGGGACGTTTTCGCTGTTGGCGACGGCAACGCGGCTTTTCCATTGTTGGAACTAGAGCCTTCTCTTTCGACCTGTGCTCTTAGTCGAAAGCTATTTAGCGACATTCCGTTATTCGGAATGTCGCTTTTGTTTTGTGCTGGTTATTTCGCTTGTGTTGGTGGATATGTCGTGCGCTCTGCGTATGGCAATATAAGATGGTTAATTGCGTTCAACGGAATTCGATTGTTCTGAGGGCAGGGGATTGATTTGGGTCGTACTGGGGATATGACGCCGCCTTTGGGTTGGCGGTTGGGTGTTGCTGGTGGGGTGGCACTGGTTGTGCTGCTTGTTGACCAGCTGACCAAGCTTGCGGTTCGTGCCGTGGGCGACGCTTTGCATGTGACTGTTATCCCCGGTGTGATTGACTTTCTATTTGTCCGCAATATCGGTGCTGCCTTTAGCATGGGCGAGGGGCATGGCATCGCGTTTGCCGTGCTGGCGCTGGCGGTCATTGTCGCTATTGCCGTGTACCTCGTTCGTGCACCCCAGCTCGCCCATCTTGAGGTTGTTGGCATGGCGATGGTTGCGGGCGGTGCTATCGGCAACGCTATCGATCGTTTTGTCTTTGGCTTCGTGACCGATTTTATTGCCACCACCTTCATCGACTTTCCCGTCTTTAACATGGCCGATATCGGCATCACCGCAGGCGTCGTGCTTGCCCTCATCGGCTACATGTTCTTGAGCCCTGCGGCCCGCGAAGTCGATGCGACTGCCGAGCTCAATGCCCGTGATGAGGCCCGCGCCAAGCGCAAAGCCAAGCAACGTGGGGAGCGTGCCCGCAAGATTCGCGAAAGGAATGAGCGTTAATGGCCGACATCCATATTCTTGTTGCCGACGATTGCTCTGGCCAGCGTCTCGACGCCTTTCTGGGTGCCAACGACGGCTGCCCCACGCGCTCTGCCTGCGCGCATCTGATCGAGGGAGGCGCCGTTGCCGTCAACGGTGAGACCTGCCTGTCAAAAAAGTATGCCGTGCGCTCCGGCGACCGCATTTCGGTCGATCTGCCCGAGCCACACGATCCCACCGATGTGATTCCCGAGGCCATTCCTCTCGATATCCGCTACGAAGACGACTACCTTATCGTGCTCTCCAAGCAGCGCGGCCTGGTGTGTCATCCCGCCCATGGCCACGAGAGCGGCACTCTTGCAAACGCTCTGGTCTACCACTGCGGTATCGATCATCTTGGTACCGTGCAGGGTGAGGACCGACCCGGCATCGTGCATCGCCTGGATCGTGATACCTCGGGCCTTATGCTCGCGGCAAAAGACGACGACACCCAGCGCGCGCTTCAAAATCTTATCCGCACGCGCACGCTCGACCGTCGCTATATCACGCTTGTCCACGGTCACATCGCCATGGACGAGGGCACCATCAATACCGGTATCGCCCGTTCCACGCGCGACCGCGTCAAGATGGCGGTTTCCGATGACCCCTTTGCGCGCCAGGCCATCACGACCTTTAAGGTCCTCGAGCGCTTCGATTCCACGCGTTTCGACGACGGCTATACGCTCGTCGAGTGCCACCTGTTTACGGGCCGCACACATCAGATTCGCGTGCATATGCGCCATATCAACCACGCCTGCGTGGGCGATCCGCTCTACGGTAAGTGCGATGCGCGTGCCGATCAGGGTCTGACCAGGCAATTCCTTCATTCCTGGCGCGTCGCATTCGACCATCCCGTGACGGGTGAGCTCATCGAATGCCGCGACGAGCTGCCTTGGGATCTCGCTGCGGTTCTTGACGACCTGGCCCCGCGCTCGCTTGGCCGCACCGCCGCCGGCGACGACATCGTCCCGCAGCTTGGCCTTCTCGAAGCCTAGCCGGTATTAGGTGGTTTCTTGAACTCGGTAAGCCTGCGGTAAGATATACGGTTGTTTACGTAACGCGTTCTCGGGAGCCTGCATGCTCGCCTTTTTACAAACTAACACGCCCATCGTGATCTTTAACCAGATTGTGGTTACGCTGCTCACGGTCTGCTTTCTGTACCAGGTGGTCTTCTTTGTCATTGGCGCTCTTCGTGGCGAGGTCGCGCCTCCCAAGGCCAAAAAACTTCACCGCTATGCCTTCTTTATCGCGGCGCATAACGAGGAGGCCGTGATCGCTAACCTCGTTCGCTCCATCAAGGATCAGGATTATCCGTCCGAGCTTATCGAGGTTTTCGTGGTCGCCGATGCCTGCACCGACAACACGGCGCAGCTCGCGCGCGAGGCCGGTGCCATTGTTTACGAGCGCAATGACCTGGCCCGCAAGGGCAAGAGCTGGGTCATGGACTTTGGCTTCGACCGCATTCTCAACGAGTATCCCGACACGTTTGAGGGCTACTTTATCTTCGATGCCGATAACGTTATCTCCCGCGATTATGTTTCCAAGATGAATGATGCCTTTGACCAGGGCTTCCATGTGGTCACGAGCTATCGCAATTCCAAGAACTTCGGCAGCTCGTGGATCTCGGCTGCTAATGCCACGTGGTATCTACGCGAGGCGCGCTTCCTCAACAACGCGCGTAATATCTGCAAGACGTCCTGCGCTGTTTCGGGTTCGGGCTACCTCATCTCCGCCAGCGTTATCGAGGGCATGCACGGTTGGCAGTTCCACACGCTGACCGAGGACATTCAGTTCACCACGTTCTGCGCCATTCACGGCATTCGCATTGGCTATGCGCCGGCGGAGTTCTTTGACGAACAACCCGTGACGTTTAAGGCGTCCTGGAAACAGCGCATGCGTTGGACCAAGGGCTTCTACCAGGTGTTCTTTACTTACGGTAAGCACCTGGTCAAGTCGACCTTCCGCTACCATCGCTTTGCCGCCTACGACATGTTCATGACGATCGCCCCGGGTATGCTGCTGTCGCTCATCTCGATGCTCGCCAATGCGACGTTCCTGATCGTGGGTGGACTCTCGCACGGCTTTTTGGCTACCGAAGTCGAGATGCAGGCCTGTGCCGCTTCGCTCATTATGACCTTCGCCATGATGTATCTGACTTTCTTTATCCTGGCGCTGCTCACGACTATCTTTGAGTACAAGCACATTCACTGCGCGCAAAAGTGGCGTCTGGTGACTAACCTGTTTACCTTCCCGATCTTTATGTTCAGCTATATCCCCATCACGGTGGCCGCGCTGTTCCTGAAGGTCGACTGGGTCCCGACGCAGCACGCCGTCAGCGTTACCCTTGACGAGGTCATGCAAGGCGCCAAATAACCACCACCAAAACCACCGCAAAGGGGACAGGCACCTTTGTGGTGGTTTTTGCTTTTGAGCAGCTGCTCAAGGAGGTTTTCGATGATCTATATCCCGTTTTGGATTTGCATCTTTGCCGGCGCGTGGATTGATGCCCGTGAGCGGCGGTTTCCCAATGAGCTTGCCGGCGCATGTGCCGTGGCGGCGTTAGCAGGCGTTTGGCTCGACAGGGGCGTTAACACTGCACTTGATCATGCCGGTCTTGCGGTCATCGTCTACCTTGCCCTTGTTCTGACTGAGTCGCTCTGGCGGCGCCTTCGTCAAGCCCCGGGGATTGGCATGGGGGACGCCAAAGCACTCTTCGCGATTTGCACGCTCGACCCTATGGGTGGCATCGTGGCATTTGCCGTCGCACTCCTGGCCCTGGCCCTCTCCTGCCTCTTCACAAAATCGTGCTCCCTGCCATTGCTCCCGTTTTTAGTGCCGATTTTTGCCATAATCGAGGTCGTGGGCTGCACTCTGTAACCGATTGCGCATCGTTCTTAAGGAGCATGCCATGGCAACTAATCAAGAAACGGCCGCCATCAAGGCGTGTATGGACCGTATTCCTTCGGCGTTGTCGCCCGAGCTCGTCGAGCGCATTGCCGCCAATCGTGCTTCGGGCACTGTCAATCCGTATCGTTGCAACGACGACCAGGTCATTCGTCGTGTCGATCGCGATGCGGACAAAGGCACGCTTATGCGTCCGGCGTTTATGCGCGATACCGAAAAAATCCTCCATCTACCGGCGTACACCCGTTATGCAGGCAAAACGCAGGTTTTTAGCTTTCGAAGCAACGACGACTTGTCGCGTCGTGGTCTACACGTGCAGCTCGTCTCGCGCATTGCGCGCGATATCGGTCGCGCCCTCGGGCTCAACTGCGATCTGATTGAAGCGATCGGTCTGGGTCACGACTTGGGGCACACGCCTTTCGGCCATGCCGGCGAGCGATTCCTCAACGATATCTATCACGAGCGCACGGGTCGTTATTTTTTCCATAACGTGCAGTCGGTCCGCGTGCTCGATGCGCTGTACGGTCGCAACGTGTCGCTTCAGACGCTCGATGGCGTGCTCTGCCACAACGGCGAGTACGAGCAGCGTGTGTTCGAGCTCTCGGACATGGGTTCCTTTGACCAGTTCGATCGAACCGTCGAGGATTGCATTGCCACAGGCTATAGCGCAATTGAGCACTTGCGCCCCATGACGCTTGAGGGCTGTGTCGTTCGCATCTCGGATATTCTTGCCTATGCGGGGCGTGATCGCCAAGACGCCATTGCGGCGGGCCTGCTGTCACCCGACGCTTTTGACGATGGGCTTGGCGGAGCATACAACAGCTGGATTCTCACGCATGCCTCTATCGATATCGTCGAGCACAGCTATGGCAAGCCGCGCATCGAGATGAGCGAGGACCTGTTCGAGGAAATCCGCCGTGCTAAGCGCGAGAACTACGAGAAGATCTATAGCAAGGGCGGCATCGAGGGCGACTCCGAAACGGAGCTGCGCGAGGCGTTCGAAAAGCTCTATGACCGTTGCCTGCAGGATATAAACGAAGGCGACGAGTCTTCGTATATCTTTAAGCATCACATTTCGCGCATTGAGCGGCAGCTTTCCTACTACAATCGCACCTATGCATGGCAGGATGATAAAGATCAGACCGTAGTGGATTACATTTCGAGCATGACGGACGGCTATTTCTGTGAGCTGACGAGCAAGCTGTTCCCGGGGCTGAAGTTTCCGCATCGTACCTATATTAACGAACGGTAGTTCGTATATTTTCGGTATACTGTTGAGGAACAACGATTTTGATGGATGCACGGGATGGCTATGGACGACCTTTTTTCTGCCTCGACGCGCGAGCGTTCCTTTAAAAATGCGCCGCTTGCGGTGCGCATGCGCCCCAATTCGCTCGACGAGTATGTGGGCCAGCAAAAGGCCGTCGGTAAGGGCTCATGGTTGCGTGCCGCGATCGAGCACGACGTGCTTTCGAGCGTGATTCTGTACGGGCCGGCCGGTACGGGTAAGACGACGCTGGCCCACATTATCGTCAACCATACCAAGAGCGAGTTTGTCGAGGTCAGCGCCGTCACGGGTACTGTGAAGGACCTGCGTCGCGTGATTGACGAGGCCAAGACGCGCCTGAATACCTACGACCGCCGCACCATTCTATTCATCGATGAGATTCACCGCTTCTCTAAGTCGCAGCAGGATGCCCTGCTGCATGCAGTTGAGAACCGTACCGTCATTATGATTGGCGCTACGACGGAGAATCCGTACTTCGAGGTTAACTCGGCACTGTTGTCGCGTGGGCGTGTGGTGGAGCTTGAGCATCTGAAGGATGAGGATATCGCCACGCTTATTGAACGTGCGCTTGAGGCACCGCAGGGCTTGAATGGAAAGTTCTCGGCCGATGTTGATACGGTCAAGACCATTTGTACGCTGGCTGCGGGTGATGCACGCTCGGCCCTGACGACACTTGAGCTGGCGAGCGAGATTGCCGTTACGCGTCCCGATACCGAGGGGACGCCAGCGCCGGCGGCGGGGGAGCGCTATCCCATCACCGTGGATGACGTAAAGATTGCCAACCCGCGTCGCGGCTTTACGTATGACAAAAACGGCGACATGCACTACGACATCATCAGTGCGTTCATCAAGTCCATGCGCGGTAGCGACCCCGATGCCACGGTCTACTGGCTTGCGCGCATGATCGATGCAGGGGAGGATCCTAAGTTTATTGCACGCCGTATTATGATTCATGCTTCTGAGGACGTTGGGAACGCCGACCCGCAGGCGCTTTTGGTGGCACATGCCGCGTTTAAGTCTGCCGAGGTCATTGGCTATCCCGAGTGCCGCATTAACCTGGCTCAGGCCGCTCTCTATGTGTGCTTGGCGCCAAAATCCAACGCGTGCGAGGCTTCG
Source organism: Collinsella sp. (assembly GCA_036304725.1). Lineage (GTDB taxonomy): Bacteria > Actinomycetota > Coriobacteriia > Coriobacteriales > Coriobacteriaceae > Collinsella. The sequence continues at coordinate 58,784 of JAXIYC010000045.1, read as the reverse complement.
ATCGATGCGGCGCTGGCCGATATCCATTCTAGTGGGCTTCGCGAGGTGCCGAGTTATCTGCGCGATCGCCATCGCCCGGGCAGCGATGAATACGGTATGTATAAGTATCCACATGATTATCCCGAAGGCTGGGTCGATCAGCGCTATTTGCCCGAGGGACTGGAGCGCGGCGCGTTCTGGCAGCCTGCCGGCCGCGGTTGGGAAGAATGGCGCGTAGAGCAAAGTGAACGTGACCGCAGCGGGAATGCACCGAAGTAGCTGCTGATAATTTTGTCCCACGTTGCTGCTCTTGGCATGTTCGGTCCCCTTTGGGGTACCATGGAAACCGTCTGTATATCGATTCCTTTGGGAGGCTTGTATGAGTCCCATTCAGATTGCCCTGCTGCTGCTCGCCGTTGCCGGCGTGTGGGCCATCGTTGAGCTCGCGCTTACCCTGCGCAAGACCCGCACCGTTGTCGACTCGCTCGATAAGACCGTGAACGACCTCAACAACACCATCGCCGAGGCTCAGCCTGTGGTGGCAAAGCTCGATGGCGCTGTCGATGAGCTTACGCCGGCGCTTGCCCAGATGGAGCCGCTGCTTAAGTCGAGCAAGACGGCAGTTGATGCCCTTACCTCCAATCTCGTAGAGGTCGAAGCCGTGGTTCGCGACATTTCCGAGGTTACGGGCAGCATGGCCGAGGCCAGCAATGCTGTGTCGAGCGTGACTGACTCTGCCGCTGGTGCTGTGCAGAAGCTCTTCAATAAGGTGAAGGCTCCTGCAGCCGATGCCGATCGCAAGCTCGTCGCTGCCGCTGCGGAGGCCGAGCAGCCTACCGAGCGCGTCCTAATTGGCGAGGACGAGGCCGCCGATGGCGCGGATGTGGCTCAGAATTCTGTAGCCAAGCCGGCTCAGTATTACACCTATACGCCCGCCGAGACCTCTGAGGAGTCCTGCGATGAGTAGCGAAGCAACCTGCCCTATCACGCTGACCGTTGCCGGTGACCCGCGTCTCGCTCGCCTTGTGCGCATGACGGCAGCCAACGTTGGTGCCCTGTGCTCTATGTCTGTCGATCGCATCGAGGACATCCGCATGGCTGCCGAGGAGGCTTTCATCTTTGGTTGCACCGCGGTCGACTGCGACGACATCACCATCAAATTCGATGTCGATGAGACCCACGTTGGCATGACTATTACCTTTGGTGACCAGGCTACGGTCGATGAAGACGACCAGGCTGCGGTGTATGCCGAGCTCATCCTCGCGAGCGTGTGCGATTCCTACGAAAAGACTGCGGCGCCCCTGACGCTTTCCCTCGACCTCAAGGCGGATATCTAATATGACCGAACGTTCCCGGAGCGGTAAGACCGCTTGGGACAAGGAGAAAACCCGCGAGCTGTTTCGTCGCTACAAGGAGACCGGTGATCCGGACGCCCGCGAGCAGCTCGTCATGTCCCATATGAACCTGGTAAGGTTTCTTGCCAACAAATTTAAGAATCGCGGCGAGCCGCTCGACGACCTCATGCAGGTCGGCTATTTGGGCTTGCTCAAGGCTATCGACCGTTTTGATCCCGAGCGCGGACTCGAGTTCACGACGTTTGCGACACCCACTATCCTGGGCGAGATCAAACGCCATTTCCGCGACAAGGGCTGGAGCGTGCGCGTACCGCGTCGTCTGCAGGAGCTCTCGGCCAAGGTCAACCAGGCTACTGACAAACTTACCAACGAGCTGCAGCGTTCGCCCAAGGTTGAGGAGATCGCTGAGTATCTAGATGTGACTGTCGATGAGGTTCTCGAGGCTATGGAATCGTCTTCGGCTTATACCTCGGTGCCCATCGAGGCTCCTGGTGCGTCCGATTCCGACGATGCCCCCTCGATTCTCGACCGTTACGCCGACGACGACAACGAGCTCGACTTTACTGATGACCGCTTAGTGATCGAGGAAGCCATCCGTGATTTCTCGCCGCGCGAGCGCGAGGTGATCGAGCTGCGCTTTGTGAAGGGCATGACCCAGATCGAGATCGCCAAGAAGCTGGGTATTTCTCAGGTGCAGGTTTCGCGTCTGCTGCGCCGCACGCTTAAGAAGATTCAGGACAAGATCGACCCCGACGGAGTGATGATTCGTTCATGAGTGAGCACCCCCAACAAACCGATCGCGTGCTGCGCGACACCCGCATTCTGACGCTTCGCATTTGGGCTGTTGTCGGCTGCATTGTCATCGCCGCTGTCATCTTTAACCTTATGGGCATCTTGGCGCCGGTTATCGAGTTTCTCGCTGTTGGTTCCATCATTGCCTTTGTGATGTCCCCGATCACCAACTTGCTCGAGCACCATGGCGTGAATCGCGGCATTGGTTCGCTTATCGCGCTTATTGTTGTTGTTGCCGTGCTCGTCGGTGTCGTTTGCATCTTGTCGCCGATTCTCTTTGGTCAGATCATGGAAGTCCTGAGCCGCCTACCCGAGCAGCTTCGTGTTGCGGGTGGCGACCTCAACGAGATGATCTCGCATGCCAAGACGCTCAACAACACGCCGCTCAAGGAGTATTTGGACGACAACCTGTCGTCGCTGGTTGCCGTGGCATCGAAGTATGTGTCTCAGATTGCTGCCGAGCTTGGCCGCGGCGTGTTCCCGCTCATCACCAATACGGCCTCGCAGTTGTTCGTGATCTTCCTTGGTCTGGTGCTTGCATACTGGATGGCCTGCGACTACCCTCGCATGCACCGCGAGATTTGCACCATCATCGGTCAGGAGAAGGAGACCTCGTACCGCTTTATGGTCGCCATCCTTTCTCGCTCTGTCGGCGGCTACATGCGCGGTATGGTCGTGACGTCCATCTGCGGTGGTTTCCTCGCCTTTATCGGTTTTATGATCATCGGCCATCCGTATGCGGCGCTCATGGCTATCTTTACCGGCATCATGCATTTGGTTCCGGTCGTCGGCCCTTGGGTGAGCGCAGCAATCGCCACAGTGCTCGGTTTCATGTTCAGCCCCATGTTGGCGTTATGGACGCTCGTCGTGACGATGGTCGCGCAAAACGTCACCGATAACGTGATTTCGCCTAAGGTTATGCAGAGCTCTGTACAGGTGCATCCTATCATGAGCCTCACGGCGCTCGTTATTGGCTCGGCACTCATGGGCCCCATCGGCATGATTATTGCCATCCCGCTTTGTGCGGCCCTCAAGGGTATCTTCGTGTACTACTTCGAGAATGAGACCGGCCGCCAGCTTGTGGCCTATGACGGCGCCGTGTTTAAGGGCACACCGTACCGCGATGCCGATGGCAACCCGGTCGCCGCCTACGACGCGCTCGGCGACGACACCTTCATCTATGAGTCCGAGCTCATCGGCAACGAGACCGCGCCCGAGGCCAAGGCCATGCCCAAGCCCGAGCTCGATAACCACTGGATCAAGCTCTCGGGTCTGCAACCCGATGCCACGGGCTTCTTCAAGAACCCCTTTGCCAAGGACGATGACTCCAACTCGGACGACGATACCAAAACCGGCATCGACGGCTCCATGGACGATTCGGATTCTAAATAGGTTCTATTAACGTTTCTTGAAGTTGTAAATGACAAGAAACGCGACCAAAGCGATTGATAAGGGGCCGGCTACATAGAAAAAGAGAACGTCAATTGCGCGTAGAGTGTAATAAGCCTTATCGCCGGACATTACTGTATACAATACGTATCCAAATGATGGTTGGTTTGCGTACCAGCATGAGAAGGCTAAGAGCGCTAAAAGTGCTACAACCAGAAGTGCATTCAGGACAAATCGTTTGCTTTTCATCGATCGCTCCTTCCGGGTGAATCTTATATGCAATTATACAGCAGTCCTTTTTCAAAGGATCGCGCAGTACTAAATAACGTGCACTTTCGCTGGAGGGTCGCTGTTTGGCGACCCTCTTTTTTGCACAGGCGCGGCGGGATGGTAATATCGTTACGTTTGAACTGTTTCGATGTGAAACCGAGGAGATTCCCTCTATGAGTGCTGACTACCCGTCAATGACTACGGCCGAGATTCGCTCCAAGTTCCTCAACTTCTTTGAGGAGCGCGGTCTTAAGCTCTATCCTTCTTCGTCCCTTGTTCCCGACGATCCCTCGCTGCTGCTTGCCAACGCCGGCATGAACCAGTTTAAGGAGTACTACCAGGGCAAGAAGACCATGAAGGAGATCGGCGCGATCTCCTGCCAGAAGTGCGTCCGCACCAACGACATCGACTGCATCGGCGAGGACGGCCGTCACCTGTCCTTCTTCGAGATGCTCGGCGACTTCTCTTTTGGCGGCGTCTCCAAGGAGCAGGCTTGCGCCTGGGCCTTTGAGCTCATCACCAAGGAGTTCAAGCTGCCGCTCGACCGCCTGTACTTCACCGTCTTTACCGAGGACGACGAGACCCACGACGTGTGGCGTTCTCTGGGCGTTGCTGAGGACCACATCTCCCGCCTGGGCGAGGACGACAACTTCTGGGCCGCTGGCCCCACCGGCCCCTGCGGTCCGTGCTCCGAGATTTACTTTGACATGGGCGAGGAGGTCGGCTGCGGCAGCCCCGACTGCAAGCCTGGCTGCGACTGCGACCGCTTCCTGGAGTTCTGGAACCTCGTCTTTACCCAGTACGATCGCCAGGAGGACGGCTCCATGCCGGAGCTGCCGCACCGTAACCTCGATACGGGCATGGGCCTTGAGCGCATGGCCGCCATCATGCAGCACAAGACCGCCAACTACGACGGCGATCTGATGCAGCATCTCATCAAGTTGGGCGAGGAGATCAGCGGTAAGACCTATGACGCCGACGATTACTCCGGTGCTAGCCGTTCTCTGCGCATCATCGCCGACCACTCCCGTGCCGTTGACTTTATGATCTCTGACGGCATCCTGCCCGGTAACGAGGGTCGCGAGTACGTCCTTCGCCGCCTGCTCCGCCGCGCCGTGTTCCACGGTCGCCTGCTGGGCATCGAGGGCGCCTTCCTGACTAAGTTCATCGACGAGGTCAACGCTCAGATGGGCGAGGCCTATCCTGAGCTGCTCAAGAACGTCGCGCTCGTCAAGGGTATCGTCGCCTCCGAGGAGGAGCGCTTCTCCACGACGCTCGACTACGGTCGCGTCTACCTGGATGAGGCCCTGGCAGCGCTTGCCGAGGGTGCTGCGCTTCCGGGCGATGTTGCCTTTAAGCTGCACGACACCTTTGGTTTCCCCATCGACCTGACCGTCGAGATCGCCGGCACCGCTGGTCACGACGTCGACATGGACGGCTTCACTGCCTGCATGGAGGACCAGAAGGCCCGCGCCCGCGCCAATGCCAAGGGCGACGCCTGGGGCAGCTTCAACGACGTGTGGGTCGAGCTTTCCGACAAGGTCGCAGCGACCGAGTTCGACGGCTATGACAACGATGTGATCGAGGGCGCCAAGGTTGTCGCCATCGTGCGCAACGGCGAGTCCGTCGAGTCCGCTGCCGCCGGCGAGGACGTCGAGGTCGTGCTTGACCGCACCCCGTTCTATGCCGAGATGGGTGGCCAGCAGGGCGATGCCGGCGAGCTTTCCGCCGAGGGCGTTTCGCTGACCGTTTCCGATACCAAGAACCACAACGGCCTGTATGCTCACGTCGCCCACGTTGCCGAGGGCACGCTGACTGTCGGTGCCGCTGTTACCGCCGCGCTCGACGCCGAGCGCCGTGGCTTCTTGCGCCGCAACCACACCGCCACGCACCTGCTCGACGCCGCCCTTAAGCAGGTCCTGGGCGAGCACGTCTCCCAGGCCGGCTCGCTGGTGACGCCCGAGCACCTGCGCTTTGACTTCACGCACTTCGAGGCTCTGTCCTCTGAGCAGCTCAAGGCTGTCGAGGACCTGGTCAACCAGCAGATCTTCGCTTCCAAGCCGGTCGTGACCCGTGTCATGGGCATCGACGAGGCTAAGGCCGCCGGCGCTGTCGCTCTGTTTGGCGAGAAGTACGGCGATGTCGTCCGCGTCGTCTCCGTGGGCGCCGAGGACCAGCCGTTCTCCCGCGAGCTCTGCGGTGGCACGCACGCTGCCAACACTGCTGAGATTGGCCTGTTCAAGATCATTTCCGAGTCCTCTACGGGCTCGAATGTCCGTCGTATCGAGGCCGTAACCTCTAAGGGTGCTCTCGACTATATGGCCGACCGCCTGGCGCTCGTCGACGCCGCCGCCGCTGCGCTCAAGTGCCGCGTAGACGAGGTTCCCGCCCGCGTGGAGAACCTGCAGGCCGAGCTGCGCGAGACGTCCAATAAGCTCAAGAAGGCTCTGACCGGTGGCTCCTCCGACGCTATCTCCAGCGCCATCGAGGGCGCCGTCGAGCTCGACGGCTATAAGCTCGTTGTCGCTGAGCTCCAGGGCCTTGAGGCTGCCGACCTGCGCAACGTATGGGATACCGTGCATCAGAAGGTCGCCGGCCCTGTCGCTTGTGTCGTCGCCAGCGTGACTGAGAAGGGCACTCCGGCCCTGCTCGCTGCCGGCTCCGATGACGCCGTCAAGGCCGGTTTCCACGCCGGTAACGTGATCAAGCAGATCGCGGGTCTGGTCGACGGTCGCGGTGGCGGTCGTCCCAACATGGCCCAGGCTGGTGGCAAGAATGCTGCCGGCATCGCCGATGCCCTTGCGGCCGCTAAGACCGCGCTCGGCGCCTAAGAATCTAAGAAGTCGCTGTGGTTGCGCTCGCGCTGGACATAGGGGAGACCAGGATTGGCATCGCCGTCTCGAGCCGTGATGGCAAGATGGCGATGCCTGTCAAGGTGCTTCCGGCTGCCGAGGTCACCGGTATGGCCAAGACGTTCCGCTACCTGGTTGAGGACTATGAGCCCGACATCCTGGTAAGCGGACGTCCCCTGACCATGGCCGGTGAGCCCGGCCCTCAGGCCGAGCGCGTTGCCGCTGTGGCGCAAAAGATTGCCGACGAGCTCGATCTTCCGTTGGAGTTTGAGGACGAGCGTCTGTCCTCGCAAGAGGCCAAGCGTATCCTGCGCGAGCAGGGACTCAACGAAAAGCAGATGAGGGGCAAGATCGACATGATTGCCGCCAGCCTGTTTTTGCAGACGTGGCTCGATCGTAAAAACGAGGAGGTTTCGCATGCCTAGTGCTTCCGATCCGCGCCAGCCGAATCGTACACAGCAGCCGGCGTCGCGCCCTGCCCAGCCTGGCCAGCGTCCGGCACAGCCGACGCAGCGCGCAGCTCAGCCTGCCGCGCGCCCGGCGCAGTCCTTCTCTCGTTCGGCCCAACCTGTTCAACGGACGGGTCAGCAGCCTTCTGCTCGTTCGGTTCAGCATTCGGCTTCTCACGCGGCTCAGCAGCCCACTGCTCGTACGGCCCAGCCTGCAGGCGGCACCCGCTTTAAGCAGCAGGCACCTACCCAGCGAACGCAGGCCCCCCAATCGCATTCGCATCACGCTCGTGGTTCGCATGGCGTTGCTCCGGCGACCCGCTCGAGCTACAACACGCATGCTCGTCGCGGTGCTCAAAAGAAAAGCTCCCCGGTGCCTATGATTATCGGTGGCGTCGTCGCCGTGTTGGCGCTTGCCGCGATCGCTTTCTTTGTCGTGCCGGCCGTCAAGGGTTTCTTTGCCGGTGAGGATACGAAGGTTACGGCTGGTCAGCAGGTTACGGTGACCATTCCCGATGGTGCTTCGGGCGATACGATCGCCTCGATTCTCTGCGAGAACCATATCGTCGAAAATCCCAAGGATTACTATGCGGCGGTGAAAAAGCTCAACGCCGATATGTCGCTCAAGCCTGGTGATTATTCGTTCACCACACTCATGGATGCGACCAAGGTTGTTCAGCAGCTCATGGAAGGCCCCAACGCGGGCTCCAATGCGCTGACTATCCCTGAGGGCTTAACGGTCGATCAAGTCGCCGACCGTGTGGCCCAGGCCTACGACAGCATCTCTAAGGAAGACTTCCTCAACCAGGCCAAGGCCTCCAACTACGTGGACGACTATAGCTTCCTTAAGGGCGCCGCTAACGACTCGCTCGAGGGTTTCTTGTTCCCCAAGACCTATTCGTTGGGTGATTCGCCGACGGCCGATGGCGTGATTCGCGCTATGCTCGATCAGTTTAAGACCGAGTACAAGTCGCTTGACTTTGCGAGCTGCGAAGCCAAGATCAAGGAACGCTACGGTGTGGAGATGTCCGACTACGACATCGTCAACTTGGCCTCTATCGTTGAGCGCGAGGGCCTCAACGCCGATCAACGTGCGCATGTGGCCTCGGTTTTCTACAACCGCCTTGCCGGCAAGCTCGATGGCCTGCGCTATCTCAATAGCGATGCGACTATGATGTATGTCACCGGTGGCGAGGTTACCGCCGACGACCTGCAGAGCGATAGTCCGTATAACACCTATAAGCATGAGGGCCTGCCGCCCACGCCCATCTGCTCTCCGTCGCTCGAGGCGCTCAAGGCCACCCTTGAGCCGACCGACTCTGATGACCTGTATTTCTACATTACGCAGGACGAGGAGTACTTCTCGCAAACCTACGAAGAGCATCAACAGTCTTGGAATTAGTATGAGGATTTTTAGCCCCAAACGTTACGTTGCCTCGGTCGATCGCATCGACCTTAATACCCTGTGGGCCGACGGCAAGCGCGCCATTCTGCTCGATCGCGATAACACCTTGGTGCCGCGAGACACCGAGCAGGTTCCCGCCGCGGTTTCCGCTTGGCTCGACGCCGCCCGCGCCAAAGGCTTTAAGCTGTGCATGGTGTCCAACAACTGGCATCGCGACCAGGTCATGAGCTCTGCGCGCGAGCTGGGACTCGAGGCCATCAGCCACGCCATGAAGCCGGCGCCGTTTGCCCTCAAGGCGGGCCTTAAGCGCCTCGGCGCCACAGCCGGCGAGGCGGTGCTGATCGGTGATCAGCTCTACACGGACGTGTGGAGCGGCAACTTCGCCGGCGTCGATACCATCCTGGTAAAGCCGCAGGCGACGCAGGACCTGTGGTATACGCAGATCTTCCGTATCTTTGAGCGCCGGGCCCTGCGCGACCTTCCCTGCGAGGAATAGGTCTCGTCATGTCCCAGCACATCAAACACGGCTGCGACCATATCTTCTTTATCGGCTTTTTGGGCGCGGGCAAGTCGACGCTTGCGCGCAACGTGGGCACCATGTTCAAGCGGCGTTTTATCGATACCGACCGTCTGGTCGTGCGCCGTTGCGGCAAGTCGGTAACCGAGATTTTTGAGACCGAGGGCGAGGATCGTTTTCGCGAGCTCGAGACCTCGGCGCTCCGTTCGCTCCAAAGCGAGCGCAGCCTGTTGGTTTCGTGCGGGGGCGGTATCGTCGAAACGCCGGTGAATATTGAACTGATGCACGAAATGGGTACGTGCGTGTACCTCGAGGGCGACTTCGAGGATTCGATTCGACAGATTCGTCGGTCCGACACGCGCCCCGATTTCCGTTCGCCCGAGCATGCTGCGCGCCTGTTTGAGCATCGCCGTCCGCTGTATCGCCAGGCCGCCGACCTTACCCTTGATATTCGCAACAAGTCCTTCGAGGACGTTTCCTACCTTTGTGCCGAGATGCTTTTGGAGCGTGGGCTGCTATGATTCGTCGTCAACTGATCAATTTCCAAAACCGCAGCGTCGATGTCCGTGTCGGATTGGGCGCGTTCGATGAGTTGTCGCGCATGTTTGCCTCGACTGTGGGCAAGCCTAAGCGCGCGATGGTCGTTTGGAACGACGCCACATCCGAGCGTTTTGGTGAGGTCGTCGAGCATGCGCTGGTCGACGCCGGTTTTGTCATGTCACAGCTTCCCCTCGAGGTTTCGCCTGCTGGTGCCACGCTTGCTGATGCCGATGCTATCTTTGGCGCCCTGACTGCCAATGGCATTACCTGTGACGATCTGGTTGTCGCCGTTGGCGATGCCGCAACCTGCTCGGTTGTTAGCTGGTGTGCCAATCAGTGGTGCGGCCGCACCGAGTGCGCGTTGCTGCCGACGACGTTCGACGCCATGCTCACGGTCGCGACGACCATGAAGCCGCTCGTCGCCTCGTCGTCGAATGCGCTTCCCGCTATCGCGTTCCGTCCTGAGCCGGGCTTGGTCGTGTGTGACCTCGACCTTGTTCGCGAGGCGGACCCCGAGTACCTCAAGCTCGGCTATGTGGTACTTGTTGGTACCATGCTTTCGAGCAGCAAGTCCCGTTGGAATCAGTTTACTGAGACCGTTCCCGAGATTCTCGCGGGCGAGGAGGTCGCGCTCGTCAATGCAGTTCAATGGTCTCAGACTGCCCGCAAGGACGTACTGATGGCCACGAACCCGAGCGCCCGCCATGCGCTCGATTTTGGCAAGACGGGGGAGCGTACTCTGCGCGCTTGCTTGGGCGATGCTGCTTCGCAGGTTCCTGCCTATCAGCTGTTATCCGAGGGCATGCGCTTTGAGGCGCGCCTAGCACATGATGCCTGCGACTTCGATATCGATTACGTCTTTGAGGTCGATGACTGCCTGGAGGACTTTGGTATCGAGGAACTTGCCTTCGATCTGGAGCCTGCCGCATATATCGAGGAGTTCCGCAAGCAGCAGTTCGCTCGCTCGAACCGCAGCATGTTGCCGCTGCCCGCGGCACTTGGCGCCATTCGTCTAACGAGCGTTGAGGACGAGGTTCTTGAGCGCCATACTCACGCCTACTTGGCTTCACGCAAAGAACTTCTCTAAGATTTATTGACATCCATTGTCTTTCGTATCATGTTGAGGGGCGGGTTTTCAATCGGTTGCGGATCGCATGCGATTCCGTCGTTCGGTTGAGACCCGTCCCGTCTATATAGAGACAACAAGAAAGGAATCTGCATGTCTGAGTTTGCTGCCGGTCCTGCCGGTCGTATCGAGCGTGTCCGTGCCCTGATGGCCGAGCGTGGCTACGACGCCATCGTGGTGCGCGACGAGGCCAACCTTCGTTGGCTTACGGGCGTGAAGGGCGTCTTCGACTACACCTTCGAGTTCCCGCACGCTGCGTTTATTACGGTCGACCAGTGCCTGTTCCACACCGACTCGCGCTACCTCAACAGCTTTGAGGAGAACACGCCCGCCGGCAGCCCTTGGGTCTACGACATGGACGAGGGTACCATTCCCGGCTGGGTCGCCGGCAAGATCGCAGCCAACAAGTGCCGTGTCTGCGCTGTCGAAGACGATATGCAGATTAACTTCTACCAGGGTATTCAGCGCGGCCTGGAGGACCGTTCCGTCGCCTGCATGCTAACGCTGATGCACGACGACATCCGCAAGATGCGCGCCATCAAGGATGCCGAGGAGATCGAGCTCATGCGCCATGCGCAGTCGATCACCGATGCCGCCTTCCAGCATATGCTCGGCTTTATTAAGCCTGGTATGACCGAGAAGCAGGTTCGCAACGAGCTCGAGAACTTTATGTTCGCCAACGGCGCCGACAGCCTGGCCTTCGGCTCCATCGTGGCGAGCGGTCCCAACACCGCCAACCCGCATGCCGTGCCGAGCGACCGCGTGATCGAGAAGGGCGATTTCGTTCTTATGGATTACGGCGCGGGCTACTGCGATTACCGCTCCGACATGACACGCACCGTCGTGATGGGCGAGCCCACGCAGGAGCAGCTCGACCTGTACGCGCTCGTGCGCCGTACACACGAGGAGTGCGTCGCCGCCATCCATCCGGGCGTCGAGGGCAACGACATCTTCAAGCTCTCTAAGAAGATCATCGGCGATGCCGGCTATGGCGATTACTACAACCATGGTCTGGGCCACGGCGTTGGTATCGACATCCACGAGCTGCCCAACTTCAACCGCAGTAAGAACACCATCGAGATCGGCTCGGTTGTCACCATGGAGCCCGGCGTCTACCTGCCCGGCGTGGGCGGCGTGCGCCTGGAGGACTACGGCGTGGTCACCGAGAACGGCTACGAGCCCTTCACCAAGACCCCGCACGACCTGCACATTATCGACTGCTAGTCTACTTCGGTAGATAGTTTGGGGCGGGGCGTCCGGATCGATTCGGACGCCCCGCGTTCTCTTTTTATGCGCTCGCCGCAGGCGCCGCCTGCAAGTGTATAATTTCTATCGTATGTAATTTGGACGCTTGTGCGTTCTGCCCATAACAAGAAAGGTCGCTATGCCTACCATTTCTACCGCCGACTTCAAGAACGGCCTCGGTCTCCGCATCAAGGACAAGGTCTACACCATCGTCGAGTTCCAGCATGTCAAGCCGGGCAAGGGCGGCGCGTTTGTGCGCTACAAGACCCGCGACATCAAGAGCGGCCGCGTCGTCGAGAACACCTGCAACGCCGGCACCAAGTTCGAGAGCGTCATGCTCACCACCCGTGAGTTCCAGTACCTCTACAACGATGGCACCGACTACATCTTCATGGACAACGAGTCCTATGAGCAGGTTCCCGTTCCCGAGGACATGGTGGGCGAGAACTCCAAGTGGCTGCGCGAGAACGACATCTGCCAGCTGCTCTTCGCCGACGATGAGCTCATGGGCGTGACCCCGCCGATGTTCATCGAGACCACCATTGTCCAAACCGACCCGGGCTTTAAGGGCGACACCGTCCAGGGTTCCACCAAGCCGGCCACGATCGACACCGGCGCTGTCATCCAGGTCCCCATGTACCTCAACGAGGGCGAGGTTATCAAGGTTGACACCCGCGACGGCAAGTTCGTCTCCCGCGTCTAGCAACCAACTTCTCTAGGAGGACTCATGCCCCAGGAAATCAAGATTGACGGCATCGGCATTTCGCCCGATGTTCTGACCGCCATCGTCTCGCGCGCCGTGTCCGATGTCGAGGGCATCGCCTCCGTTGGCGTCAAGGACCTTGCCACTAATCTTGTCTCCATGATGCTCTCGTCCAAGGCCCCGGCTTCCGAGCCGGCGGTCGAGGCCGAGGTCGTTGGCGACAAGCTCGCACTCACCGTGCGTGTCGTGGTGTTCTTTGGCTATCCGTTCAAGAAACTCGCCGAGGCCGTTCGCGCCGCCGTGGTCGCCGCCATCGATGCTCAGGTGGGCGTCGAGGTCGAGCGCGTCGACGTTTGCATTGACGGCCTCGTTTTCCCCAAGGAGTAACCTTTGAGCCTTAAGGTTTATCGCGGGCGCACGCTTGCCCGCAGTCAGGCGCTGCAGCTGCTGTTTCAGGCCGAGGCCACGGACAGCCCGCTCGAGCGCGTCCTCGAGGGCGATTTCCTGATCTCGAAGGGCCCCCTCGACCCCTATGCGCTCGAGCTTTGCCGTGGTGCCTACGAGCATATCGATCGCATCGACTGTGCCCTGCGCGCCGTCGCCAAGAACTGGGATCTTATGCGCATGCCCGGCGCCGACCGCAACCTGCTGCGTATCGCCGTCTACGAGATGCGCTTCCTCACCGACGAGGAGGTCTCGGACGCCATCGTGATCAACGAGGCCGTCGAGCTTGCCAAGGCCTATGGCACCGATCAGTCCGCGTCGTTTGTCAACGGCGTGCTGGGCAAGATCGCTCGTAGCGAGGAGCTGCCGGGTGAGGATCTGTACCAGGAGCTGCTGGCCGAAGATCGCGCTCGCGAGGAGGCGCAGGCTGCCGAGGCGGCCGCCAAGGTCGCTGCCGCTCAGGCTGCCGCCGGTGTACTTGCCGAGGATGCGGACGCTGCTGAGGCCGTCGAGGCCGACTCCGTCGAGGAGTAGCCATGCCAGAGGGTTCCGTCCGCAACTTCGATGAGATCTCGGATCGCCTGGACCAGATCATCGCTACCGTTCGCTCCAAGGATACGTCCTTGGAGCGTTCGCTCGATCTGTTTGACGAGGCGATTGAGCTGGGCTCCCGTGCGGTCGACATGGTCGACAAGTTTGAGCTGACGCCGCGTGAGGCCGACAAGCTCGAACAGGAATACGATGAGGATGCGGCAAACGAATCCCAGGATAGCTAGGCCGCATCTCCGGATACGAATGGTTGATGGCATTCATGAAACGCGTGCGTCTTGATGACGAACTGATTTCACAGGGCATCTGCGCCGATCGCGCGGATGCCCTTCGCACTCTTATGGCCGGCTTGGTCTCGAGTGGCGGTGAGCGCTTGACTTCGCCGGGCCTTAAGGTGATCCCGGGGCTGCCGCTGCATGTGAAGGGGCGCATTCCCTATGTTGGCCGCGGCGGTCTTAAGCTCGAAGGCGCGCTTGATGCGTTTGGCATCAATCCGACGGGCCTTGCCTGTCTGGATGTGGGCTGCTCTACCGGCGGCTTTACCGATTGTCTGCTCAAGCGCGGAGCTGCGACCGTTGTCTCGGTGGACGTGGGTCGCGCCCAGTTCGATTGGTCGTTGCGCCAGGACGATCGCGTGACGCTGCATGAGCGCACAAACGTGACGCAGCTGCCTGAGCTTGGCTATGCCGGCACTATCGACCTGGCTGTGTGTGATGTCTCGTTTACCAGCATCGCGAACATTATCGATGCGGTACTGGCGTGCCTGGCGCCTACGGGTGCATTCTGCACGCTCGTAAAGCCGCAGTTTGAGGCTCCGGCGGCGCTGGTGGGCGAGGGCGGCATTGTGACCGATTCCGCCGTGCGCCGCGATACACTCGTGGCGGCGGTTGAACTCTTTGCTGCCAAGGGCCTGTTCCCGGTCGATGTGTGCGTGTCGCCCATTCATGGTGCCAAGGGCAACGTTGAGTTTTTCCTGTACGGCACAAGGTTTGCCCCTGGTGAACGCACCGACGATGAGCTGCAATCCCAGGTATCGGCTTTGAGCGAGAAAGCTGCAACGCTATGAAGGTCTTTCTGGTTCCCAATTACTACAAGCAAGAGGCGGTCGAGAGCGGCCTGATGCTCGAGCTTTGGCTTTCGCGCCAGGGCTACGAGGTCGCATGGGCTGCCGACCAGCGCTCCAAGATTCAGAGCACGCCCGATGTTGACGATGCCGACCTGGTCATTACGCTCGGCGGCGACGGCACACTGCTTCGTGCAGCTCGTATCCTCAACTACCGCGAGATTCCCATTTTGGGTCTTTCCTATGGTCACCTTGGCTTTTTGACGGCGGCCAGTCCTGAGGAGCGTGACATTTTGCAGGTTGTGAGCGATGCCCTGTCCGGTGAGCTCCACGTGAGCCGTCGCGCGACCATCGCCGCGGATATCGTCTCGGTGCGCGATGACGGCACGAAGGACGTCGTGCGCACGTTTGCTCTCAACGATATGGCGCTCACGCGCGGGCCACTCTCCGATATGGTTGAGTTTGACATCACGGTGTCCGGCCATCATATCGATCGCCTGCGCGGTGACGGTGTCGTCGTGTCGACGGCGACTGGCTCCACCGGCTATGCGCTGAGCGCCGGCGGCCCCATCGTGAGCCCCGACTATACGGGTATGGTCTGTGTGCCCATCGCGCCGCACACCATTCAAGCTCGCGCTTTCTTGACCTCGCCGAGCGATGTCGTCGAAATCTTTATGTCCGATGATCGCCCGAGCGTGCCTGCCATCGCTATCGACGGACAGTTTATTACCTGCGACGGCACGGTCGAGAGCGTGGCCGTGCGTCGCGGTCCCGGCGATGTGCTGCTGCTCGATTACGGTCCCGAGAGCTTCTATAACTCAGTGAGCCGCGTGTTCTATGGAGTGCGTCATGATCGATGAGCTGCAGGTTTCTAACATTGCACTCATTCGCGAGGCGACGTTGGTTCCGAGCGCTGGTCTAACGGTTCTGACCGGCGAGACCGGTGCCGGTAAGACCGCACTGCTCTCGGCGCTCAAGCTCATTTTGGGCGAGCGCGCCGATTCGTCGACGGTTCGCGAGGGCGAGGCGCTTGCCAGCGTCGAGGCGCGTCTGTTCGACGGCCCGCACGACACGGAGGGCTTTACCGTTCAGCGCAGCCTTTCTGCCGAGGGCCGCAGCCGCGTAAAAATAGACGGCCGCATCGCCAGCGTGCGCGAGCTTTCGGAGCGCGTCGGCGTGATGATGGATCTTTGCGGCCAGCACGAGCACCAGCGTTTGCTCGATCCGGCACATCATGTTGCCATGGTCGATGCTTGGGCTGGGCGCGCGGCACTTGAGACGCTCGAGAAGTATCGCACCTGCTTTAAGGCTTCGCGTGCCGCCGCCAAGGAGCTTCGCCGTGTGGAGGAAGCCTCGCGTGCGCAGGGGGGTCGCGTCGAGGAAGCGCGTTTTGCGCTCGAGCGCATCGGCGAGGTCGACCCCAAACCGGGCGAGTATGAGGAACTCGAGGAACTGCTGCCGCGCTCCGAACATGCCGAGGTACTGGTTGCCACGGCTAACGATGCCCATGCATCGCTTGCCGCCGAAGGGGGAGCGCTCGATGCCGTGAACAGCGCCGTGGCAGAGCTTTCCCGTATGGCTACCGTCGATCGCAAACTGGGTGACATTGCCGATGCGCTTTCGGATGCCTGCATCTCCCTTGAGGATTGCGCGAACGAGCTTCGTGCCTATCGTGATGGCGTCGCCTTCGACCCGCGCGAGCTCGCTCGCATGCGTGAGCGGTATTCCGACCTCAAGGGCCTGTTGCGTCAGTGGGGTCCCACCATGGACGATGTTTTTGCCATGCGCGAACGCTCGCAAGAGTTGCTGTCTCTGGTCGATGATGGCGATGAACAGATCAAAAAGGCGCGTGAGGCACTCGGGAGCGCCGAGCGCGAGTTGTTTGCCGCCGCCAAGGCACTTAAGCGCGCGCGGAATACCGCAGCCCCGCGCTTTTGCCACGAGGTCGGCCGTCAGATGGCGCGCCTGGAGATGGGTGGCGCCGAGCTCGTCTGGGAGTCGCGCGATCTTCCGCGTGCTGAGTGGACGCCTGTTGGTCCTTCGAGCTACGAGCTGCTATACCGCAGCGGTGCCGGTTTGACGCCGCGCCCCCTGCGTCGAATTGCGTCGGGCGGCGAGCTCAGCCGCGTCATGCTGGCAAGCAAGGTTGTCCTCGGTAACGCGGACGGTGTCGATACGCTCGTGTTCGATGAGGTCGATGCAGGTGTCGGCGGCTCTACCGCACGTGCCCTCGCGAGCGTGCTGGCAGATCTCGCCGCTACGCATCAGGTGATTGTCGTAACCCACTTGGCGCAGGTCGCCGTCATGGCTGACAAGCATTATGTTGTCAGCAAGGAACCGGGCGATGTTCCCCAGACGCATTTGGACGAGGTAACCGGCGAAGCGCGTATCGCCGAGATCGCCCGCATGTTGAGCGGCGATCATTCTGAGGCAAGCTTGGCCCATGCAAAGCAGATGCTCGAAGAAGCTCGAGGTTAGGTCGTATCAGCGGTGTTGGTGGGACAAAATAGACTGAAATTTTTGTCCCACTATGCGTTTTACTCAACGACCTTGTCCGGCTGGATGAGCTCCTCGTAGTAGCTGATGTGCTCGCGGGCGTCTTCAATCTCGGGCAGCAGGAAGTTGTAGATGACTTCGATGATCATCGTAGCGCTGATCTTAGAGAACGCAAAGTCGCCTGTCGTCAGCAGCGCTTCGTGGTTGACGGTATTAAAAGTGTAGTCTGCCAGACGCGCGAGCGGGGATTTGCTGTCGCTGCTGATGACGACTACGGTTGCGCCGCAGTTGCGAGCCGCTTTTGCCATGCGATTCAGTCGGCGCGATTTGCCGGAGTTTGAGATTAGCACGATGACGTCACCCGGGCGCAACGTGAGCGCAAAGCCGATTGATGTCTCGCTAATGGTGCTCGCCATGCAGCGCAGGCCCAGCTGCGAAAACTTAAACGTCGCATCGAGCGCGACCGCGTTCGTATTGCCCACAGCTGCAAACTCAATAACCCCTGCATGCTTAAAGGCATGCACAACAGCCGCCAGCGTATCGTGGTCGATCCCGTCGATGGTCGCATTAAGCTCGCTCACCTTGGCAGCCAGGATGTTCTTAAGGCTCTGCTCCATGTTGTCGAGCGATACCTCGTCGGTCAGGCCCTCGTTGCGCTGACTCTCCAAGTCGCGCGCCAACGAAAACTGAAAGCTGCGGAAGCTGCCAAAGCCAAGCTTGCGGCAGAAACGCGAAACGGTCGCCTCGGACGTGGCGGCGGCGCGCGAGAGCTGAGCCGCCGTGAGGCGTGGCGCCTCGGACTGGTGCTCCAATATATAGTCGACAATGCGCTGCTCGGACTCGCTGTATCCCTGATGGGTACTAATGAGGGAAAGTGCGCTCTTGCTACTATCGGTCATGGATGGCTCCTGGTTGGCATGAAAATCGGACTCGTTTTGTAATGTCATAGTATAGGGGGATTTTCAATTACAAGATACACCTTGCCGTTTCAAGTGTTGATGGTAAACTTTCACTTACCGTTTACGGTTATGAAAGAACCTTTCACCGGAGAATTGCGCCTTGTCTCTTCTCACGCGGACGGTAGGTTGGTATCTTTCAGTTGTGGAAAAGCGCGCAAGGACGCGCGTGTAGGGGAGCGCCTGCGGGCGCAAAACTTAAAAAGGAGGGACACATGGCCAAGTTTGACATCATCGCCGCCACCGGTTGCCCGACCGGCATTGCGCACACCTTCATGGCGAAGGAGGCGCTGGAGAAGGCAGCTGCCGAGCGAGGTCTGACTATTAAGGTCGAGACCCATGGCCAGGTCGGTGTCGAGAACGAACTCACCAAGAGCGAGATCGCTGGTGCCAAGGCCGTCGTCGTCGCGGCCGATAAGGATGTCCAGGCGGAGCGTTTCGCCGGCAAGCGCATGGTTTCCGTTGGTGTTTCCAAAGCCCTGTCCGTCGAGGCCGCCGGTAAGCTGATCGACCGCGCGCTCGCCGCCAAGGGTGACGACTCGGTTGCGGCTGCTGCCGATGTCGAGGATGAGGTCGAGGAGAAGGAGTCCATCGGCCACATCATCTACAAGCACCTCATGAACGGCGTCAGCCACATGCTGGTCTTCGTCGTCGCTGGTGGTGTCCTGACCGCCGTCTCGTTCCTGTGGGGCATCACGTCCTTCGATTCGACGGCGTCTGACTACAACAGCTTTGCCGCTATGCTCAAGATCATCGGCGGCATCGCCATGAACCTCATGGTTCCCGTGCTTTCCGCCTACATCGCCGAGTCCATCGGCAAGCGCCCGGCGCTCGTCCCCGGTTTTGTTGCCGGTATGATCGCCATCCAGGGCCTGCCCGTTAACGCCGAGACCGGCATGATCGACGCCGGCGGCGCCGGCGTGGGCTTCGGCTTCCTGGGCGGCATCGTCGGCGGTTTCCTCGCTGGCTATGTCATCTTGCTGCTCGAGAAGGTCTTCTCCAAGCTGCCCAAGAATCTGGACGGCCTCAAGGCTATCTTCCTGTACCCGCTGTTCTCGACTGCTATCGTCGGCCTGGTCATGCTCGGCATCTCCGGCCCCATGGCTGCCATCAACACCGCCATGATGGACTTCCTCAAGGGTCTGTCTGCCTCTGGCGCCATTGTTCTGGGCCTTGCCATCGGCTGCATGTGCGCCGTTGACATGGGCGGCCCGGTCAACAAGGCTGCTTACGTCACCGGTACCGCTATGCTCACCGAGGCCCTGGCCGCCGGTGTCGGCACCGACACCTACAACTTCGGCACCAACTTCATGGCTGCCGTCTCCGCAGCTTGCATCGTTCCGCCGCTGATCACCACCTTCGCCGTCGTTGTCGGCAAGAAGTACTTCAGCCAGGAGGATCACGACGCCGGTATCGTCAACCTCATCCTTGGTTGCACCCACATCACCGAGGGCGCCATTCCGTTCATGACCAAGAACATCTGGCCCGTCATGCCCATCATGATGCTCGGTTCCTCTATCGCCTCGATCCTGACCATTATGTTCAACGTTCACGATCCGGCGCCTCATGGTGGCTTCCTGGTCCTGCCCGTTGTCGAGAATGGTCCGCTGTGGGTCCTCGCGATCCTCATCGGCGCTGTGGTCGGTGGCATCCTGTTCGTGGCCTTCAAGAAGTACGACTTCGAGAAGAACCAGAAGGCAGCTCCCGCCGCCGCTGCTCAGCCGGTCGAGGCCCCCAAGGCCGAGGCTGCCGACTTCGTGAAGGTCGAGAACGTCTTTGTCGCCGAGGACTTCGCTTCTCGTGACGAGGCTCTGAGCTTTGTCTCCAACCAGGCCGTCAAGGCCGGTGTCGCGAGCGACGCCGATGCCGTGATGAACGCCTTCCTGGCCCGCGAGGCCGAGGGTACCACGGGCATGATGGAGGGCTTCGCCATTCCGCATGCCAAGTCCGATGCCATTACCGAGGCCGCCGTTATCGTCGTCAAGGACGACTCCGGCGTCACCGGTTGGGACACCATGGACGGCGCTCCCGTCAACGTGGCTATCGCCCTGCTCATCCCCGGTGCCCAGGCTGGCACCACGCATCTCAAGATTCTGTCCAAGGTCGCCGAGGCGCTCATGGACGAGGACTTCCGTGCCACCGTCAAGGGTTCCACCAACGCCGCCGAGATCGCCAAGACGATCAACGCCCGCCTGGTCTAAACCAGCAGTTAGCGAATAATATCGCCCCCTGCAACAAAGGCGGAGACCCTCACCAGGGCCTCCGCCTTTTTCATCTCCAAATAAGTTGCGGTGAAATAGGGACTGTTTAAACGATTCAACCCCAAATCCAGTCCCTATTTCACCGCAACTTACAGAAGGGTATAGATAGACCCCATCAACAGATCAACCAGGCGAACAAAAAATCAGCCAGAATTCCGTTCGCACGATATTGCTCTGGACCGACTGTGTTTCCGCAGCTTGCTCGCCCACAGGGGCCCGTGCGCGGCCTGTGAGATTTATCGCGAGTTCCGCACGAGCCGAAGAGCACTTAATGTGCTCTTCGTGCGAGCAGGACTGTAGAGCAGGAAATCTCACAGGCCGCGCACGGGCCCCTGTGGGCGAGCAAGCGGACGACAAACACATCTGTCCAATAATTCGTCTGAAACATAATGAAAAACCGTTTGATGTGAGTTAATATAAACAACGTCGTGAATCTGACTCCTGCCACATACATGACAGGGGTTAAACACAAAAAAGGAGTCAACTATGGTTTCTGAGAAGGCTACCCTCGTTAATCCTCAGGGTCTGCACATGCGTCCGGCTGGTCTGTTCGCCTCCACCATGGGCAAGTACGCCTGTGACGTGACGGTCGTCACCCCCGAGAAGGAGGTCAACGGCAAGTCCCCGATGGCCCTCATGGCTGCTGGTATCCCCTGCGGCACCGAGGTCGAGGTCAAGTGTGACGGCGCTGACGAGGCCGAGGCTCTGGCTGCTGCCATCGAGCTCATCAAGAGCGGTCTTGGCGAGTAGAACTCAAACGGGTCGCATGTTGAACAACTAAGTTCATATTTGGGGGCGCAGTGACCTGTTGTAAGGTAACTGCGCTCTTTTGTCATGGATATGGCAAAACGCTTTATCACATGACACGGAGAGAGGAATGGGAATGTATCAGGGAGTCAACGCTTCCGAGGGCATCGGTATCGGCACCGTCATGGTCGCCGTCGATCCCGACTTGACTTTTGAGCCGCACGAGGTTGCTGATTCGGCAGCAGAGAAGGAGCGCTATCAGACCGCTCTTTCGGTCTTCTGCGAGAAGACCCAGGCTCAGGCCGACCACATGAAGGAGACGGTGGGCGAGGCCGAGGCCGAGATCATGAGCGGACACATTGTCCTGGCTCAGGACCCGGGCATGACCGACGCCATCAACGCCGCCATTGACGGCGGTACCTGCGCCGAGCAGGCGCTCATGGACACCTCGACCATGTTCGAGAACATGTTCCTGTCCATGGACGACGAGATGTTCCGTCTGCGCGCGGCCGACATCGCCGACATCCGTACCGGTATTCTGGCCGAGTTGCTGGGCAAGGAGGTCGTCGACCTCTCCGTCCTGCCCGAGAACACCGTCGTTGTCGTGCACGACCTCACGCCGTCCATGACCGCCACGATCGATAAGACCCACGTTGCCGG
Source organism: Collinsella sp. (assembly GCA_036304725.1). GTDB lineage: Bacteria > Actinomycetota > Coriobacteriia > Coriobacteriales > Coriobacteriaceae > Collinsella. The sequence goes on along the minus strand of JAXIYC010000045.1, from coordinate 36,986 downwards.
TATCGTCACCGAGACCGGTGGCCGCACGTCGCACTCCGCGATCATCGCGCGCGCCCTCGAGATCCCGGCTGTCCTTTCGGTTTCCAACAGCTGCACCGCTCTGCGCAACGGCATGACCGTTGTCGTCGACGGTGGCAAGGGTATCGTCGAGGCCGATCCCGACGAGGAGACGCTCGCTGCCTACACCGCCAAGGCTGAGGCCTTCGCTGCTGAGAAGGCGGCCCTCGAGGCCTTCCGCGGCAAGCCGTCCGTGACTGCCGATGGCATCAAGAAGATCATCGCCTGCAACATCGGTAACCCTGATGACGTGCCCAACGCGCTCGATCACGACGCCGAGGCCATCGGTCTGTTCCGCTCCGAGTTCCTGTTCATGGACTCTGCTGAGCTTCCTTCCGAGGAGGAGCAGTTCAACGCCTACCGTAAGGTCGCCAGCGCGCTCAAGGGTGCTCCGGTCATCATCCGCACGCTCGATGTGGGTGGCGACAAGGAGATTCCGTATCTGCATATGGTCAAGGAAGACAACCCCTTCATGGGCTTCCGCGCCGTGCGTTACTGCCTGGCCAATCCCGACCAGTACAAGGTCCAGCTCCGCGCTCTGCTGCGCGCTAGCGCCTTCGGTGACGTCAAGATCATGATCCCGCTCGTCACTTGCGTCGAGGAGGTCTTGGCTGTCAAGGAGCTCGTCGAGCAGTGCAAGGCCGAGCTGACCGAAGAGGGTCGTAAGTTCAACGAGAACATCGAGGTCGGCATCATGGTCGAGACGCCCGCCGCTTCGCTGCTCGCAGACCGTCTTGCCGAGGTTGCCGACTTCTTCTCCATCGGCACCAACGACCTGATCGGCTACACCATGTGCGCCGACCGTGGTAACGACACCATCTCCAACCTGTACCAGGTTTACTATCCCGCCGTGCTCCGCTCGCTCAAGAACATCATCGAGAGCGGCGTGAAGGCCGGCATCATGGTCGGTATGTGCGGCGAGGCCGCTGCCGATCCGCTGCTTGAGCCGCTGCTGATCAGCTGGGGCCTGGAGGAGTTCTCGATGAGCGCTCCGTCGATCCTGCGCGCCCGCAAGACCATCAGCCAGTGGACCAAGGCCGAGTGCGACGAGCTTGCCGAGAAGGCACTCGCCTGCAACACCGCCGCCGAGGTCAAGGCACTGCTCGAGTCCGCAGCTCGCTAATTTGGTATCAGAGGTAACCGCGTGGTTGGAATGGGCCGGCCACGCGGCCCTCACATATACAGGGGGTACTGTAAATGTTCTACACGCTAACCGCTAACCCGGCTGTCGACATGACGGTTTCGAGCTCTCCGCTCGAGCCCGACGAGAACGTCCGCACCGGCTCGGCCAGCTACACGGCTAACGGCAAGGGCCTCGACGTGTCCTTCGCCTTTAAGAAAATGGGCGTCGACACCGTCGCGCTCGGCTTCTTCGCTGGCTTCACGGGCAAGTTCATCGTCGAGGAGGTCATGAACCTGGGCTGCCTGTGCCGCCCGGTCTGGACCGACGGTATCACGCGCATCAACACCTACGTCAACGATGGCCAGCACGAGTACGGCATCCTGAACCCGGGTGCTCCGATCACGCCGCAGCACCAGGAGGAGCTCTACAACATCCTGGATACCGCGGGCGATCTTGAGTGCCTGATCGTCTCCGGCTCCGTGCCTCCCAAAGCTACGCCTGACTTCCTGGCTAAGGTCATGGAGCACGCTCAGGCTCGTGGTGCCGACGTCGTCCTGGACCTGTCCTCCGACAAGCTCAAGGAGCTCGCTCACAAGAAGCCGCTGCTCATCAAGCCGAACCATCACGAGATGAAGGCCATCTTCGGCGTGCCGGTCGACACCGACGACGAGGTTCGCGTTGCCATGAAGATGGCTCACGACGCTGGCGTTCAGAACGTGCTGCTCACCCGTGGTAGCCGCGGCGACGCTTACTTCTCCAACGGCGAGGACATCTGGTACGCCAAGCGTGAGTTCAACATCAAGCTGGTCTCTTCCGTCTGCGCCGGCGACTGCACCCTCGCTGCGTTCCTGCACAAGTGGTACAGGGATCGCGACAACGTCGAGGAGGCCATGAAGCTCGCTATGGCCACCGGCGCCAACGTTGCCGAGTCCGTCGGCATTGGCGACTTTGGTCACGTTGACGAGTACAGCAAGCGCGTTGCTGTCCGCAAGCTCGATCGTCAGTAATCGAAACGCGACATATTCGTGCGCATGCGGCGCCCCGGTTTCGGCCAGGGCGCCTTTTTGTTCCGTCATAGGGGAGAGATGTCCTGCCGTACTTCATCGCTTCCACACCGTTCACCGAGTTGTCCTAGCCTTTTACCGATGCGTGGAATATACTTTCATTAACACGTTGCTTCGTGAAAGGAACATTCATGATATACACGCTCACTGCAAATCCCGCCATTGACTACAACATCGCCTGCGACGGTCTTGCTGCCAACACCGTCACGCGTACCCGCAATGCCGTCTACACGCCCAACGGCAAGGGCCTCAACGTCTCGTTTACGCTTGACCACTATGGTGTCGACACCACGATCCTGGGTTTCTTCGCCGGCTTCTCGGGTGAGTTTATCGTTAAGGGCGCCGAGGCCCTGGGCGTGCCCGTCAAGCCCGTGTGGACCGACGGTATTACGCGCGTCAATGTGTTCCTCAACGCCGGTCCCGACACCGAGTACAACATGGTCAATGCCGGTGCCGCCATCAATGAGGCCAACGAGCAGGAGATGTTTGAACTTATCGATTCGCTCGATGACATGACCTGCCTGGTCATCAGCGGCTCGCTGCCTCCCAACACTTCCGAGGGCTTCTTGGCCGAGGTCCTGCGTCGCGTGAAGGCAAAGGGCGCCGAGTTCGTGCTCGATATCTCGAGCCATCAGCTGGCAGACCTCATTGCTCTGGAGCCACTGCTGATCAAGCCCAATGACGACGAGCTGCTTGACATCTTTGGCATCAAGGTGAGCGGTGGTGGCGACGAGTCCGTCAAGGGCGCTATGGCCGAGCTGCACGCCAAGGGCGCCAAGAACGTGCTGCTGACCCTTGGTGGCGCCGGTGCGTACTTCTCCAACGGCGAGCATATCTGGTTTGCCAACCGCACCTTCGACGTCAAGCTGCTGTCGACTGTGTGCGCCGGCGATTCCTCGCTCGCTGCCTTCCTGTCCGTGTGGCACGACGCCCCCGAGCGCGTCGAGGACGCCCTGCGCCTTTCGATGGCCACTGGCGCCAACGTGGTCGAGTGCCCCGGTCTGGGTGATTTTGCCAAGGTGGACGAATATAAGAAGCACATCGAGGTTCGCCAGGTCTGCTAGTTCCGGCACCTTGTCTGAATAGTTTGATTATTTCGCATCCGTCTTAGACTAGGACGGATGCGTTTTTGTTTATCGGACTTGCGTGTGCAGTGGAGGCTGTTTCTTGCTAGACTTCTTGCAGACGCAATCGATAGCCAATTTGATAGTCGCAGGAGGCCATAGGCATGTGCAATGTTTCGCTCAACGGTACTCAACCGTCCGATGCGTCCCTGCGCGTCCTGCGCGCGCTTGAGGCGGCTGGTCTTGAGGCTTGGTACGTGGGCGGTTGGGTGCGCGACGCCCTGATGGGGTACCCCAGCCACGATGTTGATATGTGCTGTAGCGGCCTGTGGCAGGAGTCCAAAGCGGCGCTCGAGGCCGCCGGCATCGCGGTTGTGGAGTCGGGCATTAAATTTGGCGGAATCACGGCTATTTCCGATGGCGAGCGTATCGAGGTCACCACGTACCGTCTGGATGGCTTTTACACCGATGGTCGTCATCCCCAGAGTGTGGAGCGTGCCGCCTCGCTCGAGGACGATCTGGCGCGCCGCGACTTTACCGTCAATGCCATGGCCTGGCATCCCGAGCGCGGGCTTGTCGACCGCTACGACGGCCAGGGTGACTTGGAGCGCAAGCTGATTCGCGCTGTCGGCGATCCCAAGCGTCGCTTTAACGAGGACGCCCTGCGCATGCTGCGTGCGGTGCGCTTTGCCTGCCGTCTGGACTTTATGATTGAGCCCGAGACCAAGCGTGCGCTTGCCGAGTGCGCGCCGCTGCTCGATGCCGTGGCGCGTGAGCGTGTGGGTATTGAGCTCGAGGGCATTCTTTCGACCGGTCATGGGGGAGACGCGATGCTCCGCTATCCCGAGCTCATCTGCGCCGCCGTGCCCGAGTTGGCAGCGGGTCGCGGGTTTGATCAGCGCAGTGTCTATCATGCGTTTAACGTCTACGTGCATATTGCCCGTGTGCTGACGGTGGCGGGGGAGCTCGCGCTGTGTGACGGCGTCGCGCCCTCGTCGAGCCTTATGTGGGCGGCGTTTTTGCACGATGTGTCCAAGCCCGAGTGCTTCACGGTCGATCACGCCGGCAGCGGACACTTCTACGGTCATCCCGAGCTCGGCGCCAAGAAGGCGCGCGTCATTATGGATCGCCTGGCCCTCTCGCACGACTTGGTGCGCGACGTGTGCCTGCTCATCAAATACCATGACAAGCCGCTGCGCCCCGAGCGCTCTTGCCTGCTCAATATGATGCGCGCGCTTTCGGGTGAGGGAGTCGACACGGCCCGCCTGATTGACGAGCTCATGGACCTTAAGCGTGCCGACACACTTGGCAAGGCCCCGTCGTGCTTCTATTATGTTGAGACGATTGAGGAGATGCGCGCGCTGGCGCACGAGCTGCTGAAGGCAGGGGAGCCCTATACGCTCAAGATGCTCGCCATCAACGGCGGCGACCTGATCCGTGCCGGAGTCAAGCCCGGGCCGGAACTGGGTCAGCTTCTCAACTCCGCCCTCGACGCCGTGATCGAAGACGATATTCCCAACGAGCGCGAAGCTCTTTTGGTTCATCTCAACTTGAATTAGCCACCAAGTTTACCTGCGTATTCCATAACCTGCCGACAATTTTTCGGCAATTTGGAATTTCTTCTTGCGCTGACGTTTTTTGTCCCGTAATATAATTCCTCGCAGCACGGCAGTGCAGATGTCATGTGGCCCGTTCGTCTAGCGGTTTAGGACGCCGCCCTCTCAAGGCGGAGATCACCAGTTCGAATCTGGTACGGGCTACCACTTCTTTTCTGCTGAGGCTTATGGCCCGTTCGTCTAGCGGTTTAGGACGCCGCCCTCTCAAGGCGGAGATCACCAGTTCGAATCTGGTACGGGCTACCACGCATCTGATACCCGGACTTCCTATGGAAGGCCGGGTTTTTTTATTTTCAAACAACCGTCTGCAATTCCCGTTTGAACCAGAGCTTTGCGTTCTGCCTATGGCCCTTACGGGTACAATATCCAAGATATTTTGACTGTTAGAAGGAGTCTCATGACGGAGTCCTCTCAGCATACGTCTAAGCCCCAGGTCGAGGTTGAGGCCTCGGGCGGAGATGACAATAAGAGCGCACGCCGCGGCGCCATCTTTATCGGCGTCGTGCTGGTAGGTTATATCGTCTATCTGGTGGTAACCGGGCAGATGGGGCAGTTCTGGGCCGCTATGTCGAGCGTCCAGGCGTCATGGCTCGTTGTCGCGTGTCTTTGCATGTTCATGTACCTGTTCTTTGGCATTGTGGCCTATGCGATCGCCGTCTGGCTCGATCCCAATTCGCCCGTCGGCATCCGCGACCTGATCTCGGTCGAGGCGAGTGGCATCTTCTTTGGTAACCTGACGCCCATGATGATGGGCTCCACCCCGGCTCAAATCTATCGCCTGACCAAGGCCGGCCAAAACGTGGGCGAGGCCGGCGCCACGCAATTCACGCGTTTTATCGTGTACCAGTTTGGCCTCGTTGCCTGGGGCGCTATCCTACTGCTTGCTCGCATGCCGTTTTTTGCCGAGCGCTATGGCGACATGACGTTGCTGTGCGTCTTTAGCTTTGGTGGGCACTGCTGCATCTTGCTGGGCATCTTCGCCGTCGCGCTCATGCCTAAGACCGTCACGCGCGTCGCCCATTGCATCATCAATTGGCTTGAGCGCATTGGTGTCTCGGCCACTAAGATCGAGGGATGGCGCACGTTTGTCGATGGCGAGATCTACTCCTTCTCCGAGAAGTTCAAGCTTTCAGCCGGACATTTTTCTTCCATGCTGCTCACGGTGGTCATCACCATGCTGCAACTCGCGTTTTTCTATCTGGTGCCGTATTTCCTGATGCTTGCCTTTGGCCACCACGAGGTCGACTTTTTCTCGGTCATGGCCGCGAGCGCCTTTGTCCAGCTGCTGAGCTCTGCGGTCCCCCTGCCCGGTGGAACTGGTGGCGCTGAGGGCGGCTTTGCATTGTTCTTGGGTCATTTCTTTGGGTCGGCTTCGACCGCCGGCTATCTGCTGTGGCGCCTCATTACGTTTATTGCGCCGACCATTTTGGCTGCGCCCCTGCTGGGACTTAAGAGCGCCCACAACGAGAGTATCCATGCGCGCTGGGATCGTGTGATGCGCAAGCTCGGCCGCACGCCTCAGACGCCCTCTGCGCCCACTATGCCGCACCCCACGAATGCTGTTACCGTTGATCCCAAGAAGCGCGCTCAGAAGGCTTCTGGGACCGCTAAGCCGGCTCATAAAGCCTATGTGCGCCAGACAGGCGATGGTATTCGCGTATCTCCGTCGGCACTCAATAAGAAGAAGCATCCCAAGTCGCAGTAGGGCAGTCGTGCGTTCTTCATGATGCGGGGCATATTTGTGCTGTATGGGGGATAATCCTCTTACGTAGATTATCTCTCATCTGTTGATGAATGCTTGCATATCGAAGGGACACGCCCATGGCAACCAGCAAACCGCGTCTTGATCGTCGCATCATTCGCAGCCGTAATGCCATCCTTTCGGCTTTCGAGCGCCTGCTCATGGAAAAGCCGCTGGCAGACATTACGGTGAGTGCCATCGCGCGCGAGGCCAATGTCGACCGCAAGACCTTTTACGTTCACTTTGGTACGGTTGACGGCCTGCTCGATGCCATTGCCGTCGATGTGGTGGAGATGATTGTCGACTCGGTCGAGAAAACGCTTGCTTCTATGGACGGTGACACCAGCGAGCGCGCTCTTGGCGCGGCGGCGACCTTCTTTAAAACCGTTAATGAGGCACTGTGCAACAACTTAGTGCTCAATCGTCAGCTGATCGAGAATATTCCGCTCGATGATTTCATGGCTCGTCTTCGTGCGCCGCTCGAACATGAGATTGCCGAGCGCGATCTGCTGCCCCAAGGTCTCAAGGACGAGATGTTCGACTACTATCTGGCGTTTTTGCTGTCGGGTATTATCGGTATCTATCGCACGTGGGCACTGTCTGACGGCTCGGTTCCTATCGAGCGCGTCTCTGAGGTCGCCAACGATCTGACTCTCAATGGTCTGTCGAGTCTGGAATCTCGCTTGGATTAGGCCTAGTTGGGCTCGTCGGCGTGGAAATCCCTGTTCCTGAGGTTCTCCGGCGCCTTGGAGACCTTGCCGGCGTAGGAGCTGTAGCCTGAGGATCCTTAAAAGAAAGTCCAGTTTATCCTTCCCACTCCAATTTTGGAATCCTCCGATGCGCCTTCGCACGCTCGCATGACCTCGATACCATGCGAGCGTGCAAACTCGACGAGCTCTGCGTTGCGGGCGTTTATGGTGCCGAAGGCGGCGGGGCACACGATAAGGCGCGCGCAGTGGACGAGGAGCTCTTTGGCGCGGGCTATGGTTTTATCCCCTATCGGCTCGAAGGCGCGCTCGGCCACGCATTCCGCCGCCAGGTCGCGCGCGAGCTCGCAGTCGATGTCCCCTTCGTGCAGAACGCCCGCGTAGAACGCCTTGCCCTGCCGGATGAGCTGGCGAAACACAGCTGACCCCGTACCTGCGCCGGCGATGACGAACGTGTGCGCATCGCCGTGTGGGCGCCCAATTTCCACGCTGCCGAAGCGCTCGTTGAAGGTGCCATGTTGAAGGCCGTAGAGCTCGCCAATCGTCTCGCGCGTGAATATGTCCTCGGGTGCGCCGGCGCGGAAGACCCGACCGTCCTTCACGCAAATCACCTTGTCGGCGCTTTTCTGCGCGAGCTCGAGTTCGTGGATGGACATGATGACAGCCACATTCTGCGATTTCGCAAGGTGGCGAAGTATTCGCAGCAGGTCGATCTGGTAGCGGATATCGAGATATGATGTGGGCTCGTCGAGCACGAGCACACGCGGATCCTGCGCGATGGCGCGTGCGAGCATGACGCGCTGGCGTTGCCCGTCGCTTATCTGCATGAAGTCGCGTTCGGCGAGCTCTTCCACATGTGCGGTTTTCATGGCCTCGTCGACCCGACTATGGTCGTCAGGCGAGAGTGTTCCCATTCGCCCGGTGTAGGGATGCCTTCCCGCCTCTACGATATCGCGGCAGGTGAGGAGTTCGGTCCGGGGGCGATCTGTCAGCATAACGGCAAGGTTCCTTGCGAACTCCGCCGTCTTCCATCGGGAAATCTCCCGCCCGTCGAGCTCGACCGCGCCGGCAAGCGGTGCCAGATGGCGTGTGATGGTTTTCAAGATGGTCGACTTGCCCGAGCCGTTCGGCCCGATGAGCGCCACGACGTCGCCCGTGCGAACCTCCAGATCGACGCCTTCGACTACGACCTTCTTGTCGTAGCCCGCCGACAGGTCACTTATGCGGAAAAGCGGCGCTCCGTCAGCCTGCGTTTCGACCGGGGTTTCGAGGTTCGACTCCGCTCGAAGGAGGCGTTCCGCACGCAGTTCCGCACGAGCCGAAAGTGTCTTCTGGCGCTTTCGTGCGAGCTCAGGACTGTCTAAGCATGGAATGTCCCCTCCGAGCGTTTTGGGCCGCGGCACAAATTTCCCCATCTACCTCACCCGCTTCTTCAACATGAGCGCGATAACCACCGGCGCGCCGAAGATGGCGGTGACGGCGCTGATGGAAAGCTCGACGGGGGAGAACAGCGTGCGCGCGATCAAATCGCAGCCCGCGCAGAAGATGGCGCCTCCCAAGAAGCACGCAGGAATCACGCGGATGGGCTTCGACGACTTTAGCGCCGACTTAACGAGATGCGGAACCGCGATGCCTACGAACGACACCGGACCAGCGAACGCGGTCACGCAGGCGGAGAGCATGCTCGCTAGAAGGACGAGCACCACGCGGAAGCATGAGACGTTCACGCCGACGCTTTTCGCGTAGGCTTCTCCCAGCTGGAAGGCGGAAAGGGGCTTCGATATCGCGAATACGCATGCGCTCACGGTGATCACCACGACCGCGATGACCGCGACGTCGTCCCAGCTCGAACCCGAGAAGCTACCCAAGGACCAGTTGTGCAGGTTCACGATGGACTGGTCGTCGGCGAAGGCGATGAGGAAGTTCGTCGCCGCCGAGCAGATGTATCCCACCATGACGCCCGCCACGATGAGCATGGCCATAGAGCTTATGCGCCGTGCTATGAGGAGCACGAAGCCGATGGTGATAAGCGAGCCCAGAAAAGCTGCGGCCACCATGGCCGGCGAGGACATGGCCTGGTTCGCGCCCAGAAGTACGATCATCGTAAGCGCGACGACGAACTTTGCGCCCGAGGAGACGCCCAAGATGAACGGGTCGGCGATGGGGTTGTTGAAAAACGTCTGCAGCAGGAACCCGGAGAGCGAAAGTGCCCCGCCGAGAAGCACGGCTGAAAGCACGCGCGGCAGACGAATCTCCCAGATGATCTGGATTTCCATGGAATTGGCCGCGCCTCCCGAAAGGATGCCGGGGATGTGGTCTGCGGGCACGAGCACGCTCCCGATGCACAGGTTGGCCCCGACGAGCACGATGAGGGCAACAGCGAGCAGCGCCGTCACGACGCGACACCGCGCGGCGCGCCCCGATTCGTCGTATGTCATGGAAAGCCGGCTTCTCATGACGCTAGCCAAGCTTCCTCAGATAATGGAAGTCGCTCGCGTCATCGCCGGTGAACGCCCCGTGCAGCTCGTCGATAATGTCGGCGGTAGAAGTCATCTGCTGGTACATGTCGGCGCTTGTGACCCAGACGTTGCCGTTCTTCACGGCTTTGAACTGCGACAATAGCGCGTTTTTGCCTACGAAGTCTTTCAAGGTGGCAACCGATTCGTCGATGGTGCCGTTGTAGACGATGATGTCGGCATCCTTCGCCGTCGCGTAGAAGCGCTCCATTTCGAGCGTTACTGACGAACCTGACGTCGACGCCGTCTGCGCGTCATCGAGCGCGTAGCTGCCGCCTGCAAGCTCGATCATCTGCGCCACGTAGTCGCCCGCCCGCCGCGTGACGGCGGCCCCGTTCGAGTTAATGTAGAAATACGCCACGGTTTTACCTGACGACGCGAGCCTCGACGTTTGCTCGACGCGGGCCTTCTGCTCGTTGAACAGGTGCGCGGCCTCGTCTTCCTTGTCGAACAGGACGCCGAAAAGCTTAATCCACTCGACGCGCCCGAGTGCTTCGGGCTCGCTCGACGACTGTTCGGTGAGCACGACGAGCCCGAGCTTCTGCAGCTTTTCCTTCACATCGGGCGTGTGGTTGATCATGGTGTTCTCGATGGCGAGCGTGCAGCCCGAGGCCGATATTCGCTCGTAGTCGGGCGCGCTGTACTTGCCGCCGTAGGCGATCGCCCCACTTTCGAGTGCGCTTTTGAAGCCCGCGACCGAGCAATCGTCGGCCTTCGTGCCCGACATGAGGATGTTGTCGTTCGCATCGAGCGCGTCGACCAGGCACATCGTCGCCGACGACACGAGGTACACCTTGTTGGCGGGACGCCTTATGACCGCGATGTCGGAGCTCAACCCATCAGGTACCTTCGCATCTTGCGGTACCACGAGGAAGCGCTCCCCGTTCGAAATGCAGATAAGCCGCAGGCCGCCTTCGTACTCGTCGACAGTGAAGTGCTCGGCGTATTCAAGCTGAAGCGCCCCCGTCGGCTCCCAGCCGCAGCCCAAATCGGCGTTGTGGAAGTCGGCCGCGGCGCTTGAAGCCGTTCCCGCAGGGGAGCCGCCGCTTGCATCGTCGCCCGATTTCTCCTTCATGGTGGATGAGTCGAAGTGGAGCGTGTAGTCGATGGTGTGCGGCGTCGACATGGCGACGGTCTCGGCCGACACGGCGATGTCCTCGTCGAGCGTGACGGGTATCTCGAACGTGGAGTTGCCGCCGTCGTTTACGGGCGCGTAGTCCACGCCGTTGACGGTCATTTTGTCGTAGTTCGAACTCGACCAGGTGATGGTCGCGGTGTAGGTGTCGCCATCCTTCACAATTGTGGTGGGTGAGGCGATGCTTGCGCGCCCTGACCCGCCGGAGAGCGAGACGCTCACAGTGTATTCCTGAGAGCCTGCCGTGCCACCGGTCGCGTTCGGGCTCGCACTGCACCCCGCGAAGGGAAGCGCGAACAGGGCGACGAGAACGCAGGCGATCGCGCGCACCGCGATGCTGCGACGCTTCCTGCTTTCCCCCTTGGGAAGAATTGACCGCATGGCGTTACTTCAGTGCGTCGGCGCGCAGATCGACGCCGGCGGATTCGAACACGAGCGTGCGGTCGTACCACTGCTCTTTTCTAATACTCCACGCGGCGCAGGCGGTGTCCTCGTCGAGCGCTTCAACGGGCACGTCGTAGGTGTACTTGCCTTCCGCGTTTTCCACATAGGGGATGAAGTCGGCCTCGCTCGCGGCGGCAGCCTCGTCGCCCGTGCCCATGAAGAGCTTGCCGTAGCCCGTGCCGGAAAGCGTCATCACGCAGTGCATGGAGCCGTTTTCCACGATGAGCTGGGCGTCCACAATCCTGAACATGTTCGAGCTGGAATCTACGGTGATCGGATAGGTGCCGTCGGCCACCTTGTCGGCGGTGATGGGGGCAGCGCTTGCGCCCTCGGGCGCATCGGCCGCCTGTTCGGTCTTTTCCTGGGAATCGGCATCGCTTGCCTTTGCGCTGTCGATTGAATTTCCGCCGCAGCCGGCGAGCGAGAATGCGAAAAGCGCCGCCGACAGGGCGAAGGCGAGGGTTTTCTTCAACATGGAGGGGTTCCTTTCCATCGCTTCGACCGCCCGCGCCGTGCGGTGGGCGGGCGGGATGCGAATGCAACGGGCATGCGCCGTCAGTCGGGGAAGGCGCATGCCCGTTGCACGGGGACGCGACCGGCGCCCCCGTGCGCGGCGAGTTTACAGCTTGGCGATGGCGTCGTCCACGTGCGAGACGTAGATGTCGTCGACCGCGACGTTCTGTCCCAGACCCTGGAGCAGGCACGTCACTTCGAAGCCGGCGGCCACGAACTTCGCAGCCCAGCTGTCGGGGTCGGTCTCGTCTGCCATGTCGTTGTTCGCGTGGTCGCCCGCGACCACCATGAACGGCGCGAGCACGGCCTTCTTGTAGCCTGCGGCGCTCGCGGCGGCGATAACATCCTCGCAGGTCGGTTCAGCCTCGACGGTGCCGACGAAGAACTGCGTCAAGCCCTCGTTCTTAAACACTTCCTGCATCTTGGCATAGTCGGCGTTGGAATCGGCTTCGGTGCCGTGGCCCATGAGGCACAGCGCCGTCTTGCCGTCGTCGAAGGACGCCATGTTCTCCTTAATGGCTGCGGCCACCTTCTTGTAGTCGTCGTCGGAGGTGAGCAGCGGGTCGCCGAGCGAGATTTTGTCGAACTTGTCGGCGTACTTGTCGAGCTCGTCTTTCACGTCGGTGTATTCCAGGCCACCCATGAGATGCGTCGGCTGCACGACGATTTCCTTCACGCCGTCTTCCACGCAGCGGTCGAGCGCCTCGGTCATGTTGTCGATCGTGATGCCGTCGCGCTTCTTCAGCTTGTCGATGATGATCTGCGCGGTGAAGGCGCGGCGGATGTCGTAGTCCTGCCAGTACTTCTCGCGGATAGCGTCTTCGATGGCGCCGATGGTGATGTGGCGCGAGTCGTTGTAGCTCGTGCCGAAGCTCGTGACGAGGATGACCGGCTTCACGGCCTTCTCCTTTTCGCTCGATTTCTCGGAACTCGCGGAGGTGTTGGAGCAGCCCGCGAGCGCGACTCCGGCGAGCGCGACGGCTCCGGTTGCCGCGGCGCTCATGAAGCCGCGGCGTGACATCTGTTCGGACATGGTTTTCCTTTCCTCGGTTTGCCGGTCCCCCGGCGACAGTTGCTTGTCGGCACAAGCGAAAGAAAAGCGCACCCCTCGGGGTTCACAAGGAGCTAACGCCACGGCGATGCCGTGAGGAAAAGGCGAAGCAGTCTGGCTTGGGGCGTGAGGCGGTTCGCCCGCGCGTCCTATACAGTAATGTCCCTTGCCCAGGATTCCCACCTGGTTCCCTCCGCAAGCCAGCGCGGGCTGTGCGGGCGCCGCGCCGGTCATTTCCTTTTATCCGATTGTCATATGCTCGTTGCCGAATCTTTTACTATGATAGTGGGCACTTGTGAACGTGTCAAAGCCAGGGCGGGCGGCATTGCGCCTTCTGCCTGCGTATTTGCGCCGATTGTCGCCGCAGGCGCCGTGTTTTGCCTGCTGCGCGAATGGCGGCGTAAACGGTTGCGATGAGAAACGGGAAGGGAAGGCTCGGATGATTCATATCGTTGGCGCAGGTTCGGGCGCCGCCGACCTTATCACGCTTCGCGGGGCGCGTCTTCTGCGCGCGGCCGACGTGGTCGTTTGGGCGGGGAGCCTTGTGAACCCCGAGCTGCTCGCCGAGTGCAAGGAATCCTGCGTCGTCTACGACAGCGCGCACATGACCTTGGAGGAAGTGCTCGACGTGATGTGCGCGGCGGATGCGCGGGGCGAGGAAGTGGTGCGCCTGCACACGGGCGACCCGTGCCTGTACGGCGCCATCCAGGAGCAGATGGACGCACTCGACGCGCGCGGCGTGGACTACGAGGTGGTGCCCGGCGTGTCGAGCTTTTGCGGTGCCGCGGCGGCGCTTCGCCAGGAATACACGCTGCCGGGAATCAGCCAGTCGGTCGTGATCACTCGGCTTTCCGGGCGCACCCCCATGCCCGCGGGCGAGGGCATGCGCACCATGGCGGAAAGCGGCTCGACTATGGTCATCTTCCTGAGCTCGGGTATGCTCGCCGAGCTTTCCGCCGAGCTTTTGGCCGCTGGCCGCAGCTCCGACGAGCCGGCGGCGCTCGTGTACAAGGCGACCTGGCCTGAGGAGCGCGTGGTGCGCTGCACAGTGGGCACGCTTGCCGATGCGGGTGCGCGAGAGGGCATCGACCGCACGGCGCTCGTGGTGGTGGGCCGCGTGCTCGGAGCTCGCGGCGGGCTTGCGCACGACGGTGCGCAAGCGGAGTCGTACGACCGCAGCAAGCTTTACGACCCTTCGTTTGCAACGGGGTATCGGAAGGCGAGCAGCTAGCGTGGCCTTCGAGCACTACATATATACCGGGACGACCCGCCTGCGCTGCGGCTATACCACGGGGAGCTGCGCCACGCTCGCGGCGAAGGCGGCCTGCGAGATGCTCTTGTCACGAAAGCCCGTCGGCCACGTGTCGATCGTCACCCCCGGCGGGCTGCCCGTCGAGACGGACGTGGTCGATGCATGCATCGGCGAGGGGTGCGCCCAGTGCGCCGTGCAAAAGGACGCAGGCGACGATGCCGATGTGACCGACGGCGTGCTCGTGTACGCGCGCGTGGAACATGCGGGGTCGGTCACGGGCGCTGCGGGCGGCAAGGGCTTGCCCGCGCGCGAATCGGAAGTTTCCGTCGATGGCGGCGTGGGCGTGGGGCGCGTGACGTTGCCCGGGCTCGAGCAGCCGGTGGGGACGGCCGCCATCAACGCGACGCCGCGCGCGATGATCACTTCGGCCGTGCGCGAGGTGTGCGCCGCGCACGGCTTTTCTGGAAATATTGCTGTGACGATTTCGGTACCCGAGGGTGTTGCCCTTGCCAAACAGACCTTCAACCCGCACCTGGGGATAGAGGGCGGCATCTCCATCCTGGGCACGACGGGCATCGTCGAGCCGCGCAGCCTCGCTGCCTTGCGCGACAGCATCGAGCTCGAGATCCGGCAGCATGCGGCTATGGGGTGGCGCGGAGTCGTGCTCACGCCCGGCAACTACGGCGAGCAGTTCATCTCGGGGCATTTCCACCTAAACGGTGCGCCGGTGGTCTTCATCTCCAACTTCGTGGGCGATGCGATTGATTGCTGCGTTCGCGAGGGATTTACCAATGTCCTTCTTGTGGGACACATCGGCAAGCTGGTGAAGGTCGCTGGCGGCATCATGGACACCCATTCGCGTACCGCCGACTGCCGCGCGGAGATTCTGGCCGCCCACGCGGCCTTGGCCGGCGCGGGCGCGAAGACCGTGCGCGAGATCATGTCTTCGGTCACGACCACGGCGGCGCTCGAGGTAATCGAGGCCGCCGGCGTAGGGGACGCTGCGCGCGCCTCGCTCGCTGCGGCAACCGAGGACAGGTTGCGCCGCCGCGCGGCGGGTGCATGCGATATCGCCGCGGTCGTGTTCGACGCCGGGCGCCGCGAGCTTTTCCGTACGTCGGGCGCCGATGCAGTTATCGGGGAATTGGGGGCGACGTATGAGTAAAGGCGTGCTGTACGGGGTGCGCCGCGCAATCGGCTGGTCGGGGACGAAGGTGGTCATGAAGGCGCGCCGCTCGCTTGCGGACACGAAGCGCATCCTTCACGAGGAGGGCGCCTTCGACGGTGCCGAGCTCGTTGAGGACTGTGGGCTTCCGGGCGAGCGCGTGTACCGCTCGCTCGTCGATTTGCCCGATCGGGGCAGCTACTTCTCGACGATGGTGGTGCGCTAGATGAGGATTTCCTGCATAGCGTTCACTGAGAGGGGGTATGCGTTGGCGGAGCGCACCGCACGCGCGCTTTCCGACTGCGCGCAGACAGGTGAAGATGACCCTGGCTGGGACGTTTCCGTTTCGCGCGGGTTCGGCGAGGGGAAGGCCGACCTGCGCGCATGGACGGCGCTCGCGTGGGAAGCGTCGGACGCGCTTCTGTTCGTGGGCGCGGCGGGCATCGCCGTGCGGGCGATCGCGCCGCATGTCGCCTCGAAGGCAAAAGATCCCGCGGTTGTGGTGATCGACGAGGCGGGGCGCTTTGCCGTCCCGCTTTTGTCGGGGCATTTGGGCGGTGCGAACGAGCTTGCGCAAACTGTGGCACGCGCGGCAGGGGCCATCCCCGTCATCACAACGGCGACCGACGTCCGCGGCGTGTGGGCGGTGGATACGTGGGCGCGCTGTGAGGGGCTCGCCGTTTCGAATCCCGAGGCTATCAAGCGAGTGTCGGCGAGGCTGCTTTCGGGCGGGCGCGTGGCGCTCTATTCCGACATGCCGATTTCGGGACAGCCGCCTGAGGGGGTTGACATTGCGTCCGACCGCGCTCGGGCCGATATCGTCGTGTCGCCGTTCGCTGGCGCGAACGCAGGTGCGTCCGTTCGCGCGGCGGAGACAACGGGCGAGGTCGTGCCCGCCGGTGAGACGGGGAAGCCGGCGGGCGTGCGGGCGCAGGCGCCTGCGCCCGAACCGCTTCGCCTTGTCGTGCCCTGCATCGTTGCGGGCATAGGGTGCCGTCGCGGTGCGTGCGCCGAAGCGATCGGGGAGGCGTTTCTTCTCGCGTGCGGGCAGGCGGGTATCTCGCCTTCGGCCGTGCGCAAGGCGGCGACGATCGACGTGAAGGCGCACGAGGAGGGTCTGCTCGCCTTCTGCCGCGCGCGCAATATTCCGCTTGCGACGTATTCCGCAGATGAGTTGTCGCAAGTCGATGGCAGCGTTTCGCCATCTGATTTCGTGCGCGCGACGGTGGGGGTCGACAACGTGTGCGAGCGCGCGGCGCTCGCGGACGGGGGCAAACTTATCTTCCCGAAGCTCGCTCACAGCGGCGTGACCGTCGCGTTTTCCAAGGTAACTATCGAACTTTCGTTTAAGGAGCGGTGATGGGAAAGCTCTTCGTGGTGGGGATCGGCCCGGGCGGCCCCGACGGCATGACGATTGCGGCCCGGCGCGCGCTCGAGGCGGCCGACATCGTTGTGGGGTACACGAAATACGTGGAGCTCGCGCTCGCCGCCGTGCCCGACGCGGCGCATCTCGCGACGCCGATGATGCACGAGGTTGAACGGTGCCGTCTGGCGCTTTCGCGTGCGCAGAGCGGAGAAGCCGTGGCGCTCGTGTGCAGCGGTGACGCGGGCGTGTACGGCATGGCGAGCCCCGTGCTGGAGCTTGCGGAGGACTACCCCGATGTAGACGTGGAAGTTATCGCCGGGGCCACCGCGGCTCAGAGCGGGTCGGCGGTGCTCGGCGCCCCGCTTGCCCACGACTTCGCGGTCGTGTCGCTCTCCGACCTGCTCACGCCGTGGGAGGTCATCGAGCGCAGGCTCGCCGCCGTGGCGAGCGCCGACTTCTGCATCTGTTTGTACAACCCGCGCAGCAGAAAGCGCGCCGACAGGCTCTCACGCGCGGCGAAGATTATGCTCGAATGGAAGGCCCCCGACACGCTCTGCGGCTGGGTACGCAACATCGGGCGCGAGGGGCAGCAGTCGGGCACGTGCAGGCTCTCTGAGCTGGGGGAGATCGACGCCGATATGTTCACCACCGTGTTCGTCGGCAACGCGGACACGAAGCGCGTAGGCGGCCGTATGGTCACGCCGCGCGGGTATCGGGAGATTCCATGCGAAAGGTAACGATCATCGGGGCGGGGCCCGGAAACCCCGACTTGCTCTCGCGCTCGGCGCTCGACGCGATCGGCATCGCCGACGTGGTCATCGGCGCTCATCGCGCGCTTGCCGGCATCGACGTGCCGCCCGACGTGGTGAGATGCGAGCTCGTGAAGACGGCGGACATCGTCGCCGCGCTCACCGATGCGGCGTCGTGGCGGCGCGCCGTGGTCGTGATGACGGGCGATGTGGGGCTGTTCAGCGGCGCGCGCCGCCTGGTGGAGGCGCTCTCCGGCGACGCGCAGGTGGACGTGCGCGTTGTTCCCGGCATAAGCTCAGCGTCGTATCTCGCCGCGCGCCTTGCGCGTCCATGGCAGGATTGGCGCTTCGCGAGCGCTCACGGCGTGGCGTGCGATATCGTGGCCGAGGCCGAGCGCGCAGGTGAGCTCTTCCTCGTCACGTCGGGTGGGGAAGACCCCTCGCGGCTTTCGGGCGAGCTTGTGCAGGCGGGCTTCGGGGACGCGCGCGTGACGGTGGCCGAGCGCCTGTCGTACCCCGACGAGCGCATCACCTGCGCGACCGCAAGTGAAATCGCAGGTCAGACGTTCGACGACTTGAACGTGATGCTTATCGAGCCCGCAGGCGGCGCCGGGTCGCCTGCGGGCTCTAGCGCAGCCTCCGAGGCGCCGGCCGGCGCGTCATCGCCCGCGGCGGCTTCTTCCGCGGCGGACCCTGCGGGCGCATCCCGCGCCGCGAGCTCCCGCTGGCCGTACGCTTCCTCGGGCATTCCCGACGAGCTCTTCATCCGCGGCGACGTTCCCATGACCAAGCAGGAGGTGCGCGCCGTCGCGCTCGCGAAGCTGCGCCTTACCGCTACCGACACCGTGTGGGACGTCGGAGCCGGCACGGGGAGCGTGTCGATTGAGGCGGCGCTCGTCGCGCGAGCGGGGTCGGTATGGGCGGTCGAGCGCAACGCGGCCGGCGTGCGGCTCATCCGAGAGAACGCGGATGCATTCGGGTGCGGCAACGTACATGCGGTCCCCGGTGTCGCCCCCGAAGCGCTCGCGAAACTGCCCGTCCCCGACGCCGTGTTCGTCGGCGGGAGCGCGGGCGAGCTTCCCTCTATCGTGGAGGCGGCGCTCGAGAAGAACTCGCAGGTTCGCCTGTGCGTGCCATGCGTCACCGTTGAGACGCTCACCGAGGCGTGCGCGCTTCTCTCGGGTTCGCGCTTTAAGGGGTTCGAGGCGTGCCAGGTGTCGGCCGCCCGCGCCGAGGCTGTAGGCTCGCACCATCTTATGAAGGCGCAAAACCCCGTGTTCCTCGTCAGCGCGCGTGGTGCGGGTGGGGAAGGCGGCGCCCGGTGAGCACGACCATCCCGCGTTTCATGGTCGCTGCGCCCTCGAGCGGGAGCGGCAAGACGGTCGTTACGTGCGCGCTCCTGCGCGCGCTTGCGCGCCGCGGCCTCGCATGCGCGGCCTTCAAATGCGGCCCCGACTACATTGACCCGCTCTTTCATCGCCGCGTCGTGGGTGCGTGCTCGGGCAACTTAGACGGTTTCTTCACCGACGCCCCGACGCTGCGCGCCCTACTCGCACGCGGCGCCGCGGGCGCGGATGTCGCGGTGCTCGAGGGGGTCATGGGCTTCTACGACGGCATGGCGCCCGGCGTGGCCGACGCGAGCAGCTACCAGGTTGCGCGTGACACGGAAACGCCGGTCGTTTTAGTGGTGAACGGGCGCGGGGCGTCTTTATCGCTCGCCGCCGTAATCCGCGGCATCGCCGAGTTTCTGCCCTGTGCGAACGTGCGCGGCGTCGTGCTGAACAAGACGAGCGCCGCTGCCTGCGCCTACGCGGCGCCTGCGATCGAGAAGCACACGGGCGTCGCGGTTTTGGGTAATATCCCCGCCGACGAGGCGTTCTCGCTCGAAAGCCGGCATCTGGGGCTTGTGACCGCCGACGAAGTCAAGCAGCTCTCCGCGCGCATCGACAAGATGGCCGAGCTGGTGGAAAAGAGCGTCGACGTCGACCGCTTGCTCGAAATAGCGGCGACGGCACCCGATATCCGCGAGGAACCTTACCGGTTGGAGCCGATCGCGGGAGCGCGGCCCATCGTCGCCGTCGCGCGTGACGAGGCGTTCTCGTTCTACTACGAGGAGAACCTGCGCGCGCTCGAGGACCTGGGTTGCGAGCTGGCCTTTTTCAGCCCCCTGTGTGATAGCGAGTTGCCCCGGGGGACAAGCGCCCTCTATCTGGGAGGCGGCTACCCGGAGCTCCATGCGCGACAGCTCTCCGAGAACGCGCCGATGCGCGAGGCGGTGCGGCGCGCGGTGGAATCCGGCATGCCGACGGTCGCCGAATGCGGTGGGTTTCTGTACCTGCAGCGCGAAATCGCCGATAGCGAGGGGCGGCGCTGGCCTGTTGCGGGCGCCCTTGAGGGCGCAAGCGAGAACGGGGGAAGGCTGTCCCATTTCGGGTACGTGGAGCTCACTTCTCAACGCGACGGGCTCTACGGGCCGCGCGGCACACGCATCCGCGCGCACGAGTTCCACTACTGGCAGTCCACCTGCCCGGGCGGCGACTTCTGGGCGCAGAAGCCCCGGCGCGACAAGGGCTGGCCGTGCATGACGACCACCCCGTCCCTGGTTGCGGGCTTCCCGCATGTGTACTATCCTGCGAACCCCGACGTTGCGCGCGCGTTCGCGTCTGCCGCAGCGTCGTTCGCAGAGAGGAGACGGCATGGCTGAAGCAACCGAAACCGCGCTTGCCAGCATCCGCGAGGAAGTCGAGCGCGCGTTCTCGTCGGCGCCGGGCGCCGTGCTCGAAGCCGCGCTCTCCCGCATCGCGCCCGCAGATGAGTGTGCCCGCGCCGCCGCGTACGCCGCGTGGGACTCCATCGCGCACCCTTTGGGGGGATTGGGCGACTTTGAAGACGCCGTCGCGTGTATCGCCGCAGCTCAGGGGAGCGCCGAGGTGGCCGAGTTTCCCCGTGCACTCGCGGTATTCTTCTCCGACAACGGGGTCGTTGCCGAAGGCGTGTCGCAAAGCGGGCAAGACGTGACGCGAGCCGTCGCGCGCAACATGTGCGAGGGGGCCACGAGCGCCTGCCGCATGGCGGCGTTCGCGGGTGCCGAGGTCGTGCCCGTCGACGTGGGTATGGCCCGGGGCATAGAAGACGCGCGCATGGTGCGCGCGAACGTGCGGCGGGGGAGCGGCAACATCGCGCACGGCTCCGCCATGTCTCGCGATGGGGCCATGCGCGCGATCGAGGTCGGAATCGCCGTCGCGTGCGGGCTTGCCCGCGCCGGCGTGCGCCTTCTCGCTGCGGGCGAGATGGGCATCGGCAACACGACCACCTCGGCGGCGGTGGCCGCAGTGCTCATCCGGGCGGACGCGCGGAGCCTCGTCGGGCGCGGCGCGGGGCTCTCGGACGCCTCGCTCGCGCGCAAGCGCGACGTGGTCGAGCGCGCTATCGACGCGAACTCGCCCGATCCCGCCGACCCGATCGACGTGCTCTCGAAGGTGGGCGGCTTCGACATCGCGGCGATGTGCGGCTTCTACCTGGGGGCCGCGGCCTCGAAGGTGCCGGCGCTCCTCGACGGGGTCATATCCTGCACGGCGGCCCTGTGCGCGGTGCGCCTGTGCCCCAACGCCTTGGGCTACCTCGTGGGCACCCACGCATCTAGCGAACCCGCAAGCCAGGAGCTCCTTCGCGAGCTCGGCATAAAGGCACCCCTCGTCGCAGGCATGCACTTGGGCGAGGGCGCGGGCGCCATGGCGTATCTGCCCCTTCTGGATTCGGCGCTGCGCGTGTACCGGGATGGGAAGACGTTCACGGCGACTGGCATGGCTGCTTACGAGCATTTCGAGGCCGGGAAATGGCGGTGACGCTCGTCATCGGCGCCGCCGCGAGCGGTAAGAGCGCCTACGCCGAGTCCCTGTGCCTCGGGCACGACGGCCCCCGCGTGTACCTGGCAACGATGGAGCCCTTCGGGGAAGAGGGAGCCCGCCGCATCGCGCGCCATCGGTCGCTGCGCGAGGGCAAGGGGTTTTCCACCCTCGAGCGCACGCGTGACGTGGGCGCCGCAGTGCCCGGGCTTCCGCGCGGCTGCACGCTTCTTTTGGAGGACGTGGGCAACCTGGTTGCGAACGAGCTTTTCGCGGAAGGCGGCTTGTCCCCACGTGACCCCGACGCCGCGGCGCGCGAGGTGCTCGGAGGCATCGAACGGCTCGCTCAAGCCGCTGCGTATACGGTGGTGGTCACCGTCGACGTATTCGCCGATGGGATGCGCTACGATGAGGGGACCGAGGCATGGAGGCGCGCGCTCGCGCGCGTGAACGCGGGCGTGGCGGCGCTGGCCGACCGCGCAGTCGAAGTGGTATGCGGGATTCCCGTGTGGATGAAAGGCGAAGGACCTACAAGGTGAAGATAGCAGAGGCAATCGGCGCGGCGTTCGGAACGTTCTCGCGCATCCCCGTCCCGAAATCGGCCTGGACCGATTTCGGATCAACCCATGCGCTTGCTGCGTTTCCCCTGGTGGGCGTTGCGGAAGGCTTCCTCATGACGACGTGGGGGCACGTGGCGAACCTGCTCGGCGTGCCCGCGACCATCGTCGCGGCCGTGCTCGTGGCGTTGCCTGTGGCGGTGACGGGAGGCATCCACCTAGACGGGCTCTGCGACACCTCCGATGCGCTTGCAAGTTGGGCCCCGCGCGAGCGAAAGCTCGAGATCATGCACGACCCGCGGGCGGGCGCCTTCGGGGTCATTGGTGTTGTCGTGTACCTTATTCTGCAGTTTTCCCTGTTCACCGCGCTGCCACTTACGGCGGGGGCGTTCCTCGCGCTTCTGTGCTCGCTCGTGTTCTCCCGCGCGCTTTCGGGGCTCGCCGTAGAATGCTGGCCTGCCGCGCGGGCGGACGGCATGGCCGCGGGGCTCTCGCCTGCGAAGAAGCGCGCGGAGATCGTCGTGCCGCTTTGCGCTTTCGCTGCTGCTTCGGCTGCAGGGATGGTCGCGTGCGCTCAGGCCGTCGGCGCCCTTATAGCGGTGGCGGGGCTTTTGGTGCTCGCGTGGTACCGCCATGTTGCCCTGTCCCGCTTCGGCGGGGTGACGGGTGATTTGGCCGGATGGTTTCTGCAATGGGCCGAGCTCGCGATGCTTGCCATGCTGGTGGCGGGGGGCATGCTCCTATGATTCTCGTGGTAGGTGGCGCGCATTCGGGGAAGAGGACCTTCGTGCGCGAAAAGCTCGGGTTCGCGGCGGACGATTTCGTCGACGCGGCGCAGCTTGCGGAGGGCGGCGTGCCCGCGGCTTTTGCCGGCCGTGTCGCGTACCGTGCTGAGGAACTCGTACGCGCGCTCGACGCTGACCGGGCGCTCGAGCGGCTGATGGGCTTCGACGCAGTGATTCTGCCCTTGGTCGGTTCGGGGGTCGTCCCCATGCGTGCGGAAGACGCCCAATGGCGCGAGCGCGCGGGGCGCCTGGGATGCGCGCTCGCTGCGCGCGCCGACGTCGTCGTGCGCATGACGTGCGGGATTCCCCAGGTCATCAAAGGAAACCTTGCCGATGCGCCTCGAGGTACGCAGGGCGCGGGCGCGCCTTTGGAGGTCGTCTTCGTGCGCCATGGTGCCACGGCGGGCACGGAAGACCATCGCTACAGCGGGGCGGGCACCGACGAGCCCCTGTCGAGCGCGGGCGAGCGCGCTTTGCGCGATCTCGCGTGCGATGGTGACGTGTTCCGTGTTATCACGAGCGGCATGGCCCGCACCGACCAGACGGCGCGCATCCTCTTCCCGAACGCGGAGCTTATGGCGTGCCCCGGTCTGCGCGAGATGGATTTCGGCGACTTCGAGGGGCGAAACGCCGCCGAGCTTAAAGAGGATGCGCGCTACCGCGCCTGGGTAGACTCCTGGTGCGAGACGCGCTGCCCGCATGGCGAGGGCAAGAGCGATTTCACCCGCCGCGTCGTCGCGGCGTTTCGGGAGGCGTGCGAATCGGAGCGCGCTCAGGGGAGTGGGCGCGCCGTCTTCGTCGTTCACGCGGGTACCGTGAAAGCGCTGCTCTCCGAGCTAGCTGTCCCAAAAATGGGATACTTCGACGTGCATACCGAGCCAGGCGGCGCATGGGCCGCCACCTGGGATGGACGCTGCCTTCGCGACGTTCGCCCCGCTTCGGGGGGCGATGCCCAGTGATGACGATTCTTGCCGTCGCCGCCGGGTTCGCGGCCGACCTTGTCTTCGGCGACCCGCGCTGGCTTCCCCATCCCGTCGTCGCCATGGGGCGCGCGATCACGTGGGCCGAAGGCCGCCTGCGGCGCGTATTCCCGCAAACGCCCGCGGGCACGCGCGCCGCAGGGCTTGTGCTCGCCGTGGCGCTTCCGCTTGCGTGTGGGCTTTTGACCTGGGGAATCCTGCATCTTTGCGGTATGGTTCACTCCGGCTTGCGCTTCGTGGCCGAGGCATGGGCGAGCTATCAGATTCTCGCGGCATGCGAGCTGCGCCGCCAGAGCCTGGCCGTGGCCCGCGCTTTCTCGAAGGGCGGCCTTGTCGCGGCGCGCGAAACAGTCGGGCTCATCGTGGGACGCGACACGTCTGTTCTCGACGAGCAGGGCGTCGCGCGCGCCGCTGTGGAAACGGTGGCGGAGAACGCGAGCGACGGCGTCATCGCGCCGCTTTTCTACCTTATGATCGGGGGTGCGCCCTTGGGTATGGCGTACAAGGCGGTGAACACGCTCGACAGCATGGTGGGCTACAAAAACGAGCGCTACATCGACTTCGGCTGCGCCTCGGCGCGCCTCGACGATGCGGTGAACTGGATTCCCTCGCGCTTATCGGCCCTGCTCATGATCGCCGTGTGCCCGATCGTCGGGCTCGACGCGCGCGGGGCGGCGCGCATCTGGCGCCGCGACAGGCGTCGCCATGCGAGCCCGAACGCGGCGCAGACCGAGTCGGCGTGCGCGGGCGCGCTCGGGCTGCGCCTGGCAGGACCCGCGGTGTATTTTGGCAAGCTCGTTGATAAACCGACGATAGGCGACGCGTCCCGTGAAATCGAGTGGGACGACATCGCCCGGGCGACGAGGCTCATGCTCGCCGCGTCCGTATGCGCGCTCGTCGTCTTCGGCGCCGCGCGCGCGGCGGTCGTGCTCGCCGTGGGGGCGATGGCATGAGGGAAGACCACGCCGCGCCCCGGGCTGCCGGGGGAATCCTGCGTGCCCGTACGCATGGGGGCAGCTCGCAATCGCTCGGCATCGCTTGCGAAGGGGGCGTCTCCGACCTCATTGACTTCTCGGTGAACGTGAATCCGGCAGGCCCCTCGCCGCGCGCCGTCGCCGCAGCTTGCAAGGCGCTTTCTCGAATCGACGCCTACCCCGATAGGGAAAGCCTCGCCCTCGTTCGCGCCCTAGCGCGCGCCCAGGGCATTCCCGAAGATACTATCGTCTGCGGCGCGGGCGCGTCCGACATCATCTGGCGGCTCGCCGCGGCGGTGCGCCCGAAACGCATCGTCGTGTGCGCGCCGACGTTCTCTGAATATGCGGAGGCGGCATCGTACTACGGCGCATGCGTGCAGGAGTTCCCGCTCTCCGAAGCGGATGACTTCGACGTGCCCGCCTCCTTCGCCCGCGCGATCGAGGGGCCGGGAGACGTGGCGTACCTCTGCAATCCGAACAACCCGACGGGGCGCCTCGTCGACCCCCGCGTGATCGACGAGGCGGCTTGCCGCTGCGAGCAGGTGGGCGCGCTGCTCGTCGTGGACGAGTGCTTCCTCGGATTTGCGCCCGACGCCCGCGAAAGGAGCGTGGCCGCACGCGCCGCGTGTTCGCACCATGTGGCCGTGCTCTCCGCGTTCACCAAGCTCTACGGAATGGCAGGGTTGCGGTTGGGGTATCTGATCAGCGGAAACGCCCAACTCATCGAGGGGATTTGCCGGGCGGGGCAGGCGTGGCCCGTCTCCTCGGTCGCCGAGGCCGCGGGCATCGCCGCCCTGGAAGACGTCGAATACGTCTCGCGCACGCGCGATGTATTGGCGGGCGAGCGATCGTGGCTTTCCCACGAGCTCTCCTCGCTCGGGCTTTCCGTCGTGCCGTCGGATGCGAACTTCCTTTTAGTCCGCACGCCGGCGAAAGACATCCCCGAGCGCCTGTATAAACAGGGGGTTTTGGTCCGCACGTGCGACTCGTTTTCGGTACTGTCCCGCTTCTGGTGCCGCGTCGCGGTGCGCACGCGCAAGGAGAACGCCCGGCTTGCGATGGCGTTCAGCCGCGCGCTTCGGGCGGAAGGCGCATCGGGCGAAGGCGAACCCGACGAACGGGGCGGCGCTTCTTGCAGCGACGCTATGGCGGGCGCGGATGGCCGAGGCTCGGCGAAGGAGGTCGATACCCGTGGGTAGGGCGAAGCCCATCATGATCCAGGGCACCATGTCGAACGCGGGGAAGAGCCTGCTTGCGGCGGGGCTGTGCAGTGTGCTTTCGCAGGACGGCCTGCGCGTGGCTCCCTTCAAGAGCCAGAACATGGCGCTCAACAGCGGTGTCACGGCCGATGGGCTCGAGATGGGGCGCGCCCAGATCATGCAGGCCGAGGCGTGCGGCATCGCGCCCGACGTGCGCATGAACCCCATCCTGCTCAAGCCCGAAAGCGACCACCGAAGCCAGCTCATCGTGGCCGGCAAGGCGCAGGGAGCCTTCGCTGCGAGGGACTACTTCGCGCGAAAGAAGGCGCTCATGCCGCAGATTTTGGAGGCGTTCGATTCGCTCGCGGAGGAAAACGACGTCATCGTCATCGAGGGCGCCGGCAGCCCCGTCGAAATCAACCTTGCCGAAAACGACATCGTCAACATGGGGCTCGCGCGCGCCGTGTCCTCCCCCGTGCTGCTCGCGGGCGACATCGACCCAGGTGGGGTGTTTGCCCAGCTCTACGGCACGGTCGCGCTCCTTGCGCCCGAGGACCGCACGCTTTTGCGGGGGCTTGTGGTGAACAAGTTCCGCGGCGATGTGGAAATCCTGCGCCCGGGTTTGGCCCCGCTCGAGAAGATGTGCGGGGTTCCCGTCGTGGGGGTCGTGCCGTATCTTACGCTCGACCTGGACGACGAGGACTCGCTCGCGCCGCGCCTATCTGCCCGCGAGGCGCGCGGCGTCATCGACGTCGCCGTCGTGCGCCTTCCGCATCTGTCGAACTTCACCGACTTCGACCCGCTTTCGCGCGTGCCCGGCGTGGGCGTGCGCTACGTTTCCTCGACGACCGATCTGGGCCGGCCCGACCTGGTGGTGCTCCCCGGCTCGAAGACCACGCTCGACGACGCGCGCTGGCTTGCGGCTAGCGGCATCGGAGCCTGTGTACGCGCGCTTTCGGGCGCGGGCACGCCGGTGCTCGGCATATGTGGAGGCTACCAGCTTTTGGGAGACGAGCTTTCCGACCCGCACGGCAGGGAAGGCGCTGGCACCGCGCGCGGGCTCGGGCTCATCCCTGCAAGTACGGTGTTCAAGGAGGAAAAGCGCCTCGCCCAGTCGGAGCTGCGCATCACGGGCGCCCAAGGCGCGTTCTCGGTGTGGAACGGCATGACGGCGCGCGGGTACGAGATTCACGACGGCGAAACGACCGTCTCCTGCGCCCCTGCGGGCACGATTGGCGGCAAACCAGAAGGCGCGGCCTGCGGAAACGTGTTCGGAACCTATCTCCACGGCCTGTTCGACGAACCGGGGGTGGCGCTCGCCCTCGCACGCTCGCTCGCGCGCATGCGCGGCCTGCCCGAGAGCGTCGTGGGTGCTGCGGGCGCGGCGTCCGCGGCCGATCACCATGCGCGCGAGTTTGACCGCCTGGCCGACGTCGTGCGCGAGGCGCTCGACATGGAGTATGTCTACCGCATTATCGAGGAGGGCGTATGATCCACGTGTATCATGGCGACGGCAAAGGCAAGACCACGGCGGCGATGGGCCTCGCCCTTCGCATGCTCGCCGCAGGCCGCCGCGTCGTCGTCATGCAGTTCCTGAAAGACGGCGAAAGCGGGGAGGCGCGACTGCTCGCCGAGCATTTCGGCGTGCCCGTGTTCGCGGGGAAGGTGTCGGAAAAGTTTACCTGGTCCATGACGTCGGAAGAACTTGCCGCGACGTGCGAGCTGCACGATGGGAACCTTGCTTCCGCGCTCGCCGAGTTCGAGGGCGCGCAGGAGGGGCTGCTCGTGCTCGACGAGGCGCTCGACGCGCTTTCGAAGGGTCTTGTCGACGAGGCGCTCGTGGACCGCGCGCTCGATATGTCCGCGCGCGGCGTCGAAGTAGCGCTCACCGGGCGCGCGCCTTCCCGCAAGATCGTGGAGAAGGCCGACTACATAACCGAGATGCAGTGCGAGAAACATCCCTACGAGCAGGGGATATGTGCAAGGGAAGGAGTGGAGTACTAGATGGATTCCAAGGAGATGGCGCCCGGCGACATCGAGCGGCGCAGCTTTGAAATCATCACCGAAGAGCTCGGCGGCCGCACGTTCCCGCCGCTCGAAGAGCCCGTCGTGAAGCGCGTCATCCACACCACTGCCGACTTCTCGTACGCCGATTCCCTCGTGTTCACCCATGACGCCGCGCACTGTGCGCTCGACGCACTGCGCGCAGGGGCCACGGTGCTCACCGACACGAACATGGCGCTCGCAGGCATAAGCAAGCCCGCGCTCGCGAAGATCGGCTGCCAGGCCGTGTGCTATATGGCCGACCCGGATGTCGCCGCAACGGCGCGCGCCGCGGGCACGACTCGCGCCGTTGCGAGCATGGACAAAGCTTGCGGCATCGAGGGTCCGCTCATCGTGGCCGTCGGCAACGCTCCCACAGCACTTCTGCGCCTCGCCGAGCTCATGGACGCGGGGAAGATCGCGCCCGCGCTCGTCGTTGGGGTGCCGGTTGGGTTTGTGAACGTGGTCGAGGCGAAAGAGGAGCTACTCGCGCGACGCGTGCCGGCCATCGTCGCGAGGGGTCGCAAGGGCGGCTCGACCGTGGCGGCCGCCATTATGAACGCGCTGCTCTACCAGATCACGCGCCCAGGCGGCCCGAAGTGACGGCGCCCGCATCCGCGCCGGCGCTGCGCATCTTCGCCGGCACCACCGAGGGCCGCCTCCTGTGCGAATGGGCGAGCGGGGCGGGAATCCCCGCCCGTGCCTACGCGGCAACCGAGTACGGAGGCGAGCTTTTGGGCGAGCTTCCGGGCATCGAGGTGCATGCGGGTAGGCTCGACGAGGCCGACATGGAGCGTGAGCTTTCCGGTGCGCGCATCGTCGTCGACGCCACGCACCCCTTCGCTACGCTCGCAAGCGGCAACATCCGGGCCGCTTCGCTCGCCGTGGGTGCACGATGCCTGCGCCTTACGCGCCCGGTCGAGGCGCTGCCCAAAGGCGTCGTGTCGGTCGCGTCGATCGCCTGCGCGGCGCGCTTTCTCTCCGAGAACCCGGGTCGCGCGCTTCTCACGACGGGGAGCAAGGAGCTTGCTCCCTACACGCGCGTCGCCGATTTCGCGGAGCGCTTCTTCGTGCGTGTGCTCCCTCTGCCCGGTGCTATAACGAAGTGCATCGACGCGGGGTTTTCGCCGCCGCACGTCATCGGCATGCAGGGGCCCTTCACCCGCGAGCTCAACGAGGCGATGCTTCGGCAGGTGGGCGCCCAGTGGCTTGTGACCAAGGACTCGGGAACCGTAGGCGGCACGGCCGAGAAGATCGCCTCCGCGCGCGACGTGGGAGCGCGCTGTATCGTGGTCGCCCGTCCCGCCGAGGGAGGCGGGGCCCTTTCGCTTAGGGAAGTGGAAGACGCGCTCTTACGGGAGTTCGCGCGCTAGGCGCTCGCCGCGCATGCGTGCCCTCCCGCCTGCGAGGAGGAGCGCCCCGAGCAAGCTCGACCCGTACAAGCCTGTCATCCGCCAATCGCTCGAGGACGACGCACGGAACTGGCGCAAGCAGCCCTTCAATAAGTTGCGGTGAAATAGCGTCTGTTTTTGCTGCTAAATAGCATATTCAGTCCCTAATTCACCGCAACTTGTTGGTGGTGGCTTACTGGTAGCGTAGGCATTCCACCGGGTCGAGCTTTGCTGCACGGCGAGCGGGGTAGAAGCCAAAGATTACGCCGATGCCGACCGATACGGCAAACGCGATCAACACTGTTGTAATGGAGAAGCTTGGCGTGATCGTCCCGGTAGCTCCAAACTCGCTCATGATGCCCGAGCTTGCGGCAAAGAACGTGAGTCCCCATGCCAGCAGATAGCCAATCAGGACACCCAACAGTCCGCCGGTGACGCACAGCGCCGAGGACTCGGCCAAAAACTGCGCGGTGATATCGCGACGACTTGCGCCCAGGGCACGGCGAATGCCGATCTCACGGATGCGCTCAGTCACGTTGGTGAGCATCATATTCATAATGCCGATACCGCCGACAAGCAGCGAGATGCTGGCGACAGCGCCCATGATGAGCGAGAACGCGCCCATAAAGGAGTTGAGTGCATCGATGGCGCTTTTCATGGAGGTCGCCGATACACTGTCGTACTCATCATCCTCCGCGATGCCCTTCATTGCGCGCACCTTGGACTCGATGGTCTTACAAAGCTCGTCCATGTCTGTGCCCTCGGCGGCAAGAGCCGTCACGCTGGGGAATGAAGGATTTTCGTCGCCAAACAGGCCTGAGATGGTTTCGCGCGGCATATACAGCGTGAGCGAGCCCATGGAGTCGTTGCCGCCATCAATCACACCTACAATCTGCACCTCGCCGTTGGACACCTTGATGGTTTTCCCCAGCGCATCCTGTTCGTTGCCGTAAAGCTGATCGGCGCCGCCGCGGCTGATGAGCGCCACGCGCGAGCCTGATTGGGACTCGGCCTGGGAATAGGTGCGCCCCGCAACGAGCTTGCTGGCCCCCACGGCGTCGAGCATGTCGCTATCGACACCCTGTGCCATGACGGTATAGCTTTTATCGCCGGTCTTGTACTCGGTGTACGCGCTGTCGACAATGCCAATCTGCTCTATCTGCGGCACCAGTTTTTGAAGCTTCTCGATGTCCGACTCGGTGAGTTCTTGCGACGAATAGATTTGCACCATGCGTGCCGCATTGAGGCCCAGACTGTTGACCAGGCTGTTTTGGATGCCGCCGATGAGCGACGTCATGGCGATAACCGAGGCGATGCCGATGACAATGCCCAGGATGGTGAGCAGGCTGCGCCCCTTGTTGGCTTCGAGCGAGTGAAGGGCTTCCTGGATGAGATCGCGGGCGCTCATGCCACCACTCCTTTCGGCGGGTTGGCGGAGGCGGAAATCATGGGCAGGTTATCTACAGCGCTGCGTAGGGTCCGCGGTGCATGTGGAATATACGCGCCGTCGTGAATGCGACCGTCGCGGATGGTCACGGCACGGTCGGCCTCGGCGGCGATGCCGGGGTCATGTGTGATAAGCACGATGGTTTTGCCGCGTTCCTGAAGTCTATGGAAGGTCTCCATCACAAGCGCTCCGGTGGCGGAGTCAAGGTTTCCCGTCGGCTCGTCGGCCAGAATGATGGGCGGGTCATTGACGAGGGCGCGTGCGATGGCGACACGCTGCATCTGGCCGCCCGAGAGCTCGGATATGCGGTGGTCCCAGTGGTCAACGGGCAGCGTGACAGCCTGCAGCGCGTGCACGGCGCGCAGTTCGCGCTGGCTACGGGGCACATTGGTGTAGGCCAGCGGCAGCATGACGTTTTCGATAACCGACAGGCGCGGCAGCAGGTTGAAGCTCTGAAAGACAAAGCCAATGCTCAGGGCGCGAACTTCGGTGAGCTCGTCATCATCGAGCTCGGCCACGTTGACCCCTTGCAGGTAATAGTCGCCTGCCGTCGGCTTATCCAGGCAGCCTAGGATGTTCATGAGCGTTGATTTGCCCGAACCCGAGGGGCCAGTGATAGCGACGAATTCGCCGGGATTTACCGCCAGGCTCACGTTGTGCAGGATGTGGGCGCAACCTGCCTCGCTCTCAAAGATGCGGTGCACGTTGCGGATGTCGATAACGGGACGCATTACATGTCCTCATCGGCAGACATACTGCCCGAATCCGCGCTGTAGCCGCCGTCAGCCGTTGCGTCCGCTCCGGTGTCCATGACGAGGGCGTCACCATCGCGCAGCTTGGTAACCGGCACGTTGGGGTTGATCTCGTTGCCCTGGTCGTCGCGCTTGACCTGTGTCTTGCCGACTACGGTTTCGTTGTCGTTTTGCGTCACGACGGTCACCTTGACGCGGCGGGTTTGCTTGCCCTCGTCATCGGTTGCCACGTTGACGTAATAGTGTTCGCCGTCTTCGGTCATGAGCGCCATCGTCGGCACCATCACCACGTCGTCGAGCTGCTCGGTCACCACCGAGACCTCGGCCGTCATGCCCGGCTTCAGGCGCGCGTCGGGCGCCTCGATGAGGATGTCGACGTTAAAGGTCACGCTGCCGCCGCCGTTGGCGGCGTCGGAGTTTGCCACCGACGCGATAGCCGTGACGGTTCCCTGGCTCACGATATCGGGAAACGCGGGATACGTGACGTTGGCGCTCTGCCCAACGGCGATCTTGGCGATGTCCTTTTCGCCCACCTGCACGGTCACCTTCATCTTGGATAGGTCGGCGATCTGCATGCACTGCTTGCCGCCGCTCGTATCGCTTTCGCCCATGATCATGCCGCCTGTTACCGTGGCGCCCACCTTGGCGTTAAGCTCCACGATGCTACCCGAGCTCGGGGCCGTGACCGTGCGACTGGCGGCCTTGGCGTTCGCCTGGTCTAGGTTTGCCTGGGCCGAAGCGAGGCTGCGCTGCGCGGCCGATACGGCGTTCGTGTCCGCTGATGCGTCAGAGACGCCAGCCGCTGCGGAAGCTCCATCGACGTCCGTCGTTGGGGTGGCCTGCGCGACAGCGGCGGCTTTCTGCGCGTTGGTGAGGTCTTCCTGGGCGGCTGCAACTGCACGCTGCGCCTCGGCAACGTTGCGATCGAGCTCGTCGTTTTTAATGGTCATAAGCACGTCGCCCTCGCTGACGGATTGGCCTGCCTGCACGTTGATCGAATCGACCGTGCCGTCGACAGAAGGGGAGACCACTGAGGACGAAATGGGTTTGAGCTGGCCTTTCGCCTCGACCGTTGTGGTAAACGTGCCCTCGGTCACCATGTCGGTCACAGGCCCGCTAGCTCCCTGTGGCTGCGCATTGAGAACCAGGGTAGCGACAATGGCAATGAGCGCGATGGCACCTACGACGCCGGCGGCAATACCGCGTCGAATCAGCTTTTTGCGTCGACGTTCGGCGCGTTTTGCCTTGAGCTTGGCATATGCCTCTTCATCGGAAATCTCGACCGTATCGTTCGTGCGTCCGCTCTGCTTGTCGGTGTGCGCGTTTGTAATCAGAGGAATCGTTTCGGTGGCATCTTCGGGCGTGCGCTCGGTATCATCCGCGCCCGGGGTGATGGTGGGGACATTCGGCATAGCGTCTCCTTTATAGAAAGAACCTCGATAATTATATGCGCCCACCGATTGGGGTGGGCGCATAGAACGGTTTCTTTCGGAACTGTTAGATTGGTCGCAGCGGTTCCACGTTGTAGGAATGCGCGCGTTGCACTACGAGTGGACAACCACGCACAGGCCGACTTTGATGCAATCGTGCAGTGCCTTGGCGTCGGCCAGGCGCAGATTGATGCAGCCGTGGCTACCGCACCACTTATAGGACTCGGCATTATCGAAGCTCTTGTCGTTTTGCCAGGTGGCATCGTGGAAGCCGATCATATTGCCCTCGAACGGCATCCAGTAGCTCACCGGGCTTTCGTATTTGGGCTTACCGGTCTCGGGGTCCTTGGCTCCGATCAGGGTACTGCCGCCGTCGTTGCTGTTGATCTGCCACACGCCTTCGGGGGTGGCGTCCTCGCCCGGCTTGCCCGAGATAAAGTTGGCCTCCCAAACGATATTTCCGCTCTCGTCATAGTAGCGCGCGTGCTGTTCGGACAAGTCGACGTCGATATACGCCTTCCAGTCGGGCTCTCCCTTTGCGGTAAAGGTGTCGGCCTTCTGGGAGTACTTGATCTCGATTTCTCCGGTCTGCTTGTTGTTAATGGCGTCCTCGACCTGCTTGGCGAGCGAGCTGCTGTCGATGGACCAACCAAAGTCACCGCCTTCGACGGCGCACTGCTTGCCATCGGCGCGCGTCCACCAGCGAGTGGAGCCCACGGTATTAAAGCCGTTGGCGAGCTCGGCTGCCCAGCTGCTGATCTGTGACGTATCGAGCGTGGGGCTGGCCGGATCGGCAAAGCTGATCCACTGTAAGACGGAGCTGCCATCAACCTTGCCGGCATCCTCGCCGTTGAGCTTGAGGGTCACGTTGACGCCCAGGAAGTTGTTGGCGGCATCGCATGCGGCCTGAATCTGATCATCGGTCAGCGTTCCATTGAGCGGCTCATAGGCATCGTTGCCGAGCTTGGAAAGATCAACGGTCTCGGCCAGCGAGGCAAGCTCGAGCTCGGCATATTTAATGCCATGCTCGCGGTTGAGTTTTTCGTTGGAGCGCGCCTTCTCGACGGTAAACTTGCCGGCCTGCTCGTCATAGGAGCTATTTGCCTCGAACGTGCCCGAACGGCCCTCGTTAAACTCGTCGATGGCGGCGCCCAGATCCTTCTCAAGCTGCTTTTGGTCAAAGGTGTCGGAGAGCATGGACAGGTCGACGTCTTGATCAAGATCGACTTCGTTGGAGGTAGCGGTTGTTTTGGTCTTGCCGCTTAAGGATTCCACAAGGCGGACCGGCCATACAAAGGCTTCGTTGTGGCTGATAATCTCTTTTGCGGCAGCTTCGCCGTCGACAATGGGCTCATCGGACTCGGGCTGATAGGTCCAGCTAAAGTCATCGCCTGTCACGGTGAGCTTATAGTGCTTCCATGCCGAGTTGACCTTGGTGGCGGCAGACGAAGCGTTGGAGAACGAGACGTCGACGCCGGCGATGGTGGTGTTGGGGTAGGCTACCTGCGAAAATGCTACGACGCCTACGATATAGACAATGACGATTAGACCCAGGACGACAAAGAGCGTCGTCTTTTTGCCCGACTTATTGTTGCCGGCGGACTTGCGCGCGGGGCCGCGATCGCCTCGAGCGTGCGTGGGGGGGTGCTTGGGCGCATTACCGTTTGCCTGGTGCTGCTGACGTTGTTGACGCTGCTGTCGCTGTTGGTTCGGGCGTTGGGAAGCGTTTGCCGCACCACGCTGCTGACCGTGGCTCGGCGCGATAGGACGCGGCGACTGAACGCCGCCGGTGTGCCTGCTCGGCTGCTGCGGATCGGGAATCAGTTGAGTTCGATCGTTTTGCGACATCGTATGCATATCCTTCGATTTTCGCCTTGCGGTTCATCGTGTTTTTACTGGGCTTGCATTATAGCGATTGACCTACTGTTTGTGGTACGGAAACGGTGGCATTCAAAAGAGGTGGGACATTTGTCCCACCTTTGAGTCATTCTTTGCCGTTATCCGCACACACCGCATTTTGCACAGGCCGAAAGTGCGGCCGGAGCCTGCGCGATGCCGCCCTTTGCCGTCTCGCGCAGCGTGGCCGGCAACGCGTGGCCCACCGAGAGCATGACGTGTGCCATTTGGTCAAACGGCACCAGACTCTTAATGCCTGCGAGGGCGAGTTGTGCCGAGCTAAAGGCCGCTGCCACGCCGATTGCGTTGCGGTTTTGGCAGGGCACCTCCACGAGGCCACCGACGGGGTCACAAACGAGGCCCAGCAGGTTACTCAGCGCGATGGAACTGGCGTCGAGCGCCTGCTCGGGCGTGCCGCCGAGCATCTGCACCAGCGCGGCGGCCGCCATGGCGGCGGCGCTTCCCACCTCGGCCTGACAGCCGCCCTCAGCGCCGGCGACGCAGGCGATTGTGGTGAGGTTGAGGCCGATGGCGGCTGCGCAGTAGAGCGCGTCCATGACCTGCTCGTCGTCGAGCTGCAGGCGATCGGCGAGCGCCAGCACGCAGCCGGGCACAACACCCGCGGATCCTGCCGTCGGAGCTGCGACGATTACGCCCATCGTGGCCGAGCGCTCGAGCACGGCCATGGCGCGGGCTACGGCGTCGGTCTGGACGGCGCCCATCAGGCTCGTGCTCAAATCGTTGCGGCCGGTGGCATCGACGAGTTTGGCCTCGCCGCCGATAAGCCCGCCGAGCGATCGCTGCGGATTGGCGATGGGGGCCGTGGTCTCCTCGCGCATGACGTCGAGCACGCGACGCATGGCGTCGACGGCGTGGGCTTCGCCGGTCAGGCGCGCCTCACGCACGGCCATGACGGCGCCGATGCTGAGCCCCAGTTCCTCGCACGCATCGAGCAGCTGCTCGCCGTCGTCGAAGATCTCCTTGGCCGAGACGCCGGGGGAGAGCGACGAGGCAGAACCGGGGAGCTCGATAAAGGTCGCGTAATCGACATTGCCGAGCTTGCGTAACATGGGGACGACGGTGTCGTCGGGCGCACCGTCGGTCTCAAAGACGGAGTAGGCCTGGCCGCCCACTTCGGTTCGGTAGGTGCGGCAGAAGGCGATGTTCACGTGGGCGTAGGCGAGCAGGTTCGTGAGCGCGGCGAGCACGCCGGGAACGTCCTTGTGCGCCACGAAGAGCGTGGAATACATGCCCGAGATGTCGACGCCGACGCCGTTAATGCGGCTGATGCGCATCTTGCCGCCGCCCAGGCTCTCGCCGCGGACCTGCGCCGTGGCGCCCGTGTCGTCGACCATATCGATGTCGACGGTGTTGGGGTGGATGGAGGCGTCGTCGCCCTTGATGTCAAAGTGATATTCGAGGCCCTGCTCGCGAGCGAGGTCGAAGGCCTGCTTGATGTTCTCGTCATCGGTGTCGAGGCCCAGGATGCCCGCGACGAGCGCACGGTCGGTGCCGTGGCCGCGGTAGGTGTGGGCGAAGGAGTTCCATAGGCCAAAGGTGACTTTGGCGATGCGGCCTTCTAGCAGGCTGGCGGCAACTTGGGCGCACCGCAGGGCGCCGGCGGTGTGCGATGAGCTGGGGCCGACCATGACGGGGCCCAAGATCTCGAATGCCGAGGTCGTAGCTAATGTTTGCGGCTTGCCTGCCATGGGTGCTCCTTTTCTATCCCATCGTCCCGAGGGGCGGGGCATACTCTGTCCCGCCGTTCCGAGGGCTTTGGTATTTGGTCGCCTGCTCTACAGTCCTGGCTCGCACGGAGGCCACATTAAGTGGCCTCCGGCTCGTGCGGAACTCGCGACCGACCAAATACCAAAGCCCTCGGAACTTAGGATACATGGTAGAGGCACGCTTGCTGCAAAATTCATCAGCTGGGAACCTATTCTGCGTCCCATGTCGACTCATCTTCACCACCGGTTAATAAAAGGCTCTGTTAGACCATGATTGACATCTTGCCCAATCATCTTTTTGTAATTGCAAAATATTCGCCCCTTTGCTGGATTTAAAACCGGCAAAGGGGCGATACTCTCAAGCTCGAATAAGTCAATCGTTAGGACTCTGTCGTTT
>JAXIYC010000044.1:0-38424 GCA_036304725.1 Collinsella sp. | reverse complement strand
GGTTCCCACATTCATCCGCACATGTGCGGATGAATGTGGGAGGTGTTCGGATAAAGTCGATAATCAAGGGTATTATGCCGCGGCTGCCGCAAAGAAGCGCTAAAGAAAGGCTTAACCTGGTTTGGTGTTACGATGAAACCGCAGGTCAAGGCTATTGAGTAACACTCTTGAAAGGTTTTGAGCTTAAGGGCTTTCTAAGGTTTGTGGCGTAGACGTGGCGCGGACGTGCGGAGCGTGTGAATGCTCGCTGTTAGCGTTGCGGTGCCGCGGCACGCACCTGCTCGATGACCTTTTCCATCGTGGCGTCGATGCGGTCCTTTTTGAGTTCGCATTCCCAGATGGTTATGGGCGTCCAGCCCATTTCGGTGAGCGCTGCCACGGCGGCACGGTCGCGCTCGACGTTGCGACGGAACTTTGCCTCCCAAAACTCAACATTGCGCTTGGGCTGGCTCGGATTGCACTTAGGGCAGCGATGCCAAAAGCAACCGTTGACGAAGATGGCGATCTTGCGTCCGGGGAAGGCGATATCGGGTTTGCCGGGAACCTTCCATTCCAAGCGATAGCCCGTAAGGCCCGCGGCGCGCAGGCGCTGGCGAACGAGCAGCTCGGGCTTGGTGTTGGCGCGCTTGTTGCCCTTCATGGACTTTTTGATGGCGGCGCGACGGCGCACCAGTTCGCGCTCGTCGGCGGAAAGGTCCGAGGTATCGATGCCGTCGAGTAGACCGGGCTTGGGACGCTTTTTGCTGCGGCGCTTAGGTGCGCGCTTGGGTTTGGGAGCGGGCTTGACGGTCGTGGCGGCCCTGGCATCTTTGGCAGTGCTGTTGGCCTCGAGCCGATCTTCCTTCAGCTCAATCAGGGCATCAATGAGCCCCTTGTCGGCGGGCATCCATTCCACCGTGGCAAGCGAGGTACGCGGAATCCAGCGGATATCGAGCTGGCGGTCGTGCTTCTGGGGCTCATCGGCTTCATCGGCGAGCGAGCAGTAGTAGCACTCCATCGAGAGATGAAAATCGGGGTAGTCATATTCAACGGTGTAGATATCGCGCAGGTTGGTGACTTTTACCTGTAGCTCTTCCATAAGCTCGCGTCGCACGGCGTCTTCGGGTGTTTCGCCGCGCATGAGCTTGCCGCCGGGGAACTCCCAAAGTCCCTGCATATCGCCGTAGCCGCGCTGCACGGCCAGCAGCTCGTCAGATCCTTCCTTGCGAATGATCCCAGCTGCAACATGAACAGTCTTCAACAGGAGTCCTCTCTCAACATCAACACGTAACAGGGTAGCTAATTTGGGACGGGGCTATTTTGACTACCCCCATACGGCAGCTGATATTTGTCCCAACCCCAAATTAGTCGCTGGCAGTCAAAGGGTAGTCAAAATAGCCCCGTCCCAAATTAGCTACCCGTACCTTACACAACGGTAAGGCAACCGTAAGCCATATCGATGGTAGCCAACTCGGCTTCTTGCGACTATAGATGCCGTAGACTAATCGCAAGAAAGGACTCGGAATGCAAACCACGCACATGGCGACCCCGGTACTGGAGGTCGCGAATCTCGAAAAAGTATATGGAGCGCTGGGCAACGTGACCCGCGCGCTCAACGACGTCAGCTTTACCGTCAACCGCGGCGAATTTGTTGGCATCATGGGCGCCTCGGGCTCGGGCAAGTCGACGTTGCTCAACTGTGTCTCGACCATCGATAGCGCCACGAGCGGCACCATCCGCATCAACGGGCAGGACGTTACGCGCATGAAGCAGGCTAAGCTTTCGCAGTTCCGCCGCGAGGAGCTCGGCTTTATCTTCCAGGACTCCAACCTGCTCGATACGCTCACGGCACGCGAGAACATCGCCCTGCCGCTCACCATCGCCCGCACAAATTCGGCAGAGATCTCGACCCGCGTGCAGGACGTGGCCGCGCGTCTGTCCGTGAGCCAGGTGCTCGACAAATATCCCTACCAGATGTCCGGCGGCCAGCAGCAGCGCGTTGCCGCCTGTCGCGCGCTTGTCACCGACCCCACCATGATCATGGCCGACGAGCCCACCGGCGCCCTCGATTCCAAGAGCGCTCGCCTGCTGCTCGAGAGCCTGGAGGCCCTCAACCGCCGTCTGCGCGCCACCGTGCTCATGGTTACGCACGACAGCTTTGCCGCCAGCTACACGAGCCGTGTGCTGTTTATTCGCGACGGCAAGATCTTCACCGAGCTGCGCCGCGGCGACACCGACCGCCGAGAGTTCTTCGACCGCATTATGGAGGTCGTTGCCATGATGGGCGGTGAGGGCTCCGATGCTCTGTAAACTCGCTTGGGGCAACCTCCGCCGCGCTGGCCGCGACTACCTCGTTTACTTGTTGACGCTCACCCTGGGCGTCACGGTCTTCTATGCCTTTAACACCGTCTCGATGCAGGTCGACATCGCCGGCATCGAGGAAGCGGGCTTGTCCGAGGTCATGGGTACCATGCTCGGCTACCTCACGTACTTTTTGGCCGGCGTCATGGCCTTTTTGATGGTGTACGCCAATAACTTCATCATGAAACGCCGCAAAAAGGAGTTTGGCCTGTACCAGGTACTCGGCATGGGGCGCGGGCGCGTCGCCACGATCATGGCGCTCGAGACCGTGATCGTTTCGGTCGGCGCCTTTGTCGCCGGCATCGTGCTGGGCGTGGGGCTCTCTCAGCTCATGGTATTCTTTACGGCCTCGCTCTTTAAGACACAGATCGCCAATTTCCACTTCTTCTTCTCGGTGCATGCGTTCAACCTGACCCTTGCCTGCATGCTCGTAATGTTTGTGCTCACGTTGCTGCTGAACCTTCTCGCCGTGCGTCGTACCAAACTCATCGAGCTTATGGGTGCCGAGCGTCGCAACGAGAGCATCAAGACACGCAACCCCTGGATTGTGATTGCCATCTTTGCCGTGGGCGTGGTGCTGGTGGGCGTGGCCTATTACCGTCTGCTACGTGATGGGTTCCCGCTCACCGAGACGGACAGCAAGCTGCAAGAGGCCATGAACCAGTTTGGCATCACGACCGCTATGGTTACCGTGGGCACCTTTGCCCTATTCTGGGGACTCTCGGGCATGCTTATCAAGCTGCTGCAGAGCCTGCGTGGTGTGTATTGGCGCGGTCTCAACATGTTTACCGTGCGCCAGCTTGCGGCCAAGGTCAACACGGTGTGCTTTTCGATGGGCGTCATCGCGATGATCCTGTTTTTGGCCATCACCTCGGTGACGTGCGGCATGTCGATTGCCAACGTGATGAACGAGAATCTGGAGCGCTATACGCCGGCTGATATGTCGCAGACGTATAGCTATTACACGCCCGATGATCTCGACCGTTACAAAGAGTATGCTGACCCGTCTGAGGCCGATCGTATGGTGCCGGCCGACGCAACGGTCGACTTGTACTCTGCATGGCATGGTGAGCTTGCTGATCCGGACAATGATACGGAGAGTATTTATGGTAAGTCGGCGGACAACAGCGTCGAGACCGGCAAGAAGGTCAATATCGCCGATGTTGCCGGTGAGCATGTGCAGATCGATTCGTATCTGAGTTACCCAGTTGGCGGCTCGAATCCTTCGGTGACCCCAAGTGAGATGTGCAAGACCATGGGCGAAAAGCTTCCCAAGGCGTTCGGGGGTAGCAATGTCGATACGATGGGTCTGTTTGTGACGCCGGCGAGCCAGTACAACAAACTGCGTCAGATGATGGGCGAGGAGCCGGTGAGCATTGGCCGCGACCAGTATCTGCTCACGTGTGATATGGGCGGCGAGCTGGTCGAGCTGTACACCAAGTATATGGCTGACGGCCATGCCCTTACCTTGGGCGGGCATACGCTCAAGCCCGCAACCGATAAGTCGGACGAAGATACGGCGGCCATCGCCAACTCGGCGATGGGCAGTAATCCGGGTACCGTCGTCGTTGCCGACGAACTGTTGTCCCAACTTAATCTGCAGCCGTATTCCAGTAGCCTGCTCGTTAACTACAAACAGGGGATGGATACGACCGAGGCAGACGAGAGCATTAAATACACTTTGCTCGACAATCTGCTCGTTGACGGCAAAGAGCCGGGGGTGTGGGGAACCTTCATCACACGCTCCGAGATGTACACGCAAGCAGCGCAAATGAACGGTCTTATTAGCTACCTAGCCATCTACATCGGCTTTGTATTGGTCGTTGCATGCGCGGCGATTCTGTCGATCCAGCAACTCTCCAACGTGGCCGACGGCAGTCGCAGCTATCGTGTGCTGGCACAGATCGGCTGTGAGGACCGCCAGATTCGCCATTCGGTGATGGCGCAGCAAGCGGTATTCTTCCTGTTCCCGCTGGCAGTGGGCCTGGCGCACTCCTTTGTGGCACTTAAGGTGATCATCGAGTTGGTGAGCATTTTCGGAAATATGAGCATTGGCGGCACCGTGGGCCTCACCTGTGCAATCTTCCTGGCAGCATACGGTGGCTACTTCCTGGTGACCTACCTCATGAGCACCGGCATGGTGCGAGCCGCCATCGCCACCCGCTATAGCGAGTAACTCGTTCAGCTTGGAATTATCGTAGGTTGAGCATAAGTCAGCGAAAGCGCCCCTAGACGAGCAAGGTGACGTGAAAGAGGAGGGAAGCGTACTTCGGTACGCGACCGACGATTGAACGTCAGATTGCCGCCTAGGGGCGCTTGCAGCGTCGAGCCGTTACGCGGTTTGGCATAACCGCGTAACTTCATCGTAGAAGCGCGTTTGCGGGCGGCGGATGCTCGTCTCCTGTCGCCCGCTCACCGAGGCTTGGCAATTGTCTTAATATCTTAAGGGTCTCGATTTGTCCAAGACTGAGCGAAGGAGCTCATCATGAGCGACGGAAAGAAGAAGCTTTCCTTCTTGACGGTCATTTCGACCATCATCTGCGTCGTCTTCGTTTGCGAGGCCGCCGCTCCCGCTGCTGCCATTGGCAACCAGCAGTTCTTCTGGTGGATCTTCCTGATCCTGACCTTCCTGCTCCCTTATGGCATGGTCGTTGCCGAGCTCGGCACCACCTATGACGGCGAGGGCGGCATTTACGACTGGGTACGTGATGGCCTGGGCGACAAGTGGGGCGCCCGCATCTCGTACTACTACTGGGTTAACTACCCGCTGTGGATCGCCTCGCTGGCTACCATGTTCCCCGACATTCTGGGCATGGTCTTTGGCGTCGAGTTCAATCTGATCGCCAAGTTGGGTATCGATCTTGCCTTTGTGTGGATCGTCTACCTCATGGGTCGCTCCAAGGCGGCCGACTCCGAGTGGGTCCTGAACGGCGGCGCCATCATCAAGGTTGCCGTTGCCGTTATCGTCGGCGCTTTGGGTATTTGGTATGCCATGGAGAACGGTTTTGCGAACGACATGTCCGCTACCACCTTCCTGCCCGAGCTCACCAACACCAACGCGCTCGGCTACCTGTCGATCATCATCTTTAACTTCATGGGCTTCGAGGTCATCTGCACCATGACCGACGATATGGCCGATCCCGCTCGCGATATCCCCAAGGCTATCATCGTTGGCGGCCTGTCTATCGCCGTGATCTACCTGTTCGCTGGTTTTGGCATCGGCGCTGCTGTGCCGGCCGATTCCATCGATCCCGACTACGGCATGATCTACGCTGTCCAGACCATGGTGGGCGACTCCATGATCTTTAAGATCATCTGCATCGCCTTCCTGATCACCCTGTTTGCCAACATGGCTGCTTGGTCCTTTGGTGTCAACTCCGTTGCTCGCTACGCTGCCGAGCACGGCAACATGCCCAAGGTCTTTGCCTCGATGATCTCGGATGACGATATGCCCAACGGCGCCAACCTGGCCAACGCCATCGTTGCCTCCCTGGTGCTGTGCCTGCAGCTGGTTCCCATTGACGCCATCTCCAACGGTGTTTTCTGGATGCTCTTCGGCACCTCCGTCGTCTTTCTGCTGCTCACTTATATCCCGATGTTCCCGGCGTTCCTCAACCTTCGCAAGAACGACCCGAACCGCGAGCGCATCTTCACGTTCCCGTTTAAGGGTGCCATGATGAAGGTCATGCTGGCTATTCCCTGCATCGAGCTGATTCTGGCTATCGTTGCAACGCTGATTCCGTTCTCTGTCGATGAGATTGGCGATAAGGTCCCGATGATCGTTATCTTCATCGTGCTTTTGCTTATTGGCGAGGTTGTCCGCGTCGTCAGTGCTAAGGGTCGCGAGACCGAGTACAAGGGTCTCACCCCCGAGCTGGCTGCTCAGCGTCTCGCTGAGGAGGCCGCCGAGGCCGAAGAGGACTAGAGCACCCGGATTCGGGGCTCCAACCTTCCTCGCGTACCAACGTACGCTTCGTCGGGCTTGTCGCTCCCGACTCGGGACACTCTAGCCTCTTCGGAGGCGTGCCCAGGCAACAGGTTTGCTAACCTTTCTCTGAGGTGGGTGTGAGCTGTTGCTCCGGTAACCACCGCCCGCCCCAATCTCTCTTCCGTATCCTTCGTGCGTTTTGTCTCCGTGCACCGGGTTACGTCGTCGCTTGCCGGTGCGACATCCGTGAAAACCGGTGCCAGGCGCCCCGACCTTTGCCGGGGAACGGGCGCCTACCATCTCTTGGTTTTAGGCTGCGGGTAACCCGCCCGCAGCAAGCGATCGTTCGATTTGGAGGAAATCTTATGCGTACGATCACCGAGTCCGAGTCCACCCCTAAGGCCGATGGCTTTTTTATGCCTGCTGAGTTCGCCCCACAGGATCGCGTGTGGATGGGCTGGCCCCATCGCACCGATACCTGGGCCCATGGTGCCAAGCCGGCTCAGAAGCAGTATGCCGCCATCGCTCGCGCCATCGCCGAGTTCACCCCGGTCACCATGTGCGCCAACCAGGCCGACTACGCCAACTGCAAGGCCGCCTTTGAGGAAGACGAGAACGTCACCGTTATCGAGATGACCACCGACGACGCTTGGTTCCGCGACACCGCTGCCACTTTTGTTATCAACGGCAAGGGCGATAAGCGCGCCAACCACTGGCACTTCAACGCCTACGGCGGCCTCGTCGACGGCCTCTATTTCCCGTGGGACAAGGACGAGCAGATCGCCCTTAAGATAGCTGAGCTTTCCGGCTGCCGTCGCTATCGTCCCGATGACATGGTCCTCGAGGGCGGTTCCATTACCGTCGACGGCGAAGGCACTGTGGTCGTGACCGACCAGTGCCTGCTTTCCCCAGGCCGCACCTGCTCTGCGGTTCTGGAGGAGGAAGAGGATCCCGAGTCCGTCTGGCCCAAGTTCAAGAGGAAGTTTGAGCCCTGGAGCGAGGAACTTCGCGCCTATATGGACGAGCACCTCAAGGAGTACCTGGGTGTCGAGAAGGTCATCTGGGTCAAGGAGGGCATCGACCCCGAGGAGACCAACGGCCACATCGATGACGTCGCTACGTTCATCGCTCCGGGCGTCATGGCTTGCATCTGGACCGACGATCCCGAGTATCCGTTCTACGAGCAGTGCCACGCTGTCTACGAGACCCTCTCCAACGCCGTTGACGCCAAGGGCCGCAAGATGAAGGTCTACAAGCTCTGCATGCCTGTGAACCCGCTGCTCATGGACCAGGCTTCCTGCGACACCATCGACGCCGACGAGAACGCCGAGCCGCGCGTTGCCGACGAGCCGCTGATCGCCTCCTACATGAACTACCTGGTCACCAACCACGGCGTTATCGTCCCGCAGTACGGCGACGAGAACGATCAGCTTGCCGTTGACACGCTCCAGAAGATTTACGACGAGGTCTGGGGCGAGGGCGTCTACAAGTGCGTCGGCGTTCAGTCCGAGCAGG
Organism: Collinsella sp.; assembly: GCA_036304725.1. Classification (GTDB taxonomy): domain Bacteria; phylum Actinomycetota; class Coriobacteriia; order Coriobacteriales; family Coriobacteriaceae; genus Collinsella. Next base: position 30,641 of record JAXIYC010000044.1, on the reverse strand, counting down.
TCGTCTTCGGTGGCGGAAATATCCACTGCATTACGCAGCAGGAGCCCTCGGCGTAACTGTCTGTCTTTCCGAGGCACGGTACCTTGCCCTTCAATCGTCGGGCATAACCCTTAAGGTCTATGCCCTCCTCTTTCAGGGCAATCTGCCGCACCTCGGAAACCCAGCCGGTCAAGCGGACCGACGTAGCTAGTTACCGCATTAGTCATTGGTGCCAACCTTGGCAACAATGCAGGTCGAAAAAACGTCAGCGAAAACCCGCCAGAGCGAGCAAGGTGCCTTGAAACGAGGCGGCATTGATCTTTTGATCATGCCGTCGAAGTTGAAAGGCAGATTGCCGCCCTGGCGGGTTTGCAGCGTCGAGCCGTTACGGCGTTTGGTAAAACGCCGTAACTCTAAATACGCTCTGCGATCTCGTGGATGAGGTAGTCGGTCTTTTCCCAGCCCAGGCACGGGTCGGTGATCGATTTACCAAAGACGCCGCCGTCGACCGGCTGGTTGCCGTCCTCCAGGTAAGACTCGATCATAAAGCCCTTGACCAGCTTGGAGATGGACTCGTTGCGGCGGCAGCTGTCGAGCACTTCCTTGCAAATGCGATACTGTTCCAGCGGACGCTTACCCGAGTTGTCGTGGTTGCAGTCGATGACCGCCGCCGGGTTGGCGTAGCCGGCGTGCTCGGTATAGCGCTCGGCCAGGCGCTCGAGGTGCTCGTAGTGGTAGTTGGGGTAGGTGCGCCCATCGAGACCGATGTAGCCACGCATAACGGCGTGTGCAAGCGGGTTGCCGTCGCACTCGACCTCCCAGTTGCGGAAGATGAAGCTCTGGTGCGCCTGCGCGGCGTAAATGGAGTTGAGCATAACGGTGGCGGAGCCGGCAGTGGGATTCTTCATGCCGACGGGCACCGAAATGCCGCTCGACACCAGGCGATGCTCCTGGTTCTCGACCGAGCGTGCGCCCACGGCAACATAGCTCAGCAGGTCAACGAGGTATTGGTAGTTGGACGGATAGAGCATCTCGTCGGCGGTGAAGAAGCCCGTTTCCTCAATAACGCGCAGGTGCATATGGCGGATGGCCTTGACGCCCTCGAGCAGATCGTCGGGAGCCTCGGGGTTGGGGTTGTGCAGCAGGCCCTTGTAGCCGGTGCCCTTGGTGCGCGGCTTGTTGGTGTAGACGCGCGGAATGATGATGAGCTTGTCCTTGACCTCCTCGGCGGTCTTGGCCAGTCGGTTCATGTACTCAAGCACCGAATCCTCGCGGTCGGCAGAGCACGGGCCGATGATGAGCACCTTGCGTGCGTCCTCGCCGGTAAAGACTTTGGCGACCTCGGCGTCAAATGCCTGCTTTTTGGCGGTAAGCTCGGCAGAAAGTGGCATTTCCTCGCGGATCTCCATGGGGATCGGCAGCCTGCGTTTGAATTCCATGGCCATAGGGGTCTCCTCAATCTATAGAAAGAGCAATAAGCGTATTGTCGAATGCTCGGCATTATCCGCTGTCGCACGCTAAAGTGCAACCCCTTGTCACCCCGAAACCTACCAAAAAGGGACAGGTTTATTTTGGTCGGTTTTATCTGGGAAAATGTCGGCACTCGCCGGAAGGGGGTCGGCGTACGGCACGCTGGAGCAAGTTGGATCTTCTGCGGCATACCCCGTGGGCAAAAAATGGCAAATATGAGTACTGTTGCTGGCGTAGTCTCATATCGAGCTTACAAGATAATAGGCATAACAGCAAATATGTTCATTAACGTTGGCACACAGAAGCATGTTAACGGGCGTTTTGATTAATTTGAAGGCGTATAGAAGCCGCAAAGAGGTCATTTGAGGCGGTTTTGGCTGCTACTAAAAATGTAACAGTACTCATATTTGACCTTTTTTGGCCACAGGGTCCGGAAGGGGCTGTCAATCGGGCCCCAAGAGAGCTAATTCGAGTGCCGTGGACGAAAAAACGGGGGCGCAGGTTGTCCTGCGTCCCCGTTCTCGGGCGTTATTCGTTCCCTGCAGCAGAATTTACGCCGCCTCGTCGAATTGCGAGTTATATAGGTCGGCGTAGAAGCCGCCCTGGGCGAGCAACTCGTCGTGCGTGCCCTTCTCGACGATATCGCCGTCGCGAATCACCAAGATCACGTCGGCGTTGCGGATCGTGGACAGGCGGTGTGCGATGACAAAGCTGGTACGGCCCTGCATCAGCGCATCCATGGCGCGCTGAATAAGCTCCTCGGTGCGGGTATCGACGTTGGAAGTCGCCTCGTCCAGAATCAGTGCCGGGCGGTCGGCCAAAATGGCGCGGGCGATGGTCACGAGCTGGCGCTGGCCCTGTGAGAGGTTAGTGCCCTCCTCGTTGATCATAAAGTCGTAACCGCCGGCGAGCGTATGGATAAAGTGGTCGCAGCGTGCGGCGCGTGCGGCGGCCTCGACCTCGGCGTCGGTCGCATCGGGGCGTCCGTAGCGGATGTTCTCGCGGATGGTGCCGTTAAACAGCCAGGTGTCCTGCAGCACCATGGCAAACTCGCCGCGCAGCGCCGCGCGGTCCCAGTCGCGCACGTCGACGCCCTCGACGCGCAGCGAACCGCCGTCCACGTCGTAGAAGCGCTGCAGCAGCTTAATGAGCGTGGTCTTGCCGGCGCCGGTGGGGCCGACGATGGCGATGGTCTGGCCGGGCTGCGCCTCGCAGCTAAAGTCGTGGATGATGGTCTTGTCGGGCGTGTAGCCAAACTTGACGTGGTCAAACTCCACGTGGCCGGGGCGCTTCTCGGGAATCTGCGCGTCAGCTTTCTGTTCCTCCTCGGGCGCGGCCAGGAACTCAAACACGCGCTCGGTGGCGGCGGCCATCGACTGCATCGTATTGCTCACGTTGCCCAGCTGCTGCACCGGCTGCGTAAAGTTGCGAACGTACTGGATAAAGCTCTGGATGTCGCCGGGCGTGGCATTGCCGGTCAGCGCGAGCTGCGCGCCTACCACGACGACGCCCACGTAGCCCATGTTGCCCACCAAGCTCATAAGCGGCATCATCAGGCCCGACAGGAACTGCGAGCGCCAGCCACTAATAAAGAGGCGGTCGTTTTGACGGTCGAACTCCTCGATTGAGGCCTCGGCGCGGTCGAACACCTGGATGACGTTCTGGCCGGCAAAGTCCTCCTCGATAATGCCGTTGACGGCGCCCAGGACTTGCTGTTGCTCGCGGAAGTACGGTTGCGAGAAGTGAATCATCACGGTCAGGATAATCGCGGCGGCCGGCAGCGTGAGCACGGTGACGCCGGTGAGCGGCAGGCTGATCGACAGCATCATGACGAGCACGCCGATAATCTGCGTCACCGACGTGATGAGCTGCGTCACGCTCTGGTTGAGCGACTGGCCGAGCGTATCGACGTCGTTGGTGATGCGACTGAGCACGTCGCCCTTGCTGTGTCCGTTAAAGTAGCTCATCGGAACGACGGCGATCTTGGCGGCGATCTCCTTGCGCATGCGATAGCAGATCTTTTGCGTGACGCCGGTCATGAGCCAGCCCTGGATGAGGCTGCAGACAGAGCTCGCCAGATACAGGCAGAGCAAAAAGCCGAGCGTCTTGGCAATCCAGGCAAAGTCGACATCGCCGGTGCCGTTGACCTTGGCAACTAAGCCCTCGAACAGTTTGGTGGTAACCTGACCGAGCACCTTGGGCCCCACAATGTTAAAGATGACCGAGCACACGGCAAAGGCGACGGCGGCAAACACGGCAATCTTGTGCTGGCCGATATAGCCGAGCAGCTGCCTCATGGTGCCCTTAAAGTCCTTGGCCTTTTCGCCACGACGCATGCCGCCCATGCGGCCCATGGGACCACGCTGGCGGGTGGGCTTGGGAATCTGAGTCTTGGTCTCGTCTGCCATTAGCGCTCGCCTCCTTCCATGACGGCTGCAATTTCTTTTTGGGTAAGCCCCAGCTCCTCGGCGGAAAGCTGCGACTGTGCGATCTCCAGGTACGCCGGGCAGCTGCGTAGCAGCTCCTCGTGCGTGCCGGTGCCCACTACGTGGCCGTCATCGAGCACGATGATCTGGTCGGCGTGCATGATGGTCGCGATGCGCTGGGCCACGACCACGAGTGCGGCGTCGGTAACGTTTTTGGCCAGCTCCTCGCGCAGGCGCGCGTCGGTCTTGTAGTCGAGGGCGCTAAACGAGTCATCGAACACCACGACCTCGGGCTTTTTGGCCAATGCGCGGGCGATGGCCAAGCGCTGGCGCTGACCGCCCGAGACATTGGAGCCTCCCTGGCTGATGGGGGAGTCGTAGCCGCCCTCGCGCTCGGCGATAAAGTCCTCGGCTTGTGCGATGCGCGCTGCTTGGTGCATGTCATCATCGCTCACCATGTCGCCGGCAAACTTGAGGTTGCTCTCGACAGTGCCCGAGAACAGGCGCCCCTGCTGCGGGATGTAACCAATGCGGCGACGCAGCTCGGAGAGAGTCATGTCACGCACGTCGACGCCGTCAAGCGAAATGCTGCCGCCTGTGACGTCGTACAGGCGCGGAATCAGCTGCACGAGCGTGGACTTGCCCGAACCCGTTGAGCCAATAATGCCGAGCATCTGGCCGGCGTGCGTGGTGAAGTTTACGCCGCTAATGACGTCGGCGCGGGCATCGGGATACTGGAAGCTCACGTCACGGAAGGTGAGCTCACCGCGCGGCGCGCTGGCAGCAGGCAGTTTGGGCGAGACAGGGTCGTTGATGCTCGTGGGGCAGGTGATGACCTCTTCCACGCGCTCGGCTGCGACCTCGGCACGGGGCAGGATGACCGAAACCATGGTGAGGATCATAAACGCCATGACGATCTGCATGGTGTAGGAGATAAACGCCATCATGTTGCCGACCTGCATCACGCCGTCGGACACGCCCTGCGCGCCAAACCAGACGATAAGCACGGTGATGCAGTTCATGACGAGCATCATGAGCGGCATCATAAAGCTCATGGCGCGGTTGGTGTAGAGCTGTGTGGTCATCAGGTCGAGCGAAGCCTTGTCAAAACGCTCGAGCTCATGCTCTTCGCGGTTGAACGAACGGATAGGCATAAGGCCGTCGAGCAGCTCGCGGGCGGTAAGGTTCACACGGTCCACAAAGCTCTGCATCTTTTTGAACTTGGGCATGGTGAGGCCCATAAGCACGCCGACGACGGCCGAGACCGCGATGATGGCCACGGCGATGGTCCACTCTAGGCCGGTATGGTTGGCCAGGACGCGCATGACGGCGACGATGCCCATGACGGGGGCCATCAGACACATGCGGATAAACAGGGTTGCGGCCATCTGGATCTGCTGAATGTCGTTGGTGCAGCGGGTGATGAGCGAGGCCTGGCTAAACTTGCCCACCTCGGCCGGCGAGAAGTGCATAACCTTGTTGAAGGTCTCGCGGCGCAGGTCGCGGGCGATGGAGCAGGCGGTGCGCGAGGCCACGGCACCGGTCAGGATGGTGGCGACGAGCGAGATCAGGCACAGACCAAACATCGTGGTCGCCATGCGGCCCAGGTAGGCGTTCTGCACGTCGGCGGGGTCGATGCCCTGCGCCTTGTACTCGTCTTGCACATAGCTCACGGCGCGTTGGGTCACGATGGAGCCCGACATGGAGCCCATTTTGTCCGCCATATCGTTGGCGCCCTCGACGAGCTTGCTTTGGTCTACCAGACCGCCCTTGACACCTAGGCGCATACTCTTCATGGTGATCTTGCCGCCGTCGGCATCAATCTGCTTTTGCATGCTCTGCGCCGCTGCGGCCTTCTGCTGCATCTCGGCGAGTTGCTCGGGCGTCATCGCCGCCGTCTGCTCGGGCGTGGGCATGGCCTGGGCGCCGCTGTTGTCTTTTTCACCGGACGTGCCCATCATGTCGCCCATGGAGTTGGCGTCAATACCCTGGTTGAACGAAAGGACGACAGTCTCGGGCAGACTCATGATGTCGGCAATCTTGCCGCCGTCGGCGCGCTCCTCCTCGGTGCCCTTGTACGTTCGAATGCCGTTATTGTCCGCCTTGCTAAACACGGCCTCCACAGACTTGGCGTCTTTGGTGCTCATAAAGAGTTCGAGGTCGTCGAGCGATTCGGCACGGATGGTGTCGGGCACGGGCGACGCGATGCCGCCTTGCTGCACACCCACGTCGACGATGTCGCTCATATAGGTAGGCAGCGCCAGATCGGCGTTGCAGCTGATTACGATAAGTACGATAGCTGCGAACAGTGCCAGGATATGTTTTTTAAAGAGCTTGAGAATCCTCACTCGGCATCTCTCCTTTCTTGATTGCGGTCGATAATTTCGTTGGCACGTCTTAGAAGGCGCACCATCTCCTGGGTATCTGTTTCGCCGAGCTGCTCGAGGAAGGCCGCGGTGCGGTCCTCGAATTCCCGGCGTTTGATTTCGATGACCTGGAATCCCTTGTCGGTCACCGTGACGTGTACGCGACGACGGTCGGTCTTTGAGTGCTCGCGCTCGACCCAACCCTTGGCCTCGAGGGCGCGCAGGATATTGGCGATACGGGCGCTCGAGACCCAGGCACGATCGGCGAGTTCGCTCGGCGTGAGCGAGCCGCCGGCGCGCATGAGGGCGCGCATGACGGCCATCTCGCCACCCAGAGCCTGGTCGGCAAAGCGCGAAACGCGCTGGTGCATGCTGCCAAACTCGGTAAAGAGCTGACGCCCAAGCTCATGGAAATCGGTATCTTCCACCGAAAACCCCTAACACTAGAAACTATTTTCGGTGAAAGATGATACCCGCGTATTCGGGTCTCATGCAGTGGGCAATATAAAGAGCGCATAAAGAGTAAAAAATTCAATCGCTGAAGCGTTTCAAAGAACTATTATGCCCGCGGTTAGGCGAGGGGTTGTCACCACCATGACGACTGGGACTCATTTATCGCCACGTGCGATGCTCCAACTTCCCGCAAGGAGACACCTGAATCAAGGGGGTTGGAGTCATGGCATTTGACTTCACGGGCAAAACCGCGATCGTTACCGGCGGCACTCAGGGCATTGGCCTCGAGATTGCCAAGGGCATCGTTGCGGGCGGCGGACACGTCGCGCTCATCGCAAGGAACGCTGCTAAGGGCGAGGCCGCGGTGGCCGAGCTTGGCGAGGGCAACAAGTTCTATCAGCTCGATGTCGCCGATGCATCCAAGGCGCGCGAGACCGTCGAGCAGATTTTTACGGACCTGCCGCAAACCAACATCCTGATCAACTGCGCTGGCGTCATCAGCACCAAGAAGTTCGACGAGATCGATGACACCGAGTGGCGTCGCACCATCGACATCAACCTCAACGGTACCTTCACTATGATGAACGCCGTGTACCCGCACTTTAAGGCGGCCCATGCCGGCACTATCGTCAACGTGAGCTCTGTCGCTGGCAAGATCGGTGGCGGCCTGCTCGGCACCGCGGCCTACGCGAGCTCTAAGGCCGGTGTCAACGGCCTGACCAAGGCAGTCGCCAAGGAAGGCGGCAAGTTTGGCGTCCGCTGTAACGCCGTGTGCCCGTCGCTCACGTTGACCGATATGACCTCGATTCTCTCTGACGAGAACTCTCAGCGTATCATCAACGGTATTCCTCTGGGCCGCGCCGCCCAGGCCAGCGAGCCTGCGCAGATGGTGCTGTTCTTCGCTTCCGACCTCGCCAGCTTCGTGAACGGCGAGATCGGTGACTGCGACGGTGGCATCGTTCTGGACGGGTAATACTCCGCGACGATTATTCGGCGACGGCTCCTGCGACTCGGGACCGTCGCCTTCTTTCTGATATAGGCGCATGCGGCTACGATTCGCATGCATCCAAAGGAGATATATATGAGTGAATCGACTGCGGTGGAGGCGCCGGCGGCAAAGGAGCCGTTCTTTAAGATGTCCTCCATCCCGGGCGCCAATATCTTGGTGCCGCTTCTGTTGGGCTGTCTGCTCAACACGCTATTCCCCGACCTGTTCAAAACGCTCGGCAGCTTTACGCTTGGCATGACCCAGCAGGGCGCTGGCCCGCTCGTGGGCGCTTTTTTGCTCATCGTCGGTACGACGATTTCGTTTAAGAGCGCTCCTGCCGCCGCTGCCCGCGGCGCCATCATCATCGCCGTCAAGCAGATCGTGGTCGTTGCCATGTCGCTGCTCATCCTTTATGTGTTCAACGACAACCTGTTTGGCATCTCTGCCATGGTGATGCTGGCGGCTTGCACCGGCGCCAACAACGCTATGTACGCTGGGCTGATGGGTACCATGGGCAACGAGGCTGAGCGTGGCGCTGTCGCCATCACCACGCTGGTTGTCGGCCCTCCGGTCACGATGATCGTGCTCGGCGCTGCCGGCCAGGCCCCGATCGGCTGGTCGCTCGTGGGCGCCATTCTGCCGATCGTCGTCGGCATTATTCTGGGTAACCTGTTCCCCAGCTTTAAGAAGATGATGGCACCGGCACTTTCCGCCATCATCGTGCTCGTCTTCTTTGCCATGGGCTCGACCATGACTTTTGGCCAGCTTATCAACGGCGGTCTTCCCGGCATCCTGCTCGGCGTGATCTGCTCGGTGATCTTTGCAATTCCCGTCATCGCGGTCGATAAGCTCACGGGTGGTACGGGTGTCGCAGGTGCGGCCATTTCGAGCTGCGCCGGAGCCAATGTGGCCACGCCTGCTGCCATGGCAAGCGTCAACGGGGCCATGTACGGCGGTGCGGTGCTCGCGACGGCTACGGCACAGGTTGCTGCCTGCGCTATCGTGACGGCCATCCTCACCCCGCTGGTCACCAGCTGGTGCCACAAGCATTTTGAGGGTCAGGGTCACGGCGATAGCAAAAAGGCCGCGACCGATAAGGTTGCCACCGCCGCCTAATGCCAAGCGGCAATCAAAGTTAAATAACTCGCCACGCCACAGGGCGGCCATGGGGGGGGATCCCGTGGCCGCCCTGGAGTTTCTGTGGGGTCTCTGGGGCACTTTACCCTGCTAAAGCTGGCATAACAGCTAGAGTGAACGTCGTACAAAGGCAAGGAAAAATACCAAACAAATCGGTGAACGGTAGTTGTTCGCGCTCGCATTTCCTGCGGATTTGTTAAAAACGCCCTAATGGTATAAAAAAAGAAACATATAACAGCCCTGATGAAGGGGGTAGCTATGTTATCCTTCTCAAACGGGTGAAATCTTGGGTTTTGGGTTGCAGTTCCAAGGTGGACAAACGTTTTTCCCTGTACCAACGTGTGGTGAAGAACGGAAGAAGCCGGTAGTGCAAGCCGATAATTCAAGAATTCAATAAGCAGCGGTGTGAGAGAGCGCCGCATTACACGTAACTAGGAGCGTGGTTACACAATGCAGGAGGCATGGGAAGGCTTCAAGGAAGGCATCTGGACGGGAGAGGTTGACGTCCGAGACTTCATCCAGAAGAACTACACCCCCTACGAGGGCGACGAGTCGTTCCTCGCCGGCCCGACCGAGCGTACCAAGGAGCTGTGGGGCGAGGTTCTCGACCTGCTGCTCAAGGAGCGCGAGCAGGGCGGCGTCCTCGATATGGACACCAAGACCGTCACGGGTATCGTGAGCCACCCCGCTGGCTACATCGATAACGCCCACCGCGAGAAGGAGACCATCGTCGGCCTCCAGACCGACAAGCCGCTCAAGCGCGCGCTGCACGTCAACGGCGGTATCCGCATCGCTTGCCAGGCTGCCAGCCAGCACGGCTATAAGGTCGACGAGAACGTTGTCGAGCGCTACACCTTCGAGCGCAAGACCCACAACGCCGGCGTCTTCGATGTCTACACCCCCGAGATGCGTGCTTGCCGCTCGGCCCACATCATCACCGGCCTGCCCGATGGCTATGGCCGCGGCCGCATCATCGGCGACTACCGTCGTGTTGCCCTGTACGGCGTCGACTACCTGATCAAGGACAAGGAGGCCCAGAAGGCTTCCACCCCGACGGTCATGACCGCCGACAACATCCGCGACCGCGAGGAGCTGCAGGAGCAGATCCGCGCCCTCGGCGAGCTCAAGATGATGGCCGAGACCTATGGTTTCGACATTTCCAACCCTGCTACCAACACGCAGGAGGCCATCCAGTGGATGTACTTCGCCTACCTCGCTGCCGTCAAGGAGCAGAACGGCGCTGCCATGTCCATCGGCCGTACCTCTACGTTCATCGACATCTACGCTGAGCGCGACCTTGCCAACGGTACCTTCACCGAGGAGCAGATCCAGGAGTTCGTGGATCACTTCATCATGAAGCTCCGCATGGTCAAGTTTGCCCGTACCCCCGAGTACCAGGCCCTGTTCACCGGCGATCCGCAGTGGGTCACCGAGTCCATCGGTGGCATGGGTGTTGACGGCCGTACGCTCGTTACCAAGATGAGCTACCGCTACCTGCACACGCTCGAGAACATGGGTACCAGCCCCGAGCCCAACATGACCGTTCTGTGGTCGACCCGTCTGCCCGAGAACTTCAAGAAGTTCTGCGCCAAGACTTCTGTCGCCAGCTCCTCGATCCAGTACGAGAACGACGACCTCATGCGCGTTTACCACGGCGACGACTACGGCATCGCCTGCTGCGTGTCCTCCATGCGCATCGGCAAGGAGATGCAGTTCTTCGGCGCCCGTGCCAACCTGGCCAAGTGCCTGCTCTACGCGCTCAACGGCGGTGTTGACGAGGTCTCCAAGAAGCAGGTCGGCCCCAAGTATCGCGCCGTCGAGGGCGATACGCTCGATTACGACGACGTTGTGGCCAAGTACAACGACATGATGAAGTGGCTCGCTGGCGTGTACGTCAACTCGCTGAACATCATTCACTACATGCACGACAAGTATTGCTACGAGCGCATCCAGATGGCTCTGCACGACAAGCACGTGCACCGCTGGTTCGCTACGGGCATCGCTGGCCTTTCCGTCGTGGCTGACTCCCTGTCCGCCATCAAGTACGCCAAGGTTCACCCCGTCCGTGATGAGAACGGCATCATCGTCGACTTCGAGACCGAGGGCGAGTTCCCCAAGTACGGTAACGACGACGACCGCGTCGACCAGATCGCTCACGACGTTGTGCACCAGTTCATGGAGTACATCCGCATGAACGACACCTACCGCAACTCCGTGCCCACGACCTCGGTTCTGACCATTACCTCCAACGTCGTGTACGGTAAGAAGACCGGCTCCACGCCTGACGGCCGCAAGGCTGGCCAGCCGTTCGCCCCGGGTGCTAACCCCATGCACAAGCGTGATAGCCACGGCGCCATCGCTTCGCTGTCTTCGGTTTCCAAGCTCCCGTTCCGCGATGCTCAGGACGGCATCTCCAACACCTTCTCCATCATCCCGGGTGCGCTCGGCAAGGAGGACCAGGTGTTCTTTGGCGATATCGACCTTGATCAGCTGGGCGAGTAACTATTGTTAGTGCTATACTAACAATAACGATTACTGATTAGCGCGCCGGTTTCGGCCGGCGCCTATCGATCGAAGGAGACACATTATGAAGGTTTCTGAAGTTTCCGAGACTCAGGCCGATAACCTGGTCCACATGCTCGACGCTTACGCCGAGAAGGGTGGCCATCACCTGAACATCAACGTCTTCAACCGTGAGACGTTGCTCGATGCTCAGGCTCACCCCGAGAAGTACCCGCAGCTGACCATCCGCGTTTCCGGCTATGCCGTGAACTTCCACACGCTCACCAAGGAGCAGCAGGACGAGGTCATTTCGCGTACCTTCCACGACAAGTTCTAAAGGGGTTTAACTCCCGCAGGATCGCCGGGCCGCTTTGGGTTACTTTCCAAAACGTCCTCGGACATGCAAAGGGCTCCGCTGCGCGCTTCGCGCGGCGGAGCCCTTTGCGTCCTGCGGAAATGTTTTGGAAAGTAACCCAAAACGGCCCGGCGGGGGTCCTGTGTAGTCACCCTTTAGGCGGAACTCTCCTATTTATTTGGATGAGTCGTTTACTTACTTGTGCTGTTACCGTCTTCCCGCTGTTGTTGGGGTATGCTTTGTTCGTATGTAAACGTATGACATGTTGATGGGGGAGGGTGCTATGGCTCGCGAGGGTGCTCGTTCTAAGGATACGGCTAAGCCTGGTATCAAGGAAGTTGCAGCGGTGGCGGGGGTTTCGCCTACTACGGTATCTCGCGTGCTTAATAATCGCGGCTACATTAGCCAGGAAACCCGCGATAAAGTCCATGCGGCGATGGAGCGCATCAATTACACGCCCAACGATATCGCCCGTGCCATGCTCAATGGCCGCCTGAACCTTATCGGCATGATTGTTCCCTTTGTGAGCAGCCCGTTCCATGCTCAGGTTGTGCAGGCGGTCGAGCGCACGTTAGCGGAAAACGGCTTTAAGATGTTGCTGTGCAACAGCGCCAATCGACCTGATCTTGAGCGTTCCTATATCGACATGCTCCGCCGCAATATGGTCGACGGCGTCATCGTCAACTCCCTCAATATCGGTGCCGAGGCATATGCCGAGATGGGCTTGAGCCTGGTTGGCATCGACTGCGATCTTGGCGAGGGCTCTGTCCAGATTGCAAGTGACAGCTATGGCATTGGCGAACTCGCCACGCGCCGTCTGATTGATGACGGCTGCAGGCGTATCCTGTGCCTGCGCAGCAATAGCCGCATGCGCATGCCTGCCAATAAGCGTACCGATGCCTACCTCGATGTTGTTGAGCAGGCCGGTTTGTCCGCGCTTGTCCGTGAGGTTGAGTTCGTTAAGCCCGACGACGAAAAGGGCGCGGTCGTTGCGAAGATCCTCGATGAGAACCCCGATATTGACGGCATCTTTGCGGGAGACGATACGATGGCGGCCATCTGTATCAACGTGATGAAGCAGCGCGGCTTGAGCGCTCCAGACGATATTAAGGTCGTGGGCGCGGATGGTGCCCGCCGAACTATGACGTTTATGCCTGACTTAACAACCGTACGTCAAGATATCGATCGCATCGGAGAGCTCGCGGCGCAATCCATCATCGCTCTTATTAACGGCGATAATCCCGAATCGAATATCAAGCTCCCCGTTGAACTCATTGAGGGCAAAACCGCATAGTTCATCCCATGCCAAAAGAATTACTCAAACGCCTCTGATGACCGTTCACCGGCATATGTCAACCGTTTGCCGACGACTGGAACTGCGAAAAGACGTATTGGTGTGAAAACGTTTGACATATGAAAACGATTGACATATCTTGCCATTGTACCGAGTTAGTATGTCGTGGAAAGGAAGTCTCGGATGCACAAGGTGTATTACCAGCCTGAGGGAATTTGGGTAGGCGACATCATGCCGTACGGCGAGGACGGCACGTTCTATCTCTATCATCAGCGTGACACGCGAAACCCCGGACCTTTCGGAGAGCCGTTTGGCTGGGCACTCGCGACAACCAAGGACTTCGTCAATTACAAAGACTTTGGCGAGAGCCTTGAGCGTGGCGGCGACGAGGAAGTCGACCAGTATGTTTATGCCGGCACGGTGTTTAAGGTGGGCGACAAGTACCATGCGCTCTACACTGGTTGCAATCGCGATAAGGTCAAGGCACGCTTGATGAAGCAGGTTCTTCTTCACGCAACGAGTGACGACGCCGTCAAGTGGGAGAAGAACATCGCCGAGACGCTGCTTCCGCCCCAGGAGGGTTACGATGACCGCAACTGGCGCGATCCCTTTGTGCTTTGGGATGAGGAGAACGAAGAGTACATGCTCATCCTCGGCACGCGCGTGGGCGAGGACAAGCGTCTGATGACCGGTCGTCTGGTCAAGTTCACCTCCAAGGACCTGGATACCTGGGAGTTCCAGGGCGACTGGTGGAATCCGGGCCTGTACACCATGTTCGAGATGCCTGATCTCTTTAAGATGGGCGACTGGTGGTATCTGGTGTTCTCCGAGTACAGTGATGGCAACAAGACCCGTTACCGCATGTCTCGCTCTATCAACGGTCCTTGGATCACTCCTGCGGACGATTCCTTCGATGGCCGCGCGTACTATGCCGCGCGTACCGCATTTGACGGCGAGCGCCGCGTTCTCTTTGGTTGGGTTCCTACGCGTGACGAGGGCGGTGACCCCAGCTCTTACCTGTGGGGTGGCACCTTTATGCCTCTCGAGATCGTTCAGCGTGTTGACGGAACGCTCGGCACCAAGCTTCCTGACAGCATGCTTGGCGCCTTTGGCGAGGCTAAGGCAGTCGAGGCCTTTGAGCTCTCCTGCGAGTCGGGCAAGGTCGAGCAGGTGCTCGCCGCGGATGCCGGTTCCACCTATATGCTCGATGCCGACATCGAGCTCGCCGGTGACGCTGCCGGCTTCTCGGTGAAGCTTGCCGAGGACGCCGAGTCCGGTCTTGCCTATGAGTTCCGCGCCAACCTGCGTGAGGGCAAGCTCGAGTTTACGGCGGCCCCCCAGTATCCGTGGTTCCAGGTCAACAACATGGGCCTCGAGCGTCCGTTGTTCTTTAAGGGCGAGGGCACTCATCATGTGCGCCTGGTCGTTGACGACGATATCGCGACCATCTTTGTCGATGATGTTGCGCTTAACGCTCGATTCTGCAATAAGCAGGGCCAGGGTGTGGCGCTGACGGTCACCGACGGTACGCTTAAGTGCGCAAATGCAACGATCGCGTCTCTGTAATGGCATCAAAACGTCTTATGATTTCGTAAAGGAATGGAGAGGAACATGGACTACAAAGTAGTGTCTCAGCAAGTCGTCGATAACGTCGGCGGTCTGGAGAACATCGAGGGCGCCACGCATTGCGTTACGCGTCTGCGTCTGGTGCTCAAGGATACGAGCAAGTACAACAAGGCCGAGCTCGAGAACATCGATGGCGTCAAGGGCGTGCTGTACAACAGCGGCCAGCTCATGATCATCTTCGGTACCGGTACCGTCAACAAGGTTTACGATGAGTTTATGGCTCTGACGGGCGTTAAGGAGATTAGCGCTTCCGAGGTCAAGGGCGCCGAGGCGGACAAGAAGGGCAAGTTCTTCTCGGTCCTCAAGGTATTCTCGGACATCTTTATCCCCATCATTCCCGCTTTCGTCGGCGCTGCTATCATCATCGGCCTTAAGTCGCTGATTGTTGCCAACGGCCTCTTTGGCATGGAGGGCAGCCTCGCCGATCACAGCGAGTTCCTCAAGAACCTCGCAAGCTTCTTTGCCATTATCGCCACCACGTTTGACTACCTGCCTGTCCTGGTTATGTACAGCGCGGTCAAGCGTTTTGGCGGTAACCCGATCCTGGGCATCCTCGTCGGTATCGTCATGGTTCACCCGAGCCTTATGAACCGTAACACGTTCGTTATGGACCCGACGGGTGCTGAGTACTGGAACTTCGGTCCGCTCTCCATTCCCATGGTTGCTTTCCAGGGCGGCGTGTTCCCTGCAATCCTGACTGCCTGGTTTATGGCCAAGGTCGAGAAGATTGCCCAGAAGTACATCCCCGAGGTCGTTTCGTTCGTCTTTGTCCCGACCGTTACCCTGATTCTTGCTAACGTCGCCCTGTTCACCGTGTTCGGCCCGCTCGGCAACCTGATCGGCGACGTCCTCGCCGGCGTAATCGATATCCTGTACAACAGGATGGGCGTCTTTGGCGCCTTTGTCTTTGCCGCATTCCTGCAGCCGCTCGTCGTTACCGGTACGCATCAGTTCATCCAGGGTATCGAGGCAAACCTCGTCGCCACGACTGGCTTCAACTACATCCAGGCCATCTGGTCGGTTTCCATCATCGCCCAGGGCGGCGGCGCCATCGGCATGTACCTCATTCATAAGAAGCATTCCAAAGAGCGCAACATCTGCATGTCGTCCTTTATCCCGACGCTGGTCGGAATCTCCGAGCCCGCTATCTTCGCTGCAAACATGCGCTACTCGATCATCCCGTTCATCTGCGCTTGCATCGGTGCAGGCTGCGGCGGTGCCTTCGTGAAGCTCTTTGAGGTGCGCGCCATCGGTCAGGGTCTGACCGGCGTGCTTGGCCTGCTCATCGTCACGCCCGAGACGCTCGTGTGGTATGTGGCTGGCAATCTCATCGCCTTTATCGTGCCGATCGTCTTGATCTTTGCCTACAACAAGGCAAAGGGCGTGCCGACCACTGATGAAGAGGGCGCTGGCGCTGGCTTCGATGTCAGCTTCTAGTTGAGCCGTTCAGCGTAATCTGAGGATAAGTCCATTTGAGGAAGGGCGTTCGACTCGTGTGAGTCGAGCGTCCTTTCCCATAGACGAGAAGGTCAATGGCGATGTTTAATCAAAAAAACAAGGTGATGCGTGCGGACTATGAGCAGTGGCGAGCTGGACAGGATGAGACGGCGGCTCGCATCGCGTCCGACCCTGATAGGCTTTTGTTCCATGTGGAGCCTGAGCTTGGCTGGCTCAACGACCCCAACGGTTTGGTTCAGATTGGTGATACGTATCACATCTATCATCAATACGATCCGTTCGATGCTGCGCATGGCGGTCCAGTGCTTTGGAACCATCTGACGACAAAGGATTTTGTGACGTACGAGAATCACGGCCCCGTGTTGTTCCCCGATTCCGATTTGGATTCGAGTGGAGCGTATTCTGGTTCTGCCTTTGTACGTGATGGCAAGATTCACTACTTCTATACCGGCAACGTTAAACATTTTGACCGTGATGATTACGACTACGTGTTGACGGGCCGTGAGCAAAACCAAATTCATATGGTTGCCGAGAATCCCGACGAATTGGGCGAGAAGCGCATAGCTGTTGGGCCGGTCGATTACCCCGACGATATCGGTACGCACGTGCGCGACCCCAAGATCCTTGAACACGACGGTATCTACTACATGGTTCTCGGCGCTCGTACGAAAGACGATCGCGGGTGCGTGCTTGTCTATACCTCGCGTGATCTAGAGGACTGGGGCTATGCGACGCGCATTGAGCTGGGCGAGAAGTTTGGCTTTATGTGGGAGTGTCCTGATCTGTTTGAGCTCGATGGCGAGCTTATTCTCGTTTGCTGTCCGCAGGGCGTGCCCGCCGATGGCTGGCGTTACCGCAATCCGCATCAGTGCGTGTGGTTCTCCATCGAGGCCGATTGGGGGGCGCCGAGCTTTAAGATCGTCGGCCAGGGCATGCCTCCGATGGTTGATGCCGGTTTTGATTTCTATGCCCCGCAGTCCTTTGAGGACGTTGCGGGTCGGCGTTTGATGATCGGATGGTCGGGTTGCCCCGATGCGAAGGCGGAAAGCCCGACGGTGGCGCGCGGGTGGCAGTGCGCGTTGACGGTGCCGAGAGAGTTGAGCATGCGCGGCGGCAAGCTCTGCCAGCAACCGGCGCACGAGATTGAGAGAATGCGCGGCAATTGCGTTCGTGCTGTAGGCGGTGAAACCGTTGAGGAGCCGGGTCGCCTGTTTGATCTTGTGGTTTCCTGTGAGGGAGCCAAGATGGTCGAGCTCGAAATCCGCAAGGGTGTCTTTGTACGCTATACGGACGGGATGCTTACCCTCGACATGGGTGACGAAGGCTATGGGCGCAACCAGAGGTCGATCGAGCTCAGCGAGCTTCGCGATTTGCGCGTGCTTTCGGACACTACGATGGTCGAGATTTTTGCCAACGGTGGCGAGGCAGCACTTACGAGCCGTACCTATTCGTCGGCGGTTCCGGCGATGGCGCTGCACGCCGAGGGTGCGGCGTCGATGGATTTCTACCGCCTCGCTCATTAACCGTGCATGGAGCACGATTGGACTTGTTGGGCGGAATGTGTCGCAGTTGCCGCGGCCAGCTACCGCTTATCGCGTATAGCGACCGTTTGCGGAATAAGTAACACTCCTTAATAAACCGTGTAGAATCTCAGATAAGCACGGAGTTTTCCAGGGAGACGCTGTCCTTTGTTGTGTGCAAGGGACGGCGTCTCTTTGGCGCTTGGAGGCCGTTCTGCAGCAGGACGGTGGACGTGCGTCATATATTAAAAAACCAACGTCGAGATGGGTCGTGATAAGAATGGGCAAGTACGTAATCGTGGTTGAATCTGGTTCGGATGTGACGCCAGAGCTCTGCGAACGCTACGGCATCGTGCGCGTGCCCATGCATGTCACGATTGGCGACGAGACCGTCGAGGATGGCTCGATTGATCCGCTCGAGATTTACTCGCGCTGTAACGAGTTTGGCGTGATGCCCAAGACCAGTGGCTGTTCGCCAGCGGATTTTGCGCATGTGTACGACCGCATCCATGCCGAGCAACCCGACGCGACTATTTTGCATCTTGCATATTCCGAGGCCACGACCTGTTCGCATCAGTCCTCTAAGATTGCGGCCCAGGGGCGCGACTACGTGTTCTCCATGGACACACGCTTTGTCTCGGTGGGCCAGTCGCTCGTTGTCGTCGAGACCGCCAAATACATCGAGGCTCACCCCGATGTCACCGTCGACGAGATCTTTGCATTTACGAACTCCGTCATGGACCGCGTACTGTTGGGCTTTGTTCCTACCGACCTTGCCTTCCTTAAGGCAGGTGGCCGCTTGTCCAACGTCGCGTTCCTAGGCGCCCATCTGCTCAAGATTAAGCCCTGCATTGAGGTGACGGGCGGCAAGTTCGTGGCGACCAAGAAGTTCCGCGGTTCTATGCTTAAGTGCGCCCGCGCCTTTATTGACCACATGGTTGCGAAGGGCGAGATTGACTACTCGCACATTGGCCTGGCGTATTCGGTAGGCCTTTCCCAGGAGCTGCGCGACGACATGGAAGTCTATGCGCACGACCTGGGCTTTAAAGACGTTACCTGGACTCAGGTCGGCGGTGTCATCTCGAGCCATTGCGGCCCGACCGCCTTCGGTGTGGTGCTCACGCTTAAGGCGTAAAGGCTGTAGGCGAGCATTCTTCGGCTTCACATCTCGACATGGGCTCCCGTCACGGTAATGGGGGATAGATTAAAACGTGCCATTCTAGCCTGAGACGTTTAAACGCAAACGTATGGGCTAGAATGGCTCTGGCATTTATGTAGCTAAAACCAATGAGAGGCAAGGTAGCGGGAATGGCTGAGATGACGCTCGAGGGTGTGGACGCTCGTCCCGAGGACTCTGCGTTTGCCCTGGGCCGCGTACATTCGATTGAGACGATGGGAACGGTCGATGGACCTGGCATCCGCTTTGTGGTGTTTGTTCAGGGCTGCCCCATGCGCTGTGCGTATTGCCACAACCCCGATACCTGGTCGGTTAACGGCGGTACCATGGTGACCGTCGAGCACCTGATGGACGAGTTCCAGAGCAACCATGAGTTTTACCGCAGCGGTGGTATTACGGTATCCGGCGGCGAGCCGCTCCTGCAGCCCGCGTTTTTAGCCGACCTGTTCCGCGCCATGCACAATAACCCCGATGGTCGCGTGCATACCTGCTTGGATAGCTGCGGCTATGCGTTCGATCCCGCGCATCCCGAGAAGTTCGATGCCGTACTCAACGAGACCGACATGGTGCTGCTTGACATTAAACACGCCGATCCCGTCGAGCATAAAAAGCTGACCGGTTGCGATCCCGCACGCATTCTGGCGTTTGGTGATGAGCTCGCGCGTCGCAAGATTAAGGTTGTTATTCGCCATGTGGTGGTGCCCGGCATTACCGATACGGTTGAGGAGTGCGAGGCACTCGGTCGTCTGATTGCCCCGTGGCATAACGTGGTGGGCCTGGAGATGCTGCCGTATCACACGATGGGCGTCGTCAAGTATGAGCAGCTGGGGATTCCCTATAAGCTCGAGGGCGTTCCCCAGATGGATACCGCGCGCATGCCCGAGCTACGCAACGCCGTCATGATGGGCATGAAAAAGCGCCGCGCGGAACTCAAAAACGCTATCGGCTAGCGAGCCATTTTCGCCCCCAAGGGCACTCATTTGGGACAGACTTAAATGAGTGCCCCCGGGCACCAAGTTGATTGCCAAAGAGCTCCGTCAAGTTGCGGTGGAATAGTTCTTGTTTTTTGGCTTATGCCGCCCAAACAGGAACTATTCCACCGCAACTGCGTTTTGGGCGGAGATGCGCAACAGAATCGTGCCATATGGATAAATACGCTTGTGGTTTCTTTAAAGACACCTTAAACGCCGCTGAATATCTTTGGAAAGAAATGCCTGCTCGGTATTATGCTGCTCGTATATGAACGGTAGCAGTCAGGAGACCACGTGCGAAACAACGCATCGCGGGACGAGTATGTGCCGCAGCATGGCAGCAGATATGGGACGAAGGGCACGCCTTCGCGTGGCCTCGCTGACGCTCGCATCCGCGTGACGAAGATTGCCGCCATTGGGATGCTAACGTTGGCGGTTATTATCCTCGGAATTACCGCCAAAACCTACGCGTCGGAGCGAATGACACACTCAGATGCGTCAACGGTACAGACGCAAAACAAAAAGGTCTCTGAATCTAAAGCCACCGCAAGTCAAACCCTGTCGACAGCGAGTCTCAAGACGAGGCTTTCGAAGGCGGACTTTAACGATATTCCCTCAGGCGATACCGTGCAGACCTTCTCACTGGTTGATGACCAGATCCCCGCCCTGGAGGATGAGAGCCTCGTCGTGCTCCAAGATGCCCTGAGCCAGGCGCAGAAGCTGGGGGATGTGGGCGTAGTGTTCTACGACCTATCGAGCGGCAAGGGCGTGACGTATAACGCGGACGCCGAGGTGTACGGTGCGAGCAGCTATAAGGCGCTCTATGTACTCTACGTCTGCGAATCTCTGGTCGAGACGGGCCAGGTCTCACTCGATGATTCCCTTGGCACCTATGGCGGCTACAACATGGGCTGGCAGACGGTGCGCGACCTGATCGAGGCCGCGGTCGTTAATTCGGACAACGATTCGTTTATCGCGTTGCGTGCGGCGTTTGACCGTGTCGGTTACGAGGATTGGATTGTCAGTCTTGGCATCGATTACGATACCGCACTCGATCCAATGAGTGATTTTCCCACCTATTGCCCGCGCACCTCGGCCAAGTTGTGGCGCGAGATGAGCGAGTATCTGAGCTGTGGCAGTGAGACCTCCCAGTGGTTATCTGAACTGCTGTCATCAACATCGCGCTCATTTATCCGTGATGGGATTGCCGACGACCAAGCCTTGGTACGCAACAAGGCAGGCTGGATTAGCGAGGATGGTTGCTATTCGACATGCGATGCGGGCCTTATCGACATCGATGGCCGTACCTATGTCATGAGCATCATGACATCGATGCCGTGGAGCGACCGCTCGAGCGAGGTTACGGCTGCGATTGCAAAGGCTCTGTTTGATACGCGAGCTGCACTGGCCTAGCGTGTTCGTTTGACGAGGTCAAACAAAATGCTGGTACCATACCGTGGTTGAGAATTTCGTATAGGTTTGGGGAATGGCATGGCTACCATCGCGATTATCGGTGCACTCGAAAAAGAGATCATGCAGATTAAGGAAGAGCTGAGCGACGTCTGCGAGGCACAGGAGGCGGGCCTGACCGTTGTGAGCGGTGAGTTCGACGGCCTGACGCTTGTCGCCACAACGGCGGGTATGGGCACGGTAAACGCTGCCGCCGCAACACAGCACCTCATTAGCAAGTATGCTCCACAGGCAGTTGTGCTTTCGGGTATCGCGGGCGGTTTGAACCCCAAGCTCCATATCGACGACGTGGTCATCGGCAAACGCCTGCGCTATCTGGATACCGATACCGCGCTTATCGCCGAGTCTGCACCGGGGCTCGAGGAGTTTGGCTCGACGCCTGCGCTGGTCGATATTGCTGCCGATGTGCTTTCTGAGCGTGGCTTTGTCAACGCTTCGACAAATGCAGCCGCCTCGAACGAGGGCGCAAAGCAGTTCCTGGTCGGTACGATTGCCACGGGCAACCGTTTTGTGACGGGCGCTGCCATGCGCAACGACGCTATCGAGGCGACGCATGCCGATTGTGTCGGCATGGAGGGCGCGGCGATTGCCCATGTCGCAACTAAAAATGGTGTCGATTGCCTGGTGCTGCGCGCTATCAGCGATAATTGTGACGAGGCGTACGATGCGATTTGCGACCGCGAGTTCGACCTGTTCGAGTATGCCCGTACCGCGAGTGGCATTACGCTCGATATCGTTCGCCGTATCGCTGCTATCTATTAGCGCGCTCTTTTGTAAGAACCTACGACCAAGGAGTGTCCATGGCCGATTCCATTAACTACCAGCTTGCCAAGTTCGTCGCCAGCTATGGCAAGGTTTCGCAGATTCCCGAGTCCACCTGCCCCGAGGTGAGCTTCGTCGGCCGCTCCAACGTGGGCAAGTCGTCGATCATGAACAAACTCTTTGGCCGCAAGAACCTGGTGAAGGTTTCGAGCACACCGGGCAAGACGAGCAACATCAACTTCTTCGAGGCCGACGACGTGCACTTCGTCGACCTGCCGGGCTATGGCTTCGCCCGTCGTTCCAAGGCCGAGCGTGACCGCTGGGCAGAACTTATCGGCGACTTCTTCGACTCGGAGCGCAGCTTTAACCTGGTCGTGTCGCTGGTGGATATTCGTCACGACCCGAGCAAGCTCGACCATGACATGATTGACTACCTGCAGGGCAACGAGTTCAACTTTATCGTCTGCCTCACCAAGGCCGACAAGCTCAGCCGCACCCAGCAGGCCCGCCAGGCATCAGCCATCAAAAAGCAGCTCAACGTCCCGGCCGAGAACGTAATCATCACAAGCTCCCAAACCGGCACCGGCATCGACGAACTCAAAAAGCGCATCGCCGAGGCTTGCCTCTAGGGCATGCCGCACTGTCAAACAACTTTTGTCTATCTATATCACCCCAGTGATAGTTATTGGTAAACTATCACTGGGGTGATATTTTTGTTTGGAGGTCGATATGGAGCTTTGGCACGGGTCGGAGGTTGTTGTCGAGCATCCGTCGTTGGATAAATGCAGACAATTCAATGACTATGGGTGTGGGTTTTATTGCACGCCACATGAAGAAATGACGATGGAATGGGCATGCCGGACCGAGTCGGATGGCATTGCAAATCGATATGAACTTGATTTAGATGGTCTTTCGGTCTTGGATTTAGAGTCTGGGGAGTTTTCAATCCTCAATTGGCTTTCGATTTTGGCCGACAACCGGGAGTTTAATGTCTCGACGCCGCTAGCACGCGACGGACTTCGATTTCTGCTTGATAACTGTTTGATTGATATTTCTTCTTACGACGTTATTCGGGGCTATCGTGCCGACGACTCGTATTTTTCTTTTGCAAGGCAGTTTGTTAATGGCATGATTTCGCTCCGACAACTTCAGCGCATTATGCGCCTGGGCGATCTAGGCATTCAATATGCTCTTATGAGTGAGCGCGCATTCTCGGCGATTAGATTCTGCGATTGGAAGCCGGCTTCGGGATCTGAGTTTTATCCCAAGCGTTTTGAGCGAGAGCAGAACGCTCGGCGCAAGTACTTGGACACGGTAAATGGATTTGATTCTGAAGGTATCGACATCAAGGATTTAATGGCGGGGAGGGTTGATTTGGATGATCCAAGAGTTAACGAGTTGTGGTCCGAGTAGGACGTACCCCGTCTACTACCTCGAGGACGCAATGAACAACCTTGGCGACTGCTTTGACTATGCCGTGAACGACTATGGAGCGGAAGGGTCCGAGATCGCTGAGCTCTTTTGCCTGAGCGGCGTAGCTCGCGAGTTTGAGCGCGGCAACGCATGGGTCGTATCGGGAAAATCAGGTGTTGAGCTGTTCGCACTTATCGCCGAAAGGTCGGGATATCAAAGCGGGTCTATACCGGACCGCACCTATCGTTTTGAGAAGACGCCGGAGTATTGGACGGGCTGGATATTGGCATATCTGCAATGGCGTCTGGGCGAGTCTTTCGAAGACCTGCTGCATGCCGTTCCGTTCGATGCGCTGTGCAATATGTATTACCCCTGGCACGAAGCCTCAGAGGAGCGTGTGGCGCGTCTTGTTTGCGATATAGCGAAGAAAACACCTCGTCAAACCAAACTGGCGCTAGCAAGGAAGAGGCTTAAGAAAACCCAGCAAGACCTGGCATACGAATCGGGCGTATCACTCCGCTCAATCCAAATGTACGAGCAGCGCCAGAGAAACATCAATGAAGCTTCGGTAACAAGCGTAAGAGCCATAGCAAAAGCCCTCCACTGCAACATCGAAGATCTCCTAGAGCCAGTCTTCGAATACAAAGAAACCAGCGCCGCCTAAACCAATATATTGCCAAGGTTTGTATCTAGTAAGCGCTCCTTACCAGCAAGAGTCCCTACCAATAGATAGCGGCTTAAAGGGCCGAAATCGTATGAATGGCATTGCGACTTCCAAATGGGTGACTGCTGCTTGAAAAGCTATAGAAATAGGGGCCGATTTAACGGCCCCAAGCATCGCATAAATGGCATATACGTTTTATCAACTATTTCTTGTTTTTAACCCATTTGCAGATACGCCAAATAAGCACTCCGACGAGAATCCAAACGAGAGCGATCATAATGTCTGAGCGTGCAGGAATTGGGATCATTGAACTTCCTCAATTGATGTGAGTCTAGTTTGCATAGGTGTGGAGCGTGCTGCCTTCCATGGTCGCTTGCAACACGGCGATACCGGACGTCATCCCCATCGATTCATAGTTGAGTCGATATGTCGCCTGTTTCGAGTTCCATATAAAGGACTCGTTAGTTACCGTACAGCCGATAGTCGTATAGTTTTGTCCCCAAGCGCTGGTAATGAGCGAGTTCGCTATCTTGATCTTGAATTCGCGATAAATAAAAGGACTGTTGTAATAGATAGTCCAAGTTCCAGATGCTTTGTTGTAGTAACTGTCCCATATCAGGCTGGGTTCATTGGTTTTTTTAATTCCTATTACTGCAACGGTCCCATCCTTAAGCTTGATTTGATGAGACTGCTCGGGACCTTTCGTTAAATCAAAATCTTGGGTTGCGCCAGAAATTGCGACAGCATCGCTTTCTGCAGCATAAGCAGTCGAAGGGCTAAACGAGAAACATATCGGTAATATCAAAAGTATCGAGAGGAAAAACGAAGCTTTGAGTGTGCGTAACACTTTGACCACCTCCATACTGCGATGCCTAGTTAAATAGTAGCATAGATAAACAGTTTATTATGTAACCTAAAAAGCCCCTATCTGCCCGGCGCCCCTTCAAAGCGTGGGTCCCTGTAGACATCCTCAGCAAGGTAAACGCAGGGATGGTCGGGGTGTTCCCCTCAAAATTATTCCGCAGCGCGAAGGCCTCTCGTCTGTGGCTCCGTTGGAGCACAAGATTAAATCAGCGAATGCGATTATCCTGTCGAGGCTGCGCAGGTTCCCTTGGGGCTTCCCCTGAAAACAATCCGCAGATCGAATTGCCCCGTCGCGCGAAGCGCACGACGGGGCAATTCATGATCGAGGACGTTTTCAGGGGAAGCCCCAAGGGGACCGGTGAGAGCAATGAGGCAGGGCGCTACAGGTACTCGATTTGAGCGCCCTCGGTGTCGCACGTCAGAATGTGCGTGTCACACTTGGGGAACTGCTCGCGCAGCTTGACCTGTAGGAACTTTGCCACGATGGTGTCGTCAGTCACGGCCATGAGGGTCGAGCCCGAACCGCTGATCCAGATGGTCTTGGCGCCTCCGTTAAGGCAGGTGTCGCGCACGGCGTTGTAGTCGGGGATGAGGCGGCGGCGATAGGGCTCCTGGATGCGGTCGTCGTTGGCAGCGGCAATCAGGTCAAGGTCGCCGGTCTCCAGGCCGCGCGTCATGCCGGCGATGCGGCCCATTTGCCATACGGCGGTGGAGAGTGGAATCTCCTGCGGCACAACCTTGCGCGCCTCGCTCGTATGCACCTCGTAGGGCGGAATCACGGTAATAAAACGCAGGCGATCGCTCACCTCGTAGCGCAGGCACTGGGGGAGCGAATCGGTCGGCGTAAAGGAACAGACGGCGCCGCCCAGGATAGCGGGGGCGACGTTATCGGGATGGCCCTCGACTTCGGTGGCAATGCGAACCAGCTCGGCGCGGTCGACGGTGTGGCCTGTCAGTGCGGCGGCGGCCATAATGCCGGCGACGACGCAGGTGGAGCTGGAGCCCAGGCCGCGGGCGACGGGCACGTCGGTCTGGATGTCGATGGCAACGGGAAAAGCCGGCTCGCCCCATGCAGCCAGTGCATCGACAAAGCTCACGTAGACCAGGTTGTTCTCGTTTTGGAATTCCTCGGGGCAGCCCGTGATGGTGAGTTTGTCGGCGCGCTCGAAGGTGAAGTGCGAGTAGAGGCTGACGGCCATGCCGAGGGTGTCGTAGCCGATGCCTAGGTTGGCGCTGGTTGCTGGGACGGTGATTTTGATCATGTGGGTCCTCCTGGGCGGGTCTGGCCGTTTAGTTCGCTGCTCGGGCAGTCCTGGCTCGCTCGGAAAGCACATTAAGTGCTTTCCGGCTCGTGCGGAACTCGCGACGAACTAAACGGCCAGACCCGCTCGCATGCTCGTCATTATCCCAAAAGCTAAATAAAAAGAAGGTGCGCCGGCTTTCGCCGGCGCTTAATGAGGGATCTAGTTGGTGCTCATTCGTTTTGCTGCGGACTCGACGTAGCTTGCCATCTCATCGACGTCGCAGACGTCTTCGAAGCGGACGGGCTTGGACTCGAGTTCGGCGAGCTGGGCTGGGGCGACCGTGTTGGTTGCCTGCTCGAGCACGCGCATGGCCTCAAAGTCGTCCTCGGGAACGTCGAGGCCCAGGGCATCGCAGCAGGCGCGCGGGAACTTGTAGGGGCTGGCGGTCGAAAGCAGCACGCGGGCCTTGGCGCCCTCGGTGGGGGCGACCTGCTCAAAGACGTGATAGCCGCAAGCGGTGTGCGGGTCGATCACGTAGCCGTTGGCATCCCAGCAGCTCTTGATGGCGGCGCGAACCTCGTCCTCGCTGGCCCAGCCGCAGCCAAATACGCTCTGGATCTTGGCCAGCAGCTCGGCAGGCACCTCGTAGCGACCGGTCTGGGCAAGCTGCTCCATAAGGCCGGCAACGAGCTCGCAGTCGCCGTCGGACAGGAAGTAGAGCATGCGCTCCAGATTAGAGCTAATAAGGATGTCCATCGACGGCGAAATGGTCGTGAAGAACGGACGGTTGCGGTCGTAGACGCCGGTGGTCAGGAAGTCAGCGAGCACGTTGTTCTTGTCGCTGGCCACGACGAGTTTGGCGACGGGCAGACCCATGCGCTTGGCGTAGTAGCCGGCCAGGATATCGCCAAAGTTGCCGGTCGGTACGCAGAACTCCACGGCATCGCCGGCCTCGATGGCGCCGGCGCGCAGCAGCTGCGCATAGGCGGCAAAGTAGTAGACGACCTGCGGCACCAGGCGGCCGACGTTGATGGAGTTGGCGCTCGAAAGCACGGTGCCGGCGGCCTCCAGGCGCTCGGCCAGCTCCTTATCGGCAAAGATGCGCTTGACGGCACTCTGGGCGTCGTCGAAGTTGCCGCGGATGCCGCAGACGGCGACGTTGCCGCCCTCCTGCGTGGACATCTGCAGATTCTGCACGCGGCTGACCTTGCCCTCGGGATAAAAGACGGTGATGCCCGTGCCCGGGGCGTCGGCAAAGCCGGCGAGTGCTGCCTTGCCTGTGTCGCCCGACGTGGCGGTGACGATCATGATGCGCTCGGCGCCGCTGTCCTTGGCGGAAGTGCGGGCCATCAAGCGGGGGAGCATCTGCAGGGCGACGTCCTTGAAGGCGCTCGTGGGACCGCCAAAGAGCTCCATCACATAGGTCTGAGGGGCGTCAGCGCCCGGCGCAGCGTCGAGTTTGACGAGCGGCGTAACCTCTTCACTCGCGAACGTGCCGCGGTATGCCTCGTCGACACACGCCGAAATTTCTTCGGCCGTGTAATCATTCAGTAACATTCCCAACACATCTTGAGCGATTTCAAAGTACGATTTATCTGCAAGCGAGCTGATATCGACCTGCTGGGTGCCGAGCTCGTCCGAGACAAACAAACCCCCGTCGGGAGCGATGCCGGTACGGATTGCCACCTTACTTGAGCACGATAAAGTGCGTCCTCGTGTACTATGATAAGTTCCCATATAACACTGCTCCTCGGATGCCTTGGTCCCAATCGGTGAAACCATGGTATCAGAGCGCGCAAAATAGGTTCGCAGAGGCTTTTTAGAAAGGTAACCTCCAGCCCATGATTAAGATTGCCAAGTTTGGCGGCTCGTCGGTCGCCGACGCCGAACACTTCAAAAAGATCAAGGCCATCGTCGACGCCGACCCTGCCCGCCGTTTTGTGGTGGTTTCCGCCTGCGGCCGCCGCTTTAAGGGCGACACCAAGGTGACCGACCTGCTCTATCTGGTCAATGCGCACGTTAAGTACCACGTGTCGTGTGAGGAGCTGCTCGAGGACATCGGCCAGCGCTATTTTGATATCGCTGATGAGTTGGAGCTCACCTATCCCATCCGTGAGGAGTTCGCGGCCTTTGCCGAGCGCGCCCGCTCGGGCGGCTACTCCACCGAGGAGCTTGTGAGCCGTGGCGAGTACTTTACCGCTCGCCTGATGGCTGAGTACCTGGGCCTACCGTTCCTGGACGCCGCGACGGTTGTGGCGTTCCATCACGACGGTACGCTCAGCATGAATCGCACCTCCGAGCTGGTGCAGGAGTATGGCCAGCAGGGCGGCTTCGTTATGCCTGGCTTCTACGGCGCGACGCGCGAGGGCCAGATCAAGCTGCTCGATCGAGGCGGTGGCGATATCTCGGGCTCGATCTTGGCCAAGTGCCTGGGCGCCGACCTGTACGAGAACTGGACCGACGTCTCGGGCTTCTATTCTGCCGATCCGCGTATTGTTCCCGAGGCTCAGCCCATTGCGCGCGTTACCTACGAGGAGCTGCGCGAGCTTTCGTACATGGGCGCAAGCGTCCTGCACGAGGAGGCCGTGTTCCCCGTGCGCGAGGCGGGTATTCCGCTGGTCATCAAGAACACCAATGCGCCGCAGGACCCCGGTACCATCATTAGTGAGACGGCTGATGAGGGCGAGGCGGAGCCCATCATTACCGGCGTGACCGGCAAGCGCGGCTTTGTCGCCATCAACGTTGCCCGCGACCGCACCAAGCCCCGCGTTGGCTTTATGCGCCGTGCGCTTTCGGTGTTCGAACGCTATGACGTTTCCGTCGAGCACATGCCCACCGGTGTCGACCGTTTTGGCGCCGTGGTGCAGGAGCAGGACGTGCACGATTCGCTGTACTCGCTCGTTGGTGACATTCAGCAGGAGGTCGAGCCGCTCGAGATCGAGGTTGTCGAGGGTCTGGCGCTCATCGCGACCGTCGGCCGTAACCTGCGCGGTCGTGCAGGCATCTCGGGCCACCTGTTTGGCATGCTTGGCCAGGCCGGCGTGAGCGTGCGCATGATTTCGCAGAGCTGTGACGAGATCAATATCATTATCGGTGTCGAGGAGAAGGACTTCGACCTTGCGATTCGGACCATTTACCGTGCCTTCTCCGATGAGAACGGCATTGTGAAGGTCTCCGATCTGGAGGCTCCCGCGCCGGCCGATCCCACCCTGGCCGCGCTCAAAAAGTAGCGACTGCTCGGTAGATTTTTGGGTCATGTCTCAAAAATCTACGGTGGGGCGTTTCGTTTCGGTTTCGTTTCGACGGGGCGGGTTTCATGCCCGCCCTGTTCTTGTATAAACTGGCAACAATAATCGGCCTGCTCGGCGTGCGGGCAAAAGCCACAACCTTTAAAGGGGGAAGCATGAAACAGTACACGGTTGCTATTTTGGGCGCGACGGGAGCCGTGGGCACCCAGATGCTCGAGTGCCTCAACGAGCAGGAGTTCCCGGTCGGCAAGCTCAAGCTGTTGGCAAGCGCACGCTCCGCGGGCAAGACCGTCGAGTTCCGCGGCGAGCAAATCGTGATCGAAGAGGCTTGCCCCGAGGCCTTTGAGGGCTGTGACATTGTGCTTGGCGCTGCCGGCGACGATATCGCCAAGGAATTGCTGCCCGAGGCCGTAAAGCGCGGCGCCGTCGTGGTCGACAACAGCCATGCCTTCCGCATGGATCCCGAGGTGCCGCTGGTCGTGCCCGAGATCAATGCCGACGACATCAAGTGGCATCACGGCCTTATCGCCAACCCCAACTGCGCGACCATCATCGGCCTGGTTCCCACGTGGCCGCTGCATCAGCTTGCCGGCGTGAAGCGCATGATCGTCTCGACGTATCAGGCGGCTTCTGGTGCCGGTGCTCCCGGTATGGCCGAGCTCGAAGCGCAGCTTGCTGCCCTGGGCCGTGGCGAGGAGATTCCCGAGCCGCGCGCATTTGCCGCCCAGCTGGCGAGCAACCTGATTCCGCAGATTGGCGGCGTCAAGGAGGAGGGCTTTACCTCTGAGGAGATGAAGCTACAAAACGAGGGCCGTAAGATCATGCACCTGCCCGAGCTGCGCGTGAACTGCACCTGCGTGCGCGTGCCTGTGCTGCGCTCGCACTCCGAGAGCATTACGCTCGAGTTCGAGCGTGACATTACGGTTGACGAGGCCCGTGTTGCGCTGGCTGCCGCTCCGGGCGTGAAGCTGGTTGACGACATGAGCGCCGAGGATGCGCACGACCGCTTCCCCATGCCGATGGATGCGTCCGATCAGGACCTGATTTGGGTCGGTCGCGTGCGCCGCGACATCTCGAACCCGGAGGCCGCGCGTGGCATTACCTTCTGGTGCTGCGGTGACCAAATCCGTAAGGGCGCGGCAACCAACGCCGTCCAGATCGCTAAGCTGCTCTGCGAGTAGTGTGACCTGTCCGGCGGGGGCCGGGCTCAGTTTTCAGAACGTCCTCGACCATGTGTGGCGCCTTGTCCTGCTC
>JAXIYC010000043.1:0-7949 GCA_036304725.1 Collinsella sp. | reverse complement strand
CGCGAGTTCCGCACGCAAAGAAGGCCACTTAATGTGGCCTTCGTCTTGCGCAGGACTGTTCGAGCAGCAAACCAAACCCAACTCGCCAGCCCGGCGGCCACCCCTCCCAAAGATTTTCAAAAAAGTTGTTGACGCGCGCGTAACGACTCGTCTAATATATCCCTTGCGCGATGGACCTGTAGCTCAGTTGGTTAGAGCGTCCGGCTGATAACCGGGAGGTCACAAGTTCGAATCTTGTCAGGTCCACCACTTTCTTTCGCAATAAACACCCCAGCGAGAGCCGAGTCGCCGCTGGGGTGTTTATTACTCTTTCCGTGGGGGTTTAGCTCAGCTGGGAGAGCGCGGGCTTTGCAAGCCTGAGGTCAGGGGTTCGATCCCCCTAACCTCCACCATGATGGACCTGTAGCTCAGTTGGTTAGAGCGTCCGGCTGATAACCGGGAGGTCACAAGTTCGAATCTTGTCAGGTCCACCATCAAAACGTTAAGAGCCCTGGGGCATTGCCTCGGGGCTTTTTTCTTATCCAACTAAAAGTAGTCAAAATAGCCCCGTCCCAAATTAACTACTTTGATTTTGTGTGCTGGGCGAAAGATTGGGTAGTATAGCTATTCAATGCGGCGACCCTGCCGTGTGTTAACCGCTACGTACCGGAGGTGTTCCATGGTTCGTGTCGACATAGAGACCATCGTCATGGCCGCCGGTCCCGTGCCATCGCTTATCGTGCTTCGTGAGCGCTGCGGCAAGTCGGATTCGACGGCACCCCTGCGTTCGCTTTCCATTCAGACCGGCTCGTTTGAGGCCGCGGCCATTAGTCGTGGCATCGATAGCGGTCGCGCCGAGCGCCCGATAACGCATGACCTGCTGCTTGACACCGTCGATGCCCTGGGCGCCAAGCTCGAGCGCATCGAGATCGTTCGTGCCGAGCCGCCGGTGTTCTATGCGACGATTGTCGTGCTGGTCGATGGTGACGAGCGCAAGATTGACGCCCGCCCCAGTGACGCCATTGCCCTTGCCGTGCGCAGCAATGCCCCCATGTTTGTGGAGGACGACATCATGAATCGCCTGGGTACCGTTTCTGCCCATGCCGAGGAAGTTGACGACGAGCAGGAGTTCGAGAAGTTCGACGAGTTCGTCCATACGCTCTCCCCCGATGATTTCTAAATGTCTGGCACGCGAGCGGAGAGGCCGCTGATGGGTACCCGCGTATCGGCTGACGCGGCCGCCATCGCGCGTGAAGCCCAGATGCGCTCGGAGGCATCCGAGGCGGCTCGCATCGCCTATGTGACGCAGGCCCGCACGCTTCGCGAGCGCCGCGGCTCCTATATCAAGATGGTTATCATCTCCGCCCTTGTCGCGGTAATCTGTTCTCGTCTTCGTGGTACAGTTGGTGCGCTTGGGTTTTCGATTTCAACAGGCTTGGTAATCTGGGGTGTGGTCGATGCGGTCATGCTGACCAACCAGATCAAGGTACTCGACAAGCGCGCGATGGATATGACGCGCGCCCGCGACGCTGCCGCCAAGATCGCTGCCGAGGCACAAGAACTGTAACGACGCTGGATTCGATGGGAAGGTCTAGAGATGGCACAGGATATGCAGGACGCCGGTAACGTCTCCGCCGAGCTCGACGCCATGGTGTGTGACCTGATTGGTGCGTTCTTGGACGACCTTGCCGCCGGCGAGAATCCGGGCGTAGTTGTGGCGATCGAGGACGCTGCTTCCAACCGATATCTGGCGGCGCTCGACGAGGACGGCGAAGAGGCGTGCCTCGAGGCCGCCACCAACTTTATCTCCGAGCACAAGATGGGCCTTAAGGACGAGGGGCTGGGCCGTATCGCCCGCTATGCCATCGGCTACACCGGCTGTGTCGAGATTGACGGTGGCTATCACGACGCTCTGCTCGTGAGCTTCTTTGAGACGACGCTCGAGAGCGGCTTTTCGGCATATGTGCTGTATGAGGGCACGGGCGCCGGCGATGGTTTTATGTGGAGCGACCCTGAACCTGCAGGTGAGGAAACCCCTCTCATCTAAAATCGCTAAAATAAACGAGTTTTCGGTAAAAGGCTCAATATTCCCGCTGAGCGTTGTATCGCTGGGCGGGCCGCATACGCGTGCCGTTTGTATATGGATAGAAGATAGGGGAACTACATGCGCGTAGACAATCTGAGGAACATCGCCATCATCGCCCACGTCGACCACGGCAAGACGACGATGGTTGACAAGCTCCTGCGTGCCACGGACGCCTTCCGTGCCAACCAGCAGGTCGAGGACCGCGTCCTGGACTCTAACGACCAGGAGCGCGAGCGCGGCATCACGATTCTCGCCAAGAACATCTCTATCGAATACAAGGACGTCAAGATCAACGTCATCGACACCCCGGGCCACGCCGACTTTGGCGGCGAGGTCGAGCGCGTGCTGCGTATGGCCGACGGCGCCCTGCTGCTGGTCGATGCCTTTGAGGGCCCCATGCCCCAGACCCGCTTCGTGCTGCGTCACGCTATCGACACCGGCCTCAAGATCATGATCGTCATCAACAAGATCGATCGTCCGGGTGCCAACCCCGAGAAGGCCTACAACGACTGCCTGGACCTTATGGCCGACCTGGGCGCCACCGACGACCAGCTTGAGTTCGCCATGGAGCACGTGGTCTACGCCAGCGCCATGAATGGCTTTGCCCGCCTTGACCCCAACGACGGCAACATGGACATGTATCCGCTGCTCGATATGATCATCGACGACATGCCCGCGCCCGAGGTTGACGAGAATGCCCCGCTGGCCATGCAGTGCGTGACCATCGACCACTCCAACTTCGTTGGCCGCATCGGTATCGGTCGCGTGTACTCCGGCGCCATTCACCAGGGCGATCAGATCCTGGTCGTCAAGAACGACGGCTCCAGCGCCACCGCTACCGTCAAACAGCTCTTTACTTTCGACTACCTGGGCCGCACCGAGTGCCAGGAAGTCGGCGCCGGCGATATCGCTGCTGTCGTGGGTATTGACCGCACCGATATCGGCGATGTCTACACCGATCCCGAGAACCCCGTCGAGCTCGAGCCCATCGAGATCGACCCGCCGACCCTGTCCATCGTCTTTGAGGCTTCGACCTCCCCGCTCGTCGGCCGCGACGGCGACATCGTGGGTGCCCGTCAGCTCAAGGAGCGCCTGTTCAACGAGGCCGAGAACAACGTGACCATGAAGATCGAGGAGCTCGAGGACAAGAGCGGCGTCGAGGTCTCTGGCCGCGGCATTCTGCACCTGTCCGTCCTGATGGAGTCCATGCGCCGCGAGGGCTTTGAGTTCCAGGTCGGTCGTCCCCGCGTTCTGTTTAAGAAGGACGAGAACGGTAACAAGCTGGAGCCTGTCGAGCAGGCCGTCGTCGAGTGCCCGGACGAGTACTCGGGCAAGGTCGTTGAGGTCTTTGGCACCTCCGGCGGCATCATGACGAGCATGGACACCTCAGGCATCGTGACGCACCTTGAGTTTAAGATCCCGACCCGCGGCATCATGGGTCTTAAGAACCGCATTATGAACGTCACTCACGGCGAGGGCGTGTTCTACCACACCTTCCTGGAGTACGGTCCCTATGCTGGCGAGATTGGCAACCGCCAGAACGGCGCCATGATCTCCATGACCACCGAGAAGGCCGTTGCCTACGCCCTGGGTACGCTGCAGGAGCGCGGCCAGCTGTTTGTCGAGCCGGGTACCGAGTGCTACGAGGGCATGATCGTGGGCGAGCGCAGCAAGGCCGGCGACATGGTCGTCAACATCGCCCGTACCAAGAACCTGGGCAACCAGCGTTCCTCGACCTCCGACATCTCCGTCCAGCTGGTGCCGCCTCGCACCTTCTCGCTGGAGGAGGCGCTGGAGTACATCGCCGACGACGAGCTGGTGGAGATCACTCCCAAGAACATCCGCCTGCGCAAGCGTCTGCTCAACGCCACCGACCGCAAGAAGGCTGCCGTCCGCGCCGGCCAGGTCAACAAATAATCGCTGGGGCTTATAACCGCCAATAAGAAAGGGCGTCGACCGCAATGGTCGGCGCCCTTTTTGGTGCAATGGGGTCAGGTTGCTTTGCAACACCATAAATATGCCTGGCCCTTTTGTGGTGGTTGGCGGCTAGGCGGAGGGAAGGCCTGGCGTGTTGGCGGCTTGCTGGGGCTTGAGGCGGGCGTTGCGCCAGATGATTTGGATAACGTAGCCGAGCATAAAGACAAAGGCCACGCCGCTGATGAAGTCGCCGATGAGGGGAAGTCCCGTGAGGGCACCTGCGGCGATACCGCCGACGGCTGCCATGGCGTAGCGGTTCTGGTTATGTCCGACCATGCGGGCGATTGCGCAGCCCGCAAAAGCGGTGGAGACCAGCGCAATGCCGATAACGCCGCACAAGAGGGTTCCGGCAAGCGACAGGCCAGCGATGGAGATAATCAGCAGTAGGACGGCGGGGACGATAGCGATCGTGCCCAGAAGACCGCTCACCCACAGGGGCGTGGGGTGCTGGTGGAGCATTCCGGCGGCGCTGGCGGTCGCTCGCGGAAAGACGAGCTCGAGCAGCAGAGCGACAAAGCAGGTCGAGAGCGCCGCGGCGACGATGCCGCTGATGACATCGTTAATGGTGGAAGTATCTTCGTTCTCGGTGCGGTCGATCTTGAGCGCGCCGACCTCGGCTCCTGCGGCGCGCTCGGGGTCTTCGGAAACATGTGCGTTCACGGTGCCGGTAATGCGGGCATTCTTGCCCAAGACGAGCTTATCGGCCCAAACCTCGACATCGCCGTCGACGGTGCCATCGATTGTCACGGTGTCGCCTGCGAGCGCTGCCGACTTGACAGAGCCGCGCAGGGCAACCGTCTCGCCCATTGCGTAAAAACAGTTGGCGGTGCTACCAGTGTTGAGCACGACATGCTGACCGGCTACCGTCACGCTGCCATCGATTGCGGTTTTGGAGATATCGATGGTGCGCGCCGCCAGGCGAACGGCGCCGCCTACGGTGCAGTCGCGAATCGACAGGCTCTCGCCTGCCGCGATAATATCGCGGCCGATGGAAGCGTCGTCTAGGTTAAGGCTTTGGCCGGCCCAGTACAGGTCGCCTTCGACGCCAGACGGATTTGAGTCAACTTCGGTTGCGAGCACGTTGCCGGCGGTGTCTGTGCCGGCGAACGACGTTGTGGGAAGCGCGGTCAGCGCAAGCGCTATCAGTGCGAATAGGAGGGCGGTGCGGGCCTGCGCTTTACGGCGCCGGGACGACGGTTCTAGGTTGCAAGGCATAATGAATCCTTCGTTAGATACTCGACATGTATCTAACAGGGTACCCAACGCGCGGGCGCTCTAAAAGAACCTCTCGGTTGCATTTCGAAGGGTCGTGCCGCGCTGTCTACTTTTTGCGATGCAAGAAGCGCGCGATGTCTTCCTCGGTGGGGCTTTTGATGTCAAAGCGCAGCGAGAGCCAGCGCAGGCCCATGGTCACCGCAACGCATACGACTAGCGCAGCGACATTGCTGACCAAGCCACTCATGACGAGGCTTACATAGCTTGCCGATCCGGCGATGGCCGCGATGGCATAAAAGTTAGTGCGTTGGAAAATGCCTGGGACCACGCCCATAAAGCCGTCGCGCAACATGCCGCCACCCACCGCGGTGAAGAAGCCCATCATGATGCATACGGCCGGCGCAAAGCCATAAACCAGTGCCTTGTCCGCTCCGGTGGCGGCGTAGATGCCGACCGAGATGATGTCGAGCAATGGGATGAGTTTCTCGGGTTTATCGACGATTGCCGGGAAGATGTAGATGATGGCCGCCGTGGCGATGGAAAGCGGGAGTGCCATCGGCTGGTTGAGGATGTAGACGTTGCCCACCTGCAGCGTCATGTCGCGTAAAAGACCGCCGCCCAGACCGCAGACCACGGCGAGTGCGACCGCGCCCACCAGGTCGAGCTTGTGCTCGCGCGCAACCAGCACACCCGAGATCGATGCCGCGACAACGGCGAACATCTCGAGCCAAAATGGGATAGCGACCATGGCATCCGAGGCATGTGAGGTAACGGTTATAGCGGCGACGACGGGCAAGATGGGGTCCTTTGAGTTACGGGTTTGGACAATGCCCGTACATAGTACATGTTCGGCGCCGATTGCGACCCTATTGCTCGGCAAACGGTCGGGACTGGGCGCGGCCATAGGTTCCAAACATGTACATCAGCCTCCAAAGATGTCGAAAAATGTCGTTTTTGGAGGGTGGTGTACATGTTTGGGGGGGGGAAGCGCGGGGTGAGTGGGTTCGCCGTTACTCAGAAGGCGACTCTTCGGCTTGATTGCTCTTCCAGTTGCGGATAAGCACCTTGCGCAGTTCGTTTTGCTTTCGCTGATACTCGGCATCTACGCAACGAGGCATGCCGAGTGCTTCGCGGATATTGTTCATGGCACGGTGGAAAGCGAGTTGGCTGGCAAATTGCGTTGAGGTGAGCGTGACGATGCGATAGCCCATTTGGGCGACCACGGCCTCTCGCTCCGCATCTGCCCCCTTGCGTTCGACCTCGTCGTGAAAGCCGCCCTTATATTCGATGCCGAGCTCTCTGCGCTTATAGGTAATGAGGGCATCGATTTTGAGCGTTCGAGCTTTGGTGCAATGCCAAAGTCGTTTAGGGATTTCGAGTGGCTTGTTGAGTTCGACACCTCGGATGCCAACACCGCCTTCGCTCGTCGGGAGCGAAAGGGCGATAGCGGATGCGGTTTCCATGGGTGAGGCTGAGTGGTCGTAGATATGCCTGAGCGCGAGTCGGGCGCGTGTGGCACCGGGTTTGCCGGGGTGCCGATCGAGCAGATCGACAATTTCGTTCTTGGAAGCGGTAGCTGGTTGATCGGTGTAGGGGCCATCGGGATTGAGCCCCATGCGATAATCACCGCAAACTTCGTAGCCGTATTCGAGGTATTCGATTCTGTCCATCCACTCGGCAGCGAATACGAAGGTAAGGGCTTCGTCGGTGATAAAAATACCAGGGGACAGCTCGTCAATATGGTCGTAGGGTAGATTTTGGCCAAGAACGTGGCAATTTACACCGTTGGCGCGGATTCGCTCGAAGGCAAATACAACGGAGATATCGATGGTCTCAAGCATGCTAGTGGGAATACCGCAGTCGGTAAGAGCCTGTCGAATGCGCGTGATACGTTGCTGGGTGGAGAGGCCTCTTGCACCTATCTGGTAGTCGTGTTGCGCGATCGCTTGAACCAGGTCTTGTGGCGCATGATGGACGAGCCATGCGGTTTTATGCGTAATGAGAACAGGAGTATCCATTGGGGACCTCTCGCTTTATGCCGATATGCAGTCCTTATGTCCGTTGAAGTGAGGAAATATACCGAATGCTGGCAAAACGGCCGATCGTGCGCCGAGTGCGATATGCAAACATGTACATCAGCCTTCAAAGATGTCGAAAAATGTCGGTTTTGGAGGGTGACGTACATGTTTGGTTCGGATGTGCGGCCGAGAGGGGATCCGATAACAAAAAAGCTCCCATTGTTGGGAGCTTTCTCAAGCAAAATGGCGGAGGAGGAGGGATTCGAACCCTCGTGACCTTATACAGGCCAAACGGTTTTCGAGACCGCCGCATTCAACCACTCTGCCACCCCTCCGCGTGGGGTAAAAACAAAGCAGGCTCGAAGGCCTGCTTTGGAATTAACTGGCGGAGAGTCAGGGATTTGAACCCTGGAGACGCTTTTGACGCCTACACGATTTCCAATCGTGCTCCTTCGGCCACTCGGACAACTCTCCGTTAAATGCGAAAATCAGTATACACGAGGAATCGCAAAGTGCAAACAGAAAAGTTGGCATTTTTTGAAACGCTTGGCTTCCTTGATTATCGACTTTATCCGAACACCTCCCACATTCATCCGCACATGTGCGGATGAATGTGGGAACCCGATACCCTGAGGGCCGGATCGGCCGGCCCCGGGAGATCGGAGGACGGCATG
>JAXIYC010000042.1:0-4451 GCA_036304725.1 Collinsella sp. | reverse complement strand
CATCGACCCCGACACCGGACGGCAGAAGATCGGCGCCAGAAACCGCAAGGTCTGGAAGCGCGTCAACGTGAGCAACAACCCCTTGGACTCCAAGGAGTTCCTCGAAAGGCTCAGGCGCGAGTGGGCCGACTCCTGCAACGCCCTGCTCCCCGGATACGCCGTCATCGACCATCGGAGCTTCAAGGCGCGGGGCATCGAACGCATCCCCACCATCCACGAGGGATACGCCAGCCGCGAGATGGAGAAACGCGGCGGCAGGGGCGACCTGTGCGAGGAGAACCGGCGCATCCAGGCCCTGAACCGGCTCCTCGACGCGCTTAGGGCCATGATCGGGCGGCTCTCCGACCAAGCGCAAGGCATCCTGACGGCCGTCAAACGCCGCCAACGGCCCTCAGGCGCGCCACAGGCCCCTTCAAGCCCTGAACCGGCCGAAAGGCCACAGGAACGCCCGCAGGCTCGTGAAACGCCGCCACAGGCCCCGCAGGAACCCCCGAAGCCCATCAGGACGAAAAAGGCGCTCACCGACAGGTTCAAGACACGGCTTGACGAGCGGCTGGCCGAAAACGAACGCAAACAGGCCGAAAAACAGGCCGAACCCGACATGGAGGAGACATGGGACCTCTCCGACCCCGCCGACCCGCTCAACATCGGCATGGGCTGGGGCACGGGAGGCCACGGACTCGGCCTGTGAGAACGCCGGGAACGCAAAGGGCCGGCATCCGAAGACACCGGCCCGAAATTTAGAAAGACATCCTTACCAGCGGGTAACGGATACGCCGTCGACGCCAGAGCCGTCTGCCGTGGCGATGCGCATCCACGGACCAGCTGCGACAGGGGTGTATGTAACTCCATTGATTGCGAAGGTGATCTGTCCCGACTTATTGCCGGTCGTATAGCTGTTGCGATACGGCCAGGACCCCGTTGCCGTTCCGGTGCCTGCAAACTGCATGTCACCCAAAGCGTTCCCGCCAGCCCAGCATCCAGCATTGGAATCAGCGCATCCACGCGAGACAGTTACCGAATAATCTTCAGCCTCGCTCGGCGGCAGCACGTCCACCAATTCGCCGTTGCTGGAATCAAAGAGAATCGTTGTGCCAGGTTCGCCGACAATCATGTCCCCGCCCGACGGAGTGGTGGTAAGTTCATAGAACGACTCGTCAGTGGTTTCTTGAGCAGATGCCACCGGGACTGCCGTCGACAGGAGCGCCAGCAGAGTCATTGGAACCACTGCCATCTTCAAATGCTTGGTACGTAACATTTTTGCCCCCCTTGATTAGGTATGCCAGACGTGCGTCTGACAAGGAAATTATAGCTCTTGGACCTTGGATTGAACAGACCAGTAATGCAAAGGGTTGGTGTTTGAAGACGCCGGCCCCGCATCCGAAGACGCGGGGCCACGGCCCAATCAAAGGGGATGGCGGGTAACCCATCCCGCCGGCATCGGCCATCCCCGAAAAGTCATGCATGCCCGCCTGATCGTAAGGGGGAAGTTAGCAGCGCCTCCGCCGGCGTTTCCATCTTAGCCGATACGATTGGCGTCGTCGATGGACGTCTTGTAGCAGGGACGAAAACCGACCGCCCGGCATCCGCCGGGCGACGCTGCCGCGCCAGTCGCGGCGCGGCCCGAACGAAAGGCGCAGCACATGCGCATGGGTAACAAGGGGCCGCACGGCCGGCCCTGGATATGGCTGATGGCGGTCATCGTCATCTGCCTCGCTCCCGTGATGGATCCCATCGCGGCCGACATCACCGTGACGGCCCTGGCCGTCTGGGCGATGGCATCCAGCCGCCGTTGACGGCGCAACCTGCCGCGGGCTCCGACCCGCGGCAGGCCCCTTGTTCAGAAAAGAGTCGGCTCGATACCAGGCTCCATCCGATCATCGGGCATGGCCTGTGAATCATGGCTGCGTCTGGCCACCTCGAATGGTGTCAGACCATCGTGGGCCGCCTTATACGCATCCAGTTCAGCCCTGGCTCGTTCCGCCGCAAGTTCACCGCGCTCGATCTTGATTTGCTGATGGCGGTCATCGCCGTCTGTCTCGCACCGGCGGTGCATCCCATCGCCGCGGACATCATCCTCACGGCCCTGGCCGTCTGGGCGATGAGAAACAGCCGCTAAACGGCACCCGGCCCGTCCGAGCGCAAGCCCGGACGGGCTTTCACATACCATCACGCAGCACTCGGCCAGTCGGAGACATACCCCTCGGCACCGGCGAATCCATGACCGCCGTGCGCGTCGAGGAACGCCTGAGTATCAGGGTCGAGCGCCGGTCCCTCGCCCGGCACCGACAGATCGGGCACGGGCGTCTTCGACACGTCCCTGAGCGACTTCCTCGCCTCATCGGTCACCACGGAGCCGGACAGCTCCACGCGCGGAGCGGGAGCGCCGCCGGGTACCTTCTCCGGGCCAAATTCAAATTCGAACCCGACAAGGGAAGCGCGGCCACGTCCCGGCTTCTTCTTCAGGTACTTGCGATGCACCTTCAGATTCAGCAGAGGTCCCAACTCCTCCTCAATCGGCTTAAGAACATACTTGTTGATTTCGCTCGGCCGATACGATTTGGGTACGTCGAGCAGTCGGCGGAAGTCCTCAAGGCTGACCTTCCACACACCGGTTTGTCGGTACTGCTTGAGCCTCCTGTAGCACTCCTTGGCGTAGCTGGAGCGCAGGGCCATGAACTCGGCCAGCTCGAAGCGGGTGAACTGCGAGGTGAGGTCGTTAAGCAGGAACGAGAAGCGCGAGTTCACCGATACGGTGAGTGTGCGTTTGGTCGGGCTGGTGACGAAGCCTGCGAACAGGGCGAACTGGATGATGTCGTGCTCTTCGTTCTGGAACTCGAAGTTGAGCGCGAGCAGGCGACGGTTCACATTGGCAATCTGCTTGGCGAACTCATCGTTGGTCATGTTCCTCTGAAGTCCGGCCAGCCGCTTCAATTCTTCGAACGTGAACGCCACCTCGTCCGTGCCCTTGTCCCGCACGCGAGACGCGATGGCCATCAGCAAATCAAGATCGAGCGCGGTGAACTTGCGCAGCGCCTGATTGTTGAACTGGTTCGAGTACTTCACGATCTCATCGGACATGACTGCATTCTACCATAAAAACGAGATTTTTATATTTTCTACCCTTTATTCTCCCAAAACCTCGTTTTTATTCCTCAAAAGCGTCCTTTATTCTCCCAAAACCTCCCCTAAATAATTCCCAAAATCTCCCCTTTAATCTCCCATTTTCTCCCCTTTAATAGTGCGTTTCCCCTACTGCCGTAAGGCCTGCGGGGAGTCTAAAAGAGTACAAAAGATTCTATAAAAAGGGGCTCCGCCCCGATGAAGAGAAGAAACCGACTCAGTTCCAAGGCTGCTGCTGCCATTGCTGTGGCTGTTGGAATCCGGGCTGGTAGCCATAGCCCGGCTGCTCCTGTATCTGAGGCTCTTGGGGCAGGTCACGAACCTGTTCCCGCAGCTCACCCGCCGACTCAGCGCTGGGGAGCCTCACGCCCGCGTCAGAGGCCCATGCGCGCAGTTCGGCGGCATGGGCCTTGAGCATGTCCAGCAGCCTTTGCCGGTTGCCCTCGTCGTTCCAGACGCCCTCGTCGTAGCCAAGCACGCCCTCGTTGGAGAGGATGCCGCCCAGCCGGATGATCAGATGGGTGCGCCGCTTGCGCGCCTTGGCGTTCTCCCTAGCCACGATGCGCTGTTTGCGCGCCCTGAGCTGCTTCATCCGGCGCTCGATGTCGGCCATCTGCTCCTCGACGCTCCTGGTCATCGGTTCCTCCCTGCGTTCCGTCGGTTATCAATCAGGACGCTAGACCCCACGGCAGCACGGCACGGGGCACGGCGTCTACACACCAAACCTAAACCCGGAAGAACGGAGCCGGTTTGGACATCCAAGCCGCGAGGGCGAAGCGTTCATCAATGCCGAACGTGCCGCCCCCGCCGATTTCCGCGCGCATGACGGCCACGGGAGGGAAACACCGACCGGAAAAGCCTCTTCGCAAGCTGCGGCAGCTTGCGAAGAGCAGCCGAGAGGATCAGCCTTGCCGCAGTCTCAGGAAACTCCCCGTAAATCAATCCCATGAATCGCCAAGCCCATTGCATAAGAGCATCAGAAAATTCGTCCATGCACCGCTCTATGCGTCGACCGACACGCCGGTAACGGAACCATCCCCGCAAGGTCAGGTGGAAGTCCCTCAATTTCATTGAGGGCGCACTTACATGTTACCGGTGGTAACATTCAGCGTAAGCGCGCTCTCCCGAGGGGCCACTCCGTGGGGGCCAAGCGTGCGCCGCTTGGATCCGCGCCCCGTCCCGGCGGGGTGCCGGCCACCTCCCCGGTGGAGGGCCAACGGGCCTCCCGGCCCTTTGGATTCCCGGAAAGGAGTACAGTCCCGTGGCGATCTACTCGTTGCACGTGTCGAACGTGAGCCGTGCCGCCGGCTCCAGCGCCGTCGCCTCCT
>JAXIYC010000041.1:0-34141 GCA_036304725.1 Collinsella sp. | reverse complement strand
GACCCCTTCAAGAGGAGGTGACCCCGCCGGTTCGACCGGCACGCCACGGGTCAAGATGCACTAGGCCTGGACGAAGTCCGGGCCCGCGCCTTTAGACGCGTGCCGGAAATCCAAGGGTTATACCCTAAGAGCAAACCACCCCTTTTAGGGGTGGTTTTGATTGCACGGTACGGATGCGTTTTATTGCACGCTGAGCGGACTCGCAGACCGTTCGGACGTTAAAACGAACCGACCGCGCCTTCGTGCTGCCGAGGGTGTTCATAAGTGGATAGTATGTGTTTACTATCACAACGTGCGCCGTGTCTGGGAAGCGCGGTGCCGCTCATTGGGAGGAACATCATGAAAAAGAAGCTGCTGCTTGCGCCCCTCATGGCCGTTTTGGTTGCATGTGTGGTCGTGCTTTCCGGCTGCGGAGGCCCCTCGATCGAAGAGGTCATCACCGAGGACCTTACGACTCAGTTCGATGAGGTCAAAAACGGTGGCGACGATTTCCTCTCTGGTCTGGAAGAGGCTTCGGGCGACGAGTTCGAGCAGCTGGGCATCGATCCCAAGGAGTATGCCAAGACCTATCTCGAGGGCTTTGATTACGAGATCGGCGACGTGACGGTCGACGAGGACAAGGGCGTTGCAACCGCCGAGGTCTCCATCACCTGCAAGTCTATGAACAAGATCGTCGAGGACTTCTCCACCCAGTATCAGGAGAAGGTCGCTGCACTTGACACGGTTCCTTCCGATGACGAGCTGTACAAGATGGCCGGCCAGGTGATGGTCGATGTGACCAAGGCCACCGAGCCCAGGAAGACCACGGTTATCTTCAAGTACACCTGCAACGATGACGGCGAGTGGTCTGCCGACGACTCCGTCAACTCCGAGATGATGGATGCAATGCTGAGCTAGTTCGTTACGGCGTTTTACC
This sequence comes from Collinsella sp., assembly GCA_036304725.1. GTDB lineage: Bacteria > Actinomycetota > Coriobacteriia > Coriobacteriales > Coriobacteriaceae > Collinsella. Next base: position 33,225 of record JAXIYC010000041.1, on the reverse strand, counting down.
AAACGCCGTAACTGCTCGACGCTGCGCGCCGCCCAAGCCGACAATTTGTCACTCAAAAGGCGAGGCATGACCAAAAGGTCTATGCCTCGCCTTTTTCATGCCAACTTGTTCGGCTTGGGCGGCGCTCGCTGTCCGTCCTCTACCTGCGGTGTTGCCATTGTTGAGGGGCAGCTAATTTGGGACGGGGCTCTTTTAGCTACCCCGTGCCCATCTAAGTTGCGGTGAAATAGGGACTGTTGGGGGCAGTAGGCCGGCAATCAGTCCCTATTTCACCGCAACTTATTGGTGGGCGGCTCGCTACTCGCCCAGAATCAGCGCCGCGAGCTCGTCCTGGGTGTCCACCACGTAGTCGGCGCCGGCGGACTCCAGCTCTGCGCGGCCGCGGAAGCCCCAGCTGACGCCCGCACTCTTAAGGCCAGCGTTGTGGCCGGTCAAAACATCGACATTGGAATCGCCCACATAGAGTGTGGTTGCCGGGTCGGCGCCTAGCTCTTTCATCACATGCAGCGTAACAGGCGCCTCGGGCTTGGGAGGAAACGCGTCGACGCGGCCCTGCACCAGCGCAAAGCGCTCGGAACCAAAATACTTCTCGATAAGCGGAGCGGCCGAGACATGGTCCTTGTTGGTTAGCACGGCAAGCTGCACGCCCGCGACGCGCAGGCGGTCGAGCATCTCGATCGTGCCGGCATAGGGCGCGGTGTGGTCCTCCTTGTGCTCGCCGTAATAAGCCCTAAACTCGGCAAGCGTCTGCTCAAACATGCGGCCGTCGCCCGCGTATTCGGCGGGCATAAAACGCTCGACCAGCTTGAGCATGCCGTTTCCCACCTTGTAGCGGTACTCGTCCACGGCAAACGTGGGCCAGCCGTGCAGCTCGCAGGTATGGTTGCCGGCTGCCGCCAGATCCTCGAGCGTATTGAGGATGGTGCCGTCCAGATCAAAGATCACATGGGAATAGGCTGCTGCCATGGGTGCTCCTGCCGTTTGAGTTGTAAAGCGCACCCCATGATACTGGGCTTGCGCGTCGGGCGTGCCTGGAATCTGAACATCTTTAACGGCATCGGGGCGCATCGCGCCGGCGCAAGTCTTGCCGCTAGCAGATCCTGGGCAGCTGCTCTCCCACGAGCATGTCGAGGATGCGGGTCGATCCCCAGCCGGTGCGCACGCGAACGGCGGGTCGAGCGCCTTCGGCAAGCGGCATCACGCGACCGATGATGGCGGCGTTCTCGCCGTAGCGGGCGGCGCGCATGGCTGCTAGCGCGGCATCGGCCTGCTCGGCTGGCACCACGGCGACCATCTTGCCCTCGTTGGCAACCTGCAGCACGTCGTAGCCGAGCATCTCGCAGGCGGCCTGTACATCGGGGCGCACGGGTACGGCGTCCTCGTCAATCTCCATGGCAACGCCGCTGGCCTGGGCAAACTCGTTAAGCGTGGATGCCAGGCCACCGCGCGTGGGGTCGCGGAAGCAACGCGTGTCGGGGGCGGCGGCCAGCACGTCGGCAATCAGGTGGTTGAGGGGCGCGGCGTCGCTCTCGATGCTGCTCGAGAACGCCAGGCCCTCGCGCTGGCTCATGATGGCGATGCCGTGGTCGCCCAGCGTGCCCGAGACCAGGACGACGTCGCCGGGCTGGCAGCTGGCGCCGCTGAGCGTCACGCCCGCGGGAACCTCGCCCACGCCGGCGGTGTTGATGTAGACGCCGTCAGCTCCGCCGCGCTCGACCACCTTGGTGTCGCCGGTGATGATTTTGACGCCCGCCTCGCGCGCCGTCTCGGCCATGGTCTGCACAATCTGGCGCAGCTTATCCATAGGATAGCCCTCTTCGAGGATAAAGCCGCACGAAAGGAAGCGCACGTTGGCACCCGAGGTCGCAACATCGTTGACGGTTCCGCACACGGCGAGCCTGCCGATATTTCCGCCGGGGAAGAACTGCGGCGTCACCACAAAGCTGTCGGTCGACATGGCGATGCGCCCGCTCGCGGGCAGGGCGGCGACACCGGCATCGTTGCCTTCGAGCAGCTCGGGCGACCCAAAGGCATCCAGAAAGACCTCGTCGATAATGCGCTTCATCATCTGGCCGCCGGAGCCGTGGCCCAGCAGGACAGTGCTATCGGTGACGCTATGGGACATATCGAAAACTCCAATCGTGGTGCGTCTGGTGCGTGGGGGCGTTCGGGCTAGATTTGGTATCTAAAGTACGCAGCGCAGCTGCCTTCCGAGCTCACCATGCACGGGCCAACAGGATGCCCGGGCGTGCAGGCGTGGCCGAAAAGTGGGCAGTCGCTCGGTGCGATGGCCCCGCGCAGCACGTCGCCGCAACGGCATCCGCGCGGCTCGACCGTCGGTTCAACGGGCACGTCATAGCGGGCGCCGGCGTCAAAGCGCGAGAACTCGGGGCGGATGGAAAGGCCCGAGGCGGCAATCGGTCCCAGCCCGCGCCATGTGGTATCGCACGGCTCAAACACCTGCTCGACCAGTTGGCGCGCCACGGGGTTGCCGTCCACGTTGACGCCGCGACGGTACGCGTTGTCGATCGCGGGCCGCCCCTCAACGACCATCTGCACCAGCATGCAGATACCCTGCAGAATATCGACCGGCTCAAATCCCGTGACCACGCCTGGGGTCCTAAACTCATCGACCAAAAAGCCAAAGGGTACCAGGCCTGTGATGGTGGCGACGTGGCCCGGCAGGATAAAGCCGTCGATAGTGGTCTCGGGGTCGTTGGCAATCGCGCGCAGCGCCGGTGGCGTGGTCTTGTGGGCGCAATAGACCGAGAAGTTCTGGAGTCCGCGTGCATCGGCCTCCAGGATGGCGGCGGCGATGGTGGGCGTCGTAGTCTCAAAGCCCACGCCCATAAAGATGACCGGGCGGTCGGGGCTGTGTTTGGCGATATCGAGCGCGTCGAGCGGCGAGTAGACGATACGGATGTCGCGTCCGGCTGCCTTTTGCGCGGCAAGCGAGGTGGACGATCCGGGCACGCGCATCATGTCACCAAAGGTAGTGATGATGGCGCCGTCCATCTTGGCGAGTGCGATTGCGTGGTCGATGTCGCGGTTTGCGGTAACGCAGACGGGGCAGCCCGGGCCGCTCAACAGCTTGAGCCCCGCCGGCATAATGGAGCGAAAACCATAGCGGCCAATGCTCACGGTATGCGTACCGCAGACCTCCATCAGGTTGATGGTGCGGTCGCCGACAAGCTCATGAATGCGGTCGATGAGCTCGCGAGCGAGCCGTGGGTCGCGAAATGCCGAAAAGTCGATACCGGAGTGAACCGGTTGCGCCGCCGCCACTAGTATGCCTCGGTCGGGTTGGTGGCGAGCTGGTCCTCTTCGACCAGCTCGGTCATGGCGTTGACCAGCTCGAGCGTCTCCTGGGCTTCCTGCTCGTCGACAATCTGGATGCCAAAGCCGGCGTGTACGAGAACATAGTCGCCCACCTGTGCCGTCGGCACAAGTCGCAGCGATACGGGGCGCTCGATGCCCATCATGTCGACGATCGCCTTTAGGTCGTCGTCGCGTTTGACCACTTTACCGGGAACGGCAAGGCACATAATGTTTCCCTTTTATACGCTTTGCGCTGGATGGGCGCTTAATAATCCATCAGTTGATGGTAGCGCTCGCGGGGGTTGCGGGCAAACGCGTTACACCTGTGAGACGGCGGCGCATGGGCTGGCCAAGCAGCCTACCGCGATGCGATCTGCGTGAGGCGAGCGCGGGCGACCGCCGCCTGGCCGTAGGCGATGCAGCCGTCGTTGACGGGCACGGTGTGGGGAACCAAGACGGCAAGACCGGCGTCTTTGAGCTCGCGCGTGAGGAGCCGAAGCAAAAGTCGGTTCATGAACACGCCGCCCGAGAGCGCGACGATGTCGATGCCTTCGCGAGCGCAGATTTCGCTTGCGATACGTGCCGATGCGCGTGCAATGGCGATATGGAAGTCGAGCGCGAGCTTGTCGGCCGGCACACCGGCCTCGATTCCACTCAAAAGCGCCTCAAAAAGCGGTTTGGGATCCAAAATGAGGGGGTTGTCCGAGGCCGCCTGGACAGTTAGTTCAGATACGTATTTTTGTGATGGGCTCTGGGTGGCAAAAGCCGTCTGCGATGATCCCAAATGGGTTGATTTGGGGTGTTCGGCAGACATATTTGCCGCAAATAGGGTGTCTGGAGAGCCTTTTTTGGCCAAATCTGAGGCAAAAATGCGGGATAGGGGGTCAGTAGTTAATACATATCTGAACAAACTGTCCAGCGATGTTGAGACGGATGCGGATACGCCAGCCTGATTGCCAGTGAAATGGCTGTTTTCGTCGCTAAAAGCGCGCCAGGCGGCGGCCTCGAGCTCGATGGCGGGTTCGCCCTCGTAGGTTGCAGTGCCGCAGATGTCCAAGATCGCCGCCGCGGCGTCAAACAGACGGCCCATACTGCTCGTTCGCGGGCTGTTGATGTTCCGCTTGATCATCGTGGTCGTGATACTGCGCGTCTGCTCATCGAGGCCGCCCAGGATCCCCGCGGCACCCGGACGTTCGAGCAGACCGAGTTCGCCGAGCAGGGCAAAGGCGTTGCGTCGGGCGTCGCGCACAGATGCGGCGCCACCGGGGAGTGCCCAGGTACGCAGGTGCGCGGTGCGCTCAAAATCGGCGAGGCCGGCGACAAGAAACTCACCGCCCCAAATGGTTCCGTCGGTGCCAGCGCCCGTTCCATCGAAGGCGATGCCAAGTACGCGCGCATTGGGTGCAAGCTGTCCTGTGGCGATAGCCTCAGCCATCACGCTCGCGATATGCGCATGATGGTGCTGGACTTCGATAAGCGGCAGATTGCGCTCGCGCGCCTGTTCGCGTGCCCACTGACTCGATAGGTAGCTGGGGTGCAAGTCGCAGGCCAGCGCGGCGGGCGCTAGGTCAAAAAGGTCTTCCAGTCGCGTGCGTGCCGCATTCCACGCATCGAAAGTCGCACCGTTTTCGACATCGCCGATATGCTGCGACACAAAACAGGCCGACGTTCCATTCGCGTCTTCGCGCGTGAGTGCAATCGTGGCCTTTTGCTGTGGGCCGCATGCCAGCAGGCAGGGCGCGCTGCCGTCAATCGCCGGCAGCGGCAATGGCTGCGGCGCATAGCCACGAGCGCGGCGAACCGGCATAACGGTGCCGTCGACCACACGTACCACGGAGTCGTCGTAGCGCGAGAGGATCGCGCGGTCATTGCCGAGCAGCGCGTCGGCGATGCCGGCGGCAACGAGATGCTCCCAGGCAAGATCGTCATCGGTCTCGATGGGCTCTTCGCTCAAGTTTCCGCTGGTCATAACCAGCGCGTGCAGGCCGTGCGACGCGGCGGCAGCAAGCAGCAGGTGCTGAAGCGGCGTGTAGGGAAGCATAACACCGAGCTCGGGCAGATCGTGCGCGACGGATGGAGCGAGGTCGGGTGCGCCGGGGGCGCAGCATTCGCTGTCGATTGCAACAACGCGGCGGCGCAGCAACACGATGGGGCGGACACTGCCGGTAAGCAGGTCGCGCTCGGTATCATCGATCCGGCACAGGCGCTCGGCATCGGTAAGGTCGTGTACCATGACGGCAAGCGGTTTGTTGCTGCGGCGCTTGCGACAGCGCAGCTTGGCCACCGCCTGCTCGTTGCTGGCGTCGCACGCCAGGTGGAATCCGCCCAGGCCCTTGATGGCGACAACATCACCGCAAGCCAGCAGCTTAACACAGCGCTCGATGATGGCGTCGCTGGCCTCGCGCGTGGCACCGACGGCCGGCGCCGGGGCGCCAGAGGGGGCGTCGTCTTTGTCTACACCCGCCTCGCGCCATGTAATGTGCGGCCCGCAGTCAAAGCAGGCGTCGGGTTGTGCGTGAAAGCGTCGGTCGAGCGGGTCGGCATACTCCGCCGCGCAGGCAGGGCACATGGGGAAGCGATTCATCGAGGTGGCCGCCCGGTCGTAGGGCAGCGACCGGATGATGGTAAAGCGCGGCCCGCAGTTGGTGCAGTTAATAAAGGGATAGTGGAAACGCCGGTCGTCGGGGTCGAACAGCTCGCGCAGACAGTCATCGCAGGTGGCGATATCGGGCGAGATAAGTGTGGTGTGCGCGGTCTGGTCCTGCGATGCCACGATGTGAAAGCCCTGTTCATCGGCAACATTCCAGCTGCCGGGCGCGAGGTCTGCAACATCGACCTGCTCCACGCGAGCTGCCGCCGGTGCATGGGTGCGGAGTGCGGCGGCAAAGCTATCGAGCGCGGCAGCCGGTGCATGTGCCTCGATATGCACGCCGTCGCCCGCATTGAGCACCCAGCCGCAAATGCCATGCGCCATGGCCTCGCGATACACAAACGGCCGCATGCCAACGCCCTGCACAATGCCCGTTACATGAATATGCACATGCCGCATGCGACACCCCTCATCAAAACCGACCAAATAGGGACAGGTGCGCTACAGCCCCAGGCTCTGCTTGGTGGCGGCGCAGGTAAGCTCGCCGTGCTTAACGCCGCGCAGGCCCAGCAGGCGGTCGGCTAGTTCGTAGACGCGCTCGCCGCGACCCTTGAGCGCCAGAATCTCCAAGCAGTTGTGGTGATCCAAATGCACGTGCATGGTCGATACAATCTCGTCGGTGTAGTCGTGCTGCACTTCGTCCAGGCGGCGCGTCAGGTCGCCGGTATGGTGGTCGTAGATCATGGTGAGCGACCCGATAACATACTCATCGGGCGTGCGCATCTGCTCCTTGGCGATCGAGGCACGAATCAGGTCGCGCACGGCCTCGGATCGGTTGGCCACGTCGCCGCGGCGTGCGATCTGCTCGTCAAAACGGCGCAGCAGGTCGTCGGGTGCGGTAACCGAAAAACGGACCAGCTCGGAGCCGGAGCCACTACAGTGGCAGCCCGCGTCACCGTCCGCCCCGTGCGGATGCTCGTGCTCGTACCCGCAGCCGTGCTCGTGTTCGGCCACCTTACACCAGCTTCACGGAGCCGACGGAGTTGTGGTCGGCCTCGATGGCTTCCTCGTAGCCCTCGAGTGCGTCGTGGGCCTCGTGCAGCGCGGCCATGGCGGCCTCGAGCTTGGCGCCGATGCGCTCCATGTCAAAATTCTCGGTCGCATGCAGCAGCTGATGGCTCCACTCGTGAGCGAGCTCGATGGTGTCGTCGACCTGCTTGACGCTCATGGCAAGCTGGCTCATGTTCATTCCAACGTCATGCATGGGAATCTCCTTTTGTACGGGGCAATCCAGTGGTTCAGATTCTACTACGGAGGGCTCCCGCGCCCGCCGTTGTATGCCAGTTGTCCTACGGTGCCAGTGAAGCTAGCGGTGCGACTACGACACCGTCTTCCCGTCGGTAGGCAGTTGCGGTTCCAGTGAGAACGAGCAAGAAGGACGCTTCGCCTTGGTGGGCCGCATCGATTTTCGATGCGAGTTTCTTGAGATTGGCGGCTGCGGCGTCTATGGGCTTTGAGCCAAGCTTGATCTCAACCAGAGCGTACCTGCCGTCATCCAGTACGAGTACGGCATCGGCTTCAAGGTCGGTTTTGTCCCGATAGTGGTAAACCTTGCCGCCGAGCAGATCCATATAGGTGCGCAGGTCCCTAATGCACATCGATTCAAACAGAAGCCCAAATGTTTCAAAATCTTCCAGGAGCTTTTGAGGCGTTGCCCCCAGGGCGGCAGCCGCAAGAGACGGGTCACAGAAATGGCGCGTTGGACTCGTTCGCACAGCGGTTTTGGAGCGAAGCCGTGGCGCCCATGCCTCGAGATCTTCAAAAACACAGGCGCGCGTCAAGGCGTCAACGTATTCAGAAACGGTGTCTCTTGAGGGCGGCTCCCCTTGCATATCAGTCGCAATGGTCGATAACGATGCTTCTGATGAAACGTTGCGTGCATAGCTACGAACAATTTGAGCCATCCAGGTTTTATTGCGGCGCACTCCATCGATCTCATCGATATCGGTATCGAGCAGCTCTTCGATATAGTTGCTTGCCATTGCAAGCGCAGCGTCCTGGCTGCTTTCGGTTACGGATTCCGGCCATCCGCCCCTGCAAAGGGCATGGGCGATGCGTTCGATATCAAAATCGACGAGGTCGGCCACGTCCGCGTGGCCGTCGAAAAGGGATGCAAGCGAGACCGACCCAGTGGATTCTTGCGATTCGAACAGCGACATGGGGCGCATGTTCATGCGCGCGATCCGTCCAACACCGGAATGAGCTGGCATCTCACTTTTCCGTGGCGTGGCGGAGCCGGTTAGGATAAATTGCCCTCGTCCGTGTTCCTGGTCGACGGCAAAACGGACAGCATCCCATAGTTGTGGTGCCATCTGCCATTCGTCGATTAGACGGGGCTTGTCCCCTCTAAGCAGAATTGATGGCTTCGAGTTTGCAAGCTGCATATAGCTGTGTCCATTGTCAGGGTCCTGCATATAGATGCAGCTCGCTGCAGCTTGTTCAGCAGTCGCTGTTTTCCCGCACCATTTGGGACCCTTAATCTGAACGGCTCCCGACGATTTGAGCTTTCGAGCAAGTATTTGATCCGCGATACGGGGTAAATAGCGCGTGCTTGACAACGTCATTTGAACCTCCCTCTTCCACGCCCATTTTACCTCTAAAGTCCGCAAGTTGGACCGTTTTGATTCCGCAAGTTGGACCGTTTGAAATCCGCAAGTTGGACGTTTCTTGGTCCGCAGGTTGGACATATGCAAAGATTCAAATGGTTGAGCTTCAGCATTAAGAAGCGTGCGTTCGGACGCCTTGACGCCGCCCTGGGCGCCGCCGCATAAGAAAACGGGTGCGAGTCCGTCTGACCCGCACCCGTTCACTGGGGGCTGTTTGTAACTACCATACTATCCGTGGTCGCACGCGCCGCACCCGGCAGTCCGGCGAGCGGTGCAAAACCGCTCATGGACGGCGGGTAAGTAACAAGCGTATTACAGATGCTTCTCCAGCAGCGCCTGCAGCCTCGCCTTGGGCAGAGCGCCAACCGAGCGGTCAATCTCCTCGCCGTTCTTAAACACAATCAGCGTGGGGATGCTCATGACGCCATACTTCATGGCCAGGTCCTGGTTATCATCGACGTTGCATTTGGCAACGGCAAGCTTGCCCGCCAGCTCATCGGCAACCTCGTCAACGATGGGCGAGAGCGATCGGCAGGGCCCGCACCACGGTGCCCAAAAATCGACCAGCACGGGCAGGCTGCCGTTAACGATGGAATCGAAGTTCTCGGGGGTAATCTGCTTAATGTCAGCCATGGTGACCTCCATAATGTGACGCGGCTCAGCCGCGTAAAACTCAGTACGACCGTGCTTATACCCAGCGGCCCGCAAAGCAACCACTCGCGGGCGGCTCTTTTATATAATGGTGGGCACGCAAACGATTGGAGAGCGCATGTCCACGTCACAAAGCCAGAAAAAAGAAGCCATCGCCCAGGCCACCGAGCAGGAGCTCGCATCGCTTGCGGGTCGTGGCGTGCGCATCGCAGGCAACGCGTGCTCGCCGATTGTGCTGGTAAAAGGCGATTTGGATGAGGCCGAGCGCTCGGGCGGCGAGCTTGCCGCAGGCGCGGATGGCGCGGCGCTGCGTAAGGCGCTCGGGGCCATCGGTTATGCGCCCGAGGATTTTTGCGTGCTGGCAAGCGTCGCCGGTGCGGGCGACGGAACGGTGGCGGTGGGCCATGCCCTGCCGTGCGAGCTGTTCCGCGAGGCGCTCGAGGCGCTGGACCCCGAGGCGGTGCTGTTGCTGGATGATCGTGCGGCCGATACCATGCGCGAGACCTATGCCGATATGCTCGTGGCGATCGATGACTTCGACACCGCCATGCTCAAGCCCGGCTTGATCGCCCATGTGCAGGGTCGCCGCGTGCTCGCGCTCGACGGTTTTGAGGCGGCGCTCACTGACAAAGCCGCCAAGCAGCGCATGTGGGCATACATCAAGCAGCTGACCCCGGCGGCCGCTCCGCTGTAGCGGATTGGCGCCGGTAAGGCGGCCCTGACGGGTCGAGCGCGGCGCCGGCTTATCGCGTCCCTACATCACAGCGCGCATCTCAAACCGATCGCCGTTAATGCGGAACTGACAGTTGCCGTTCATGCGCTCCACGGCAAGTTTGATGCTCCTGGTGCCAAAGCCGTGGCCCGCATGCCGGGTCACGGGCATGCCGTCGACCATGCGCGGCGCGCGGTCAAACGTGTTGGAAACTAACAGCAGCAGCTGGCCGTCCTCTAATCGCAGGTCAAAGTCGACGAATCGCTTTCCTTGGGGTGCGGCGCTTGCGGCGGTGATAGCGTTTTCCAAGGCATTTGAGAGCACACTAAACAGGTCGGCGTCACCTACGTGGATGGTTTCGGGTACGGCGACGCGCAGGTTGGCGGTAATGCCGTTTCTATTGATATCCGAGTTAAATGACGAAAGCGCGATGTTTACGGTCTCGTTGGCACAGAAGCGGCGTACGGCGGTGCGGTCGCCGGCTTCGCAGAGTTCGTCGATGCGTTTGAGCGCCTCGTCGGTGTGGCCCTCCTCAATTAAAGCGGCCAGGCCGCGTAGGAAGTGGCGCATGTCGTGGCGAAGAATCGACAGCTCGCGCCCAGATTGACGCCAAGCCTCGAGCTCTTTGATGGCGGCGCTGTCGCGGGTTTCGAGCATCCAGCGCTCTCGCTCGGCGGTTTCCTTTTCTTCGTATTCGCGCAGGTAAACGGCAAGAAACATAAGATAGAAGGCACAGAGCGCAAATGACAAAAACTCAACCGTCACCACCGAGCCCGAGTGGAACAGCGTGGTGTAGACGTTGGTGGCATAGTCAAAGACGTAATAGACGAGCGGCAGGATTAAAAGGATGCCCAGCTCGGTGGTGCTTTTAATCGCCAAGCGCGGACCGATGTCGCCGGCCCAATGCAACAGGACGGCAAAGACGGCGAGTGTGGTCGCGATGCGCGCCAGATAGTACGCGATCTGAGAATCGGTTGCGGCAAATGCGGCGATGCCCATCCAATTGCTGAACTGGCAGCTCAGATAGGCACTCGTAATGCCGAGCACGGCAAGCAGCGGGCTCAGGCGGTAGCGCGCGCACAAATAGATGACGAGCGGCAGATGCACGACGAGCGGATATACCTGGCGGGCGAAAAGCTCGCCGCCGACGGCATTGGCGAGGCCAAATGCGCATCCAGTTACGGCACCGACCAGCACCAGTTCAAGCGCATGACGCCGGTTGATCTCGACACCGCACAGCGCCGCCGAGGCAAAAACGCCAAAGAGCAGCGTCGTGGCGTGGTGAATCGCCCAAAGAACCATTTCGACCGATGCAGGCATCAGCGCCTCCCGCCCTCAAAGCGCACCGCAAAGTAGGCGTCCTGGAATCCCTGCTTGCTGCTGCGCGAAAGCGGGATGCTCGCGCCAGAGCGCATGACGATGTCCGTGCGATCGAAGTGGTCGATGTTGCGCAAGTTGACCTGGTAGCTGCGATGGCATTTAAAGAAGACCGCGTTTTGCGCCAAGCGGTCCTCGACGCTGCGGAACGATTCGAGCGCCTCGATATCGCGTCCGTCGCGCAGGTGGAAAACCACGTGCTTGTTGCGTGCCTCGGCATATTCGATGTCGGACAGGCGCAGGGCATGGTAACCAAAGGACGTTTTGATGACGAACTCGTCGGTCGCCGACGGGCGCATGCTCGAAAGCTCGTCGAGCAGCTGCGCCAGGCGTTCGTATGCCACGGGCTTGAGCAGGTAGTCGAAGGCGCGGACTTCGTAGGACTCCAGCGCAAACTCGGGCGACGAGGTGAGGAACACCAGGCGCACGGCGGTATCGGACTGGCGCAGCTCGCGCGCGGTGTCCATGCCGTTGACGAGCGGCATGATCATGTCGAGCAGGATGATGTCGGCGCGCGACGCGGCATGGCGCGCCAGCAGGTCCTCGCCGCGCGTAACGAGCGCAACATCGACCGCCGTGCCCTTCTCGGTCGACCAACGGTCGATCATCCGGTGCAGTCTATCTAGAAAAGCGACGTCATCGTCGCAGGCAATAATCTTGAGCATTCGGGCCCCCTTAGTAGTTCGATTTTGCCACATTGGGCGCGTGCCGCTCGCGGGGGAGCGCCCGTTCGTGCCTCATGGTGCGCAACTCGCGCCGAGCGGTATTGCGGTGGCGAAAGATGCCTCCTGCGCTATCGAGAGCTCGGCTATCCTCAGCTTGCCAGTTCGAAAATGGACCTGCCGCATGATTGAATCTTTATTTCAACTTTACACCTAGGTTTACAGCTGTCTTGTCAGCTGTAAACCTAGGTGTCATACTAAAGCCCCAAGATTCGCCAAAAGAGAGGGGCCTTGATGGCACAGAGCGCGAACATGGATGCGTCGGAGCTTGCACGCGATATCGCGGCCGGCCTGGCATCGGCAGCGACGGCAACGGAGCGCGCGGCACTGGTGCCCGCAGAGCTCGTCGAGGCCATTCAGCAACTAAAAACCCAACGTGACGCGGTGATTCTGGCTCACTATTACGTGGCGCCCGAGGTCCAGGCCGTTGCCGATTACGTCGGCGACAGCTTCTACCTGGCAAAGCTCGCCAAGAGCCTGCCGCAGCAGACCATCGTGCTGTGCGGCGTGGAGTTTATGGGCGAGAGCGCCAAGCTACTCAATCCCACCAAGACCGTGCTGCTGCCCGAGCCGGGTGCGGACTGCCCCATGGCGCACATGGTCAAACGCGAGACAGTCGACGCGGCCCGCGCCGAGTACGGCGACGACCTGGCCGTGGTCTGCTACGTCAACTCGACGGTCGAGATTAAGAGCTGGAGTGACGTGTGCGTCACCAGCTCCAACGCCGTCAAGATCGTGTCCGAGCTGCCGCAGCAGCATATCCTGTTCATTCCCGACCAAAACCTCGGCCGCTTCGTAGCCGAGCAGGTGCCGCAAAAGCACGTCATTCTCAACAACGGCTACTGCCCGCGCCATCACATCATCACCGTCGAGCAGATTGTCGACGCGACGGAGGCCCACCCCGACGCGCTCGTGCTGGCGCATCCTGAGTGCAAGGCCGACGTCTTGGCCGAGGCCGACTACATCGGCTCCACCGCCGGCATCATCAAGTACGCCGAGGAGTCGGACGCGAGCGAGTTCATCATCGTGACGGTCCGCGGTGTGCTCTACGAGCTCGAGCGCCGCTGCCAGGGCACCGGCAAGAAGTTCTACTTCCCTGCAGTGCAGCCCACCTGCGTCAACATGGATCTCATCACGCTCGAAAAGCTCGTGCACTGCTTGGAGACGGGCGAGGGCGAGGTGCAGATTGGCGTGTCGGACGAGGCCGCCGATCAGGCCAAGCTCACGCTCGACCGCATGCTCGAGTACGCGGCGCGCTAAGCCAATGTGGCATGAGGGACCATCCCTTATGCCACAGTACAAGGGAGAGGATTCCTGTGGAAACCAAACAATACCCCGATATGGAGTGTGACGTCGTCATTGCCGGTTGCGGCGTGGCGGGCCTGTATGCGGCTCTCAATCTGCCGACGAGCGCGCGCGTAATCATGCTCTCCAAGGGCGCCGTCGATGAGTGCGATTCGATGCTCGCGCAGGGCGGCATCTGCGTGCTGCCCGAGGGTTCTGACTACGATGCCTTCTTTGAGGACACCATGCACGCCGGCCATTACGAGAACCGCCGCGAGAGTGTAGACATCATGATCCGCTCGAGCCGTTCGGTCATCAACGACCTGCTGGCCATGGGCGTGGACTTTGAGCGCAAGGCCGACGGCAGCCTCGACTTTACCCGCGAGGGCGCGCACAGCCGCCCGCGCATTGCCTTCCATGCCGATATTACGGGCAAGGAGATTACGACCAAGCTGCTCCAGGCTGTCCGCAAACTGGACAACGTGCAGATTCTCGAACACGTTGCCATGACCGACATCCTGACTGCCGAGCGCGATGGCGCCACGGTGTGCACCGGCGTCGTCGCCGTCGCCGTGGACGAGGACGATTCAGCTCGCCCCGCCGACGAGCTGGCAAATGCCGCTAAGGACGTGCATACCGGTAAGCCGTTTAAGATCCATGCCCGCCATACGCTGTGGGCAACGGGCGGTATCGGTGGCGTGTACGACCATTCGACCAACTACCCGCAGCTCACCGGTGACGCCTGCTATATCGCGCAGGAGCACGGCATCACGATGGAGCACCTGGACTACGTGCAGATTCACCCCACGGGCCTGTTCTCGCCGCAGCCGGGTCGCACGTTTCTGATCAGCGAAAGCTGCCGCGGCGAGGGCGCGATTCTGCTCAATGCCGCCGGCGAGCGTTTTACCGACGAGTTGCAGCCGCGCGACGTTGTTGCCGCCGCCATCCGCGAGCAGATGAAGCAGGACGGCACCGAGCACGAATGGCTGAGCTTTGCCCCCGTCGATCGCGACGTGGTGACCGGACACTTTGCCAATATCCGCGCGCGCTGCCTGGAGGATGGCCGCGACATCCTGGACGAGCCCATTCCCGTCACGCCTACGCAGCACTACTTTATGGGCGGCGTATGGGTCGACAAGGACGGCCGCACCTCGATGCCCGAGCTCTACGCCGCGGGCGAGACGGCCTGCAACGGCGTTCACGGCAAAAACCGCCTGGCTTCCAACAGTCTGCTCGAGTCCCTGGTTTGGGGCCGTCGCGCCGCTTGGCGTATGCGCACCGGCGAGTCGCTTGCCGTGGAGCAGGCGGGCGAGCCCGCGCTTGATGGCCGTCATCGCGCCCTGAGCGCCGACTCCCTGGCAATCGATGATTTGGCCCGTGCCGCCGGTACGCAGGCCGTGGAGGAGTAGACCATGAATCCCATTACCATGAAGCTTGTCGTCGATGATCTGATTCTGCAGGCGCTGCGCGAGGACATTACCTTTGAGGACGTGAGCACGGCGAGCGTGTGTCCCACGGCGCGTCCCGCCACGGTGGAGCTTATCGCCAAGGCCGATGGCATCATCGCGGGCTTGGATGTGTTCGCCCGTACCTTTGAGCTGCTGGATTCGCAGAGCTCCGTGTTGTTTGATGTCGCGGATGGCGACGAGGTGCACGCCGGCGATCACGTGGGCCAGGTTCGCGGCGACGCGCGCGTGCTGCTTTCGGGCGAGCGCGTGGCACTCAACTACCTGCAGCGCATGAGCGGTATCGCCACCTATACGCACAGGATGGCCTCGGCGCTCGAGGGCACCAAGACGGTGCTCGTCGACACGCGCAAGACCACGCCGGGCATGCGCGTCTTCGAGAAGGCCGCGGTCGAGATCGGCGGCGGCAGCAACCACCGTTATAACCTGTCGACGGCTGTCATGCTCAAGGACAACCACATCGACGCCGCCGGTGGCGTGGCGCGCGCGATTGAGATGGCGCGCGCCCACGCGTCGTTTACCACGACGGTCGAGATTGAGTGCGAGAACCTGGATATGGTGCGCGAGGCCGTGGAGGCCGGTGCCGACATTATCATGTTCGACAACATGACCCATGACGACATGGCCGCCGCCATCGAGCTTATCGCCGGTCGCGCCAAGACCGAGTGCTCGGGCAATGTGGACGCCGACAACATTCGCGCCCTGGCTGATCTGGGCGTCGACTACATTAGCTCGGGCGCCCTGACGCACTCCGCGCCGATCCTCGACCTCTCGCTTAAGCACCTGCGTCTGCTGGACGGTAAATAATGAACGCCCGCGAGCGTCGCCGTGCCATCATGGCCGTGCTCGAGGGAGCCAAGGGGCCCGTATCGGGCAGCGCGCTTGCCCGCGAGGTGGGTGTGAGCCGCCAGGTCGTGGTGCAGGACATCGCCCTGCTGCGCGCCGATGGGCACGATATCGTGGCGACCAACCGCGGCTACGTGCTGCAGGAGGCCCCCAGCAGCCCCGCTGTGCCCACGCGCTTGGTCAAGGTTCGCCACGGCGTGGAGCAGGCAGGCGATGAGCTTACGAGTATCGTCGACGCCGGTGGTGCCGTGCTCAACGTGATCGTCAATCACCGCGTGTACGGTAAGATCACGGCCGACCTGGACATCCGCAATCGTCGCGATGTTGAGCGCTACCTGCACGATATCGAGAGCGGCAAGAGCTTCCCACTGCTGACGGTGACCAGCGGCTACCACTTCCATCGCATCGCCGCGGAAGACGAGCAGACTCTCGACGAGATCGAGGCCATACTCAAGGAGAAAGGCTACCTTGCCGATTTAATGCCTTACGAGGACGATCTATCGTAGCCGACGCTGCAAACGTCTCTAAGCGGCAATCTGACGTTCAATCGTCGGTCGCGTACCACAAAGTACGCTTCCCTCCTCTTTCACGTCACCTTGCTCGCTTAGGGACGTTTTCGCTGACGTGAGCTCAACCTGCGACGGTGCCAAATTAGTTATCACACAAAAAAAGAGGCCTCCGCGGCGATGCGGAGGCCTCTTTTTTGTGCACGGTGTACTTTTGAGTGTGCAGGTGGGGGAGTGGTTACTCCTCGACGATCTCGGTGATCGCGCCAGCGGGGCAAGCGTCCTGGCAAGCGCCACAGGCGACGCAGGAGTCCTCGTCAGCGACGGTAGCGACGTCCTGGAGCTCCAGAACGCCAGCGGGGCAGGAGTCGACGCAAACGCCACAAGCGATGCACTCGTCGGCATCAATTACGGGATGAGCCATGGTAGTTTCCTCTCTGTTGACCGACGCTACAGGCGATGCGCGCCGGTTTGATTCGGGCAAAAACATACCACGGGAGCGACCGTTTGCAATACCCTCTGACCGGCATCTTCATACCGTTCGCCGAGTATGCCACGGCTTACTAAAAAACACGCAGGTGGGGCCGTTGAGCTGCGCAAATGTTAGCTAAAGGTGACTTGAAATATAGGGCGATTGAGCGTGCTTACGGAAAGCGCGACCCGGAATTGACGCTCAGACTGGGACGCGCTTTCCCGATGGACGTTTAGCGGAAACTATGTCCCAGAATTCGCTCTCAAAACGGGATGCAGTTTCCAGTTGAGCGCTCCGCGGGAAACTGCGTCCCGGAATCTACGCTCAAACTGGGCTGCATTTTCCGGTTGAGCCTTCAAGCGGAAGCTGCATCCCAGAATCGCCGCTCAAAACGGGACGCGCTTTCCCCGGGGTCGCCCCAAAGTCTCCTGCGCGGCTCCAAGCTCAAACCTCAGCCAACTCTACATAGATCTCAATAGATCTATCGAGAACTCAAACAAGCCGTCTACCTGCGCCTTTACGAACCTAAACTCTCAGAGATAAGAAATCTTATATGAATTGACTTAGATTTTGTATATTCCTGCCCATAAGGGGATACACTACATCCTGAAAGACAAGCCGAAGCGTCGCGCGGCAGTCCGCCGACGCGGCGCGAACGCACAAGAGAGAGGGAATTTCTAATGGGTAAGATTCTTGGTATCGACCTTGGTACTACCAACTCCGCTATGGCCGTCCTCGAGGGCGGTTCTCCGACCATTATCGTGAACGCCGAGGGCGACCGCACCACCCCGTCCGTCGTGGGCTTCCGTGCCGACGGCGACCGCGTCGTGGGTAAGGCCGCTAAGAACCAGGCTGTCACCAACCCCAAGAACACCGTGTTCTCCATCAAGCGCTTCATGGGCCGCAAGTACTCCGAGTGCACCTCCGAGATCAAGACCGTGCCGTATGAGGTCAAGGAGGGTCAGGGTGGCCGTGCCGTCGTCGACATCGAGGGCAAGGATTACACCGCCGAGCAGGTGAGCGCCATGACGCTCGCAAAGATGAAGGCCGACGCCGAGAAGTATCTGGGCGAGACCGTCACCGACGCCGTCATCACCGTCCCGGCCTACTTCAACGACGCCCAGCGTCAGGCCACCAAGGACGCCGGTAAGATCGCCGGCCTCAACGTCAAGCGTATCGTCAACGAGCCGACCGCTGCTGCTCTTGCCTATGGCCTGGACAAGCAGGGCACCGACCAGCGCATCCTGGTCTTCGACCTGGGCGGCGGCACCTTCGACGTCTCCATCCTCGACCTCGCCGACGGCGTGTTTGAGGTTCTGTCCACCTCGGGCGACAACCACCTGGGCGGCGATGACTGGGATCAGCGCGTCATCGATTGGATGGCCGATAAGTTCCAGCAGGAGAACGGTGTCGACCTGCGTCAGGACCCCATGGCCCTGCAGCGTCTGAAGGAGGCCGCCGAGAACGCCAAGAAGGAGCTCTCCGCCGCCCAGCAGACCACCATCAACCTGCCGTTCATTACCATGAACCAGTCCGGCCCGCTGCACCTCAACTACACGCTGACCCGCGCCGAGTTCGAGAAGATCACCCGCGACCTGCTCGAGCGCTGCAAGCAGCCTGTCACCAACGCCCTGCGCGACGCCAAGCTTAAGCTCTCCGATCTGACCGAGGTCATCCTCGTCGGCGGCTCCACCCGTATGCCCGCTGTCCAGGAGCTCGTCAAGACCATGACCGGCAAGCAGCCCAACATGTCCGTGAACCCCGACGAGGTCGTTGCCGACGGCGCTGCCGTCCAGGGCGGCGTGCTCACCGGCGACGTCGAGGGCATCCTGCTGCTCGACGTTACCCCGCTGTCGCTGGGTGTCGAGACCATGGGCGGCATCATGACCAAGATGATCGACCGCAACACCACGATCCCGACCTCCAAGACCGAGGTCTACTCCACCGCTGCCGACAACCAGACCAGCGTCGAGATCAACGTGCTCCAGGGCGAGCGCGAGCTTGCTCGCGATAACAAGTCGCTCGGTAAGTTCCAGCTGACCGGCATCCCGGCTGCCCGCTGCGGCGTGCCGCAGATCGAGGTCACCTTCGACATCGACGCCAACGGCATCGTCAAGGTCTCCGCTAAGGACAAGGGCACCGGCAAGGAGCAGCAGATCACCATTTCCGGCTCCACCGCGCTTTCCGACGACGAAGTCGATCGCATGGTCAAGGACGCCGAGGCTCATGCCGAGGAGGACAAGAAGCAGAAGGAAGAGGTCGAGGTCCGCAACCAGACCGACAGCCTGTGCTACTCCACCGAGCAGACCCTTAACGAGCTGGGCGACAAGGTTTCCGCCGACGTGAAGTCCAAGGCCGAGGCCGCTATCGCCGACGCCAAGAAGGCGCTCGAGGGCTCTGACGTCGAGGCTATCAAGGCCGCCGGCGAGTCCCTGCAGTCCGTGGCCTACGAGCTGGCCCAGGTTGTCTACGCCGACGCTCAGCAGCAGACCGACGGTGCCGCTGGCGCCCAGCCTGCCGACGATGACGTCGTCGACGCCGACTACGAGGTTGTGGACGACGAGGACAAATAATCATGTCCGCCCGTAAAGCTCGCACGGAGGCGGCCGCCGCTGGCGCCGCCCCCGTTGACTCTGAGGAGAAGGACGTGAAGATTCCCGTAGAGGCCGTTGACGATACCGAGGCCAACGAGGCCCCGGCCGCCGAGGCTGCCGAGAACCAGGTAGAGGATTCCAACAAGGAGGCGACGATGACCGAGGACGAGATGGTGGAAGCCGCTATCCGCGCCGGTGAAGAAGCCGCCGACAACGACTTTAAGCTCAAGTTCGAGCAGGCCCAGAAGGAGCTTGCCGACGTGCGCAATGAGCTCGATGCTGCGGCAGAGGCTCAGAAGGCCGCCGAGGACAAAGCAAAGGACGCCACCGAGCGTACCGCCCGTCTGCAGGCCGACTGGGAGAACTTCCGTCGCCGCACCGCCAATGAGCGTATCGCCGAGCGCGAGCGCGCGACCGAGAAGCTTGTCACCGCGCTGTTGCCGGTGATTGACGATATCGAGCGCGCGATCGACCATGCCCGCAGTCAAGAGCTTTCCGACGACTTTAAGCAGTTCGTTGATGGCGTTGACGCGGTACATGCCAAGCTGCTCGACGTGTTTGCGCATGAGGGCGTTGAGCCCATCGACCCCAAGGGCGAGGCGTTCGATCCGCTCGAGCATCAGGCTGTGGGTCGCGTCGAGGACGCATCGCAGTACGACGAGACCGTCAACGATGTGTACCAGAAGGGTTACCGCATGGCGGATCGCATCCTGCGTTCCGCGATGGTGACGGTGACCTACGGTGGCGAGAAGCGCCCCGCACCGGAGCCCGAAGCGGCGCCCGAGGATGCTACGGCCGATACGGTCGAGAGTACCGAGGAGTAATTGAGAAGGGCCCCGGGGCAACACCCGGGGCCCTTTCTGGCCTAGTGCCATATGAAAGCATGAGCCGTCGTCTGCATGGGCGGCGGACGTAACAGGAGAGGAGCTACGATGGCTGCAGGCAAAACCTTCTATGACATCCTGGGCGTATCCAAGAGCGCCTCCGACAAAGAGATCAAGAGCGCGTTTCGCAAGCTCGCGCAAAAATATCACCCCGATGCCGGCGGCGACGAGGCCAAGTTCAAAGAGATCAGCGAGGCCTACGAGACGCTTTCGGACGAGAAGAAGCGCAAAGAGTACGACCAGATGCTCATGTTTGGCGGCATGCCGGGCGCGGGCGGCGCGTACGGCGGTGGCTATGGTGCCGGTGCCGGCGCGAGCGGCTGGGGCGATATCTTCGACAGCATCTTTAGCGGCAACGGTGCCTGGGGCAGCGATTGGGGCTCGGGCTTTGCCGGAGCTGCCGGCGCCGCGGGTGCCGGCTCGGGCCGCAGCCGCGCGCGCAAGGGCGGCGATCTGTCGCTGACCGTCGACGTGACGGCCGAGGATGCGTTTCGCGGCGTGACGCACAAGGTCACCTACCGCATTCCCTCGACGGGTGAACAGCAGACCATTACGGTCTCGGTGCCCGCGGGCGCGGTCGATGGCGGCAAGCTGCGCTATAAGCGCCGCGGCGAGTATGGCGTTGCCGGCGGCGAGCGCGGTGACCTGGTCGTGACCACGCACGTCGAGGAGCACCCGCTGTTTAAGCGCAAGGGTGCCGATGTGACCATGGAGGTGCCGATCTCGGTGTACGAGGCGGCGCTCGGCTGCTCGGTGGACGTGCCCACGCCCGGCGGTGCGACGGTTCGTCTAAAGGTGCCGGCGGGTACCCAGACGGGCAAGAAGTTCCGCTTTAAGGAGATGGGTGCGCCCGACGTTAAGCATCGCGGCCGTACTGGCGCGCTGCTCGTCGAGATCAAGGTGCAGGTTCCCACGAATCTGTCCGATGACGAGCGCGATGCCATGACCAAGCTGCGCGAGGCCGATACGCGTGACTATCGCGAGAAGGTCAACCGTTACAAGGCGACGTACTAGTTTGGTCGCATGGCCCGCGGGCGGCCGCGGGCTTATGATGGATGAGGACGAGACGTAAAAGGGGTCGGGTAGTATGGCCGAGGACAATAGGAACAAACCGCTGTACATGATTAGCGTGGCGGCCGAGCTGACCGGTATGCACCCGCAGACCCTGCGCGTCTACGAGTCCAAGGGCTTGGTGAACCCCCAGCGCTCGGGAGGCAACACGCGTCTGTACTCGCGTGCCGATATCGAGCGCCTGGAACTCATCAACCAGCTTACCGACGAGGGTATCAACCTTGCCGGCGTGGTGCGTATCCTCGATATGAAGGAGCGTGCCGAAGAGCGCGAGCGCGAGAACGAAAAACTTCGTGCCCGCGTGCGCCAGCTCGAGGACGAGCTGCACGAGTACAAGATGCAGAAGAAGATCACCGCCCTGGCCCCGCGCGATGGCTCGGTTAACCCCGAACAGGTCATGCGCAAGCTGCTGGGCGCCGGCGGGGATTTGTAGTTACGCGGTTTTACCAAACCGCGTAACGGGCCGACGCTGCGCGCCGCCCAGAGCGACAATTTGTCATTCAAAAGGCAAGGCATGACCAGAAGGTCTATGCCTTGCCTTTTTCATGCCAACTTGTTCGCTCTGGACGTCGCTCGCTGTCCGTCCTCTACCTGCGGCGTTCTCTTGGGTAGTCATTGGGGACGTTCTTAAACGACTAGTCAAAGGGGACACTCTTGCGGCATTTGGCACTTGGGGACGTTCCTTTTGTGCCGGCGCTTTGGGCCACCCCTTTCCCATGCTTTACCGAGATAAAGTGAACGTGCAGATTCGTAACCCACTTGCAACCGTTCTATGGCACGATATTGAACGAATGTATGCTATGAGCCCAAATCTTTTGGGCAGAGTGGGAGACAGTATGGTCAAGCTGTACGAGGACGGCATCTACCTGCGCGGCGGCAGCGAGGTTGTGCCTGCGGCCGAGGCTGCCGAGCGCGGTATTACGCAGACGCCCGAGGACGCCAAGCGTGGCACCATCGCGTATTCGATCCTTCAGGCACACAACACGTCCGGCGACCCCGAGGCGCTCAAGATTCGTTTCGATGCCATGGCGAGCCACGACATCACCTTTGTCGGCATCATCCAGACGGCGCGCGCCTCGGGCATGGAGCAGTTCCCACTGCCCTACGTGCTCACCAACTGCCACAACTCGCTGTGCGCCGTGGGCGGCACTATCAACGAGGACGACCACGTCTTCGGTCTCTCGGCTGCCAAAAAGTACGGCGGCATCTTCGTTCCGCCCCATATCGCGGTCATCCATTCCTTTATGCGCGAGAACTTCGCCGGCTGCGGCAAGATGATTTTGGGCTCCGACTCGCACACCCGCTACGGCGCCCTGGGCACCATGGCCGTGGGCGAGGGCGGCGGCGAGCTGGCAAAGCAGCTGCTGCGTGACACCTACGACGTCGCCTATCCCGGCGTCGTCGCCATCTACCTCACGGGCGCCCCGCGTCCCGGCGTCGGCCCGCACGATGTGGCGCTCGCCATCATCCGAGCCGTCTTTGCCAAGGGCTACGTTAAGAACAAGGTCATGGAGTTTGTGGGCCCCGGCATCGCGAGCATGACGACCGACTACCGCAACGGCATCGACGTCATGACCACCGAGACCACCTGCCTGTCGAGCATCTGGGCCACCGACGAGGACGCGCACGCGTTTTTGACCATGCACGGCCGCGGCGACGACTACCGCGAACTCAAGCCCGCCGATGTTGCCTACTACGACGGCTGCGTCGAGGTCGATCTGTCGAGCATCAAGCCCATGATCGCGCTGCCGTTCCATCCTTCCAACGGCATTGAGATCGACGAACTCAACGAGAATCTCGAGGACATCCTGCATGAGGTGGAGCTCGAGGCCGCCAAGATCGGCGAGGGCAAGACGCACTTTAGCCTGCTCGACAAGATCGTCGACGGAAAGCTGCACGTGCAGCAGGGCGTTATCGCCGGCTGCTCGGGCGGCAACTACGACTCCGTGGTCCAGGCTGCCCGCGTGCTCAAGGGCGCCAACACCGGCTGCGGCGAGTTCTCGCTGTCGGTCTATCCCACAAGCCAACCCGTGGCGCTCGAACTCACGCGCCGCGGCTACATCTACGACCTCATGGAGGCCGGCGCAATCGTGCGCACGGCGTTCTGCGGCCCGTGCTTTGGCGCCGGCGATACGCCCGCCAACAACGGCCTGTCCATCCGCCACACCACGCGCAACTTCCCCAACCGCGAGGGTTCCAAGCCGGGGAATGGCCAGCTGAGCGCCGTGGCCCTGATGGACGCCCGCTCCATTGCGGCGACGGCGGCCAACGGCGGCGTCCTGACGCCGGCAACCGACCTGCCCGAGGAGACCTGGGACGAGGCCTGCGAGTACACCTTCGATGACGCACCGTACAAGAAGCGCGTGTACTGGGGCTTTGGCAAGGCTGAGCCTGCCGACGAGCTGGTCGAGGGGCCCAACATCAAGCCGTGGCCCGCGATGGAGCCGCTCGGCGACGATATCCTGCTCAAGGTGTGCTCCAAGATCATGGACCCGGTCACCACGACCGACGAGCTCATTCCCTCGGGCGAGACGAGCTCCTTCCGCTCCAACCCGCTGGGTCTGGCCGAGTTTACGCTCAGCCGCCGCGACCCGGCTTACGTGGGCCGTTCCAAGGAGGTCGACGCCGTGGAGAAGCGCCGTGTTGCCGGTGAGTCCGCGGGCGACCTGGCCGCGCTCGATGCCGAGCTTGCCGGCGTGTTTGAGGCACTGGCCGGCGCGGGTGTCACGGCCGATGCCAAGGCGACCGAGTACGGCTCCATGCTCTACGCCAAGAAGCCCGGTGACGGTTCCGCCCGCGAGCAGGCCGCGAGCTGCCAGCGCGTGATCGGCGGTCTGGCCAACATCGTCCACGAGTACGCCACCAAGCGCTATCGCTCCAACGTGATGAACTGGGGCATGGTGCCCTTCCAGATGGAGGCCGAGCCCAACTTTGAGGTGGGCGACTACGTCTTCGTGCCGGGTATCCGCGCCGCGCTCGATGGCGACCTGAAGAACATCGCCGCCTACGTGGTGCGTGCCGACGGTGCGGTTGAGCAGATTGAGCTCTACATTGCCGACATGACGGCCGAGGAGCGCGCCATCGTCAAGGCCGGCTGCCTGATCAACTACAACAAGTTCAAGGCCGCTGCCGAGTAACGCACTTAATTGTCCGCCCGGAACTTACCCTTTCCCGCCCGCTCACGCGCTTCGCGAGGGTCGCGTTCGGGAAAGGGTAAGTCCCGGGCTACATTTCTGCGTTCTCGTTGGGTCTTGAGGGACGCTAATAAATAGACTTGCTTGATGCCGCCTCTGTTAATGGGGCGGCTTCTTTTTGTCGAAAACCGCCACAAAGGTGCCTGTCCCCTTTGTGGCGGTCCGCGGTTTGTCTTGTCCTGTAACAGGTAGACCCTTATTTGCCGAGTAGTTGTTACAGATCTAGATAAACGGGCGCCGCTGAGCATTTCATCTCAATCTGTAACATCTGGGGTCAAAAACGGCAGCTAGATGTTACAGATCGAGATTTTGAGCGCTGGAGCCGAAAATCACCACAAAGGGGACAGGCACCTTTGTGGTGGTGGGGGTGGGCTCGATGTTATTGTGATCGCTGGGCGGCATTTTAATGAGCGTCCCTACAGGATTTCATCCGGGCTGGCGGGTTTGGTTGTTTTGGGGATGCCGAGTTTGGATGACGCGAAATCGTCAACATTGTCCTTAATTCCGTCTTTGGTGTAGACGGTGACCATATAGGTGCTGTGTCCGAATTCGCCCTTGTCGCGTGTTGCCCAGGCATCCCAGTAGGCGGCCCCGTTTCGCCCTTTGATTTTTCCGACACGGCGGAGTTCTGTTCGCTTTAATTTCTGGTTGCTATAGATGGTTCGACCGGCCTCCTCGGTGAGCCCGCACTGTCCAAGCATCTTGTCGAGGACTTGGTTCATGTGGCGCTCATCGGTGTTTGGTGCGTAGTCGTAGGCGAGGGTGATGGAGTTGAGTGGCTGGTCGTCGATTAGATAGTTTAGCGCCTGAGGTCCAAGGCAGAAATAGGGGGAGCATCCGTCGATCTGACCGAGCAGTGGCAACTTTGACTGCCAAATTCCGGTGGGAATTCTATATTCGTAGAACACGCCACGACAAATAAAGGAGAGCGAGGTGGCACGCGAGCCGGCGTCGACCATTCCGCATAAATCGAAGGGCGAGGCGATACCGAGGGAAAAGGGCGTGACGACGATAAAGAAGAACATCGCGATGGGTATGGCGAAAATGGTAATGACGTTGCGACCGGTGGAATGAGACGGCTTCATATGCGCTCCTCGAGACAAAGATCTGTTGAGGATAGGCAGAAATGGATATGTTCAGAGAACAATTCAAGTTTAATCTCATGGCGCGAGATGGTCGACCGTTAGCGTCGAAAACCACCACAAAGGTGCCTGTCCCCTTTGTGGTGGTGAGGAGCGCGCGGCTTCTTTTGGTAATAGTGTTAGCTGGCGGTATCATTAGTGCAGGTGGCGAAGGTTTGCATTGTGGGGTGTTTTGCCGTGAGCCGTTCTGCCCGTATTGGATTGATTGTCTTGGCGCTTGCGATCGCTGTGGTTGGCGCGGGCGCTGTCGGTATGGCATTTCTACCTGCTGCGGTGACGGAGCCGGTGGTCAAGCCTGTGACTCAATCTGTCGAACTTCTGACCGGCGACGACAAGCCCGAGACCATTACCGTTGATTTTGATGAGCAGCCGGCTGTGCTGGGTATTAGCAATTATCCGCGTATTTAGCTTGGGGCCATGCGCTATACCACGGATGCAAGTCTGATCGATAGGGCGTCCGAGCTACTCAAGGGCAAAACATTTAAGCGTTGGTACGGATATGCGTCCTATCGGGCAAAAGCGAACGACATGGTTGGCGGATGCCACTCTTCCATCGAGCTGGACACTGCAAACGGCGCAAAGTTATGTGATGTCTCGTACGATCCGGGCTACGAGGGCAATGAGGGTCCGGGCATCTACATCATGGACGGCGATGTCGCCTATGTCATGGAGGGCGACCAGACCGAGCTCAACGATTTTATGGGTCAGTGTATCCAAGATGCCTATAAACAGACCTGCTTGCCTGACCCGCAGACTGCACGCGATAGTGGGTCTGCCCGTACATGGCTGTTCGAGGATGAGATGCCCTGGACCGTCGAATCGGGAAGTACGGGTTCGGTAAGTAAATAGAGACTGCAACCACTACAAAGGTACCCGTCCCCTTTGTAGTAGTTCTCGGTTTGTCTCGATCTGTAACATCTTGGCCGCTAAAAGTGGGCCTGGTGTTACAGATTTAGATTTTCGATTCGGGTGTCTTCTGTTTGTCTCAATCTGTAACAGATAGGGCCCTATTTGCCGAGTAGTTGTTACAGATTTAGATAAACGGGCGCCGCTGAGCATTTCATCTCGATCTGTAACATCTAGGATCAAAAATGGCTGCTAGATGTTACAGATCGAGACGGTGGTGCGCCTGGGCGGCGGCGGGCTGACATCTCAGTACCCTATCCATCAATCACTCAGAAAATCTTATATATAGAGACTTAGATTTGTGTATAAGATCGTGCAAAGCTGGCAACAATACTTCTCGAACAACGTGAAGCCGCCCCGTAGGGCGGCCGCCCCAAGAGAGGTGATTCCATGAGAATCGATAAGCTAGCAATGACGTCGCGCGAGGCGTTGCAGACCGCCATGAGCACGGCTGCCGACGCGCAGGCCGGCGCGGTGGAGCCGATTCACTTGCTGTCCGCCCTGCTCGGTGCCGGCGAGCGCAATATCTCCGTGATTATCGAGCGCATCGGTGCCGACCCGGCCCAGCTCGCACGCTCCACACAAGATGCCATCGACCGCGCGCCCAAGGTTTCGGGCGAGGGTCAGCAGATGGGCCTGTCCAACGAGCTCGTTCGCGTCATCGAAAAGGCCGAGAAGAAGGCCACCAAGATGGGCGACAGCTTTGTGGTGACCGAGCATCTGCTGATGGCACTTGCCGAGGACAAGGGCGAGGCCGGCCGCGTGCTGCGCGATGCCGGCGTGACCAAGGAGCGCATCGAGCAGGTCTACGAGGAGCTACGTGGCGATGACCGCGTGACGTCTGCCGAGGACAAGACCCAGTTTGAGGCGCTGGAGCAGTACGGACGCAACATCTGCGACCTGGCCCGCGCCGGCAAGCTCGACCCTGTCATCGGCCGTACCGACGAGATCCGTCGTACCATCCAGGTCCTGTCCCGCCGCACCAAGAACAACCCCGTGCTCATCGGTGAGCCAGGCGTCGGCAAGACGGCCATCGTCGAGGGCATCGCTCAGCGTATCGTGGCCGGCGACGTGCCGAGCACGCTGCGCGACCGTGACCTCATCGAGCTCGACATGAGCGCGCTGGTCGCCGGCGCCAAGTACCGCGGCGAGTTCGAGGACCGCTTGAAGGCCGTGCTCAAGGAGGTACAGAAGTCCGAGGGCAAGGTCATCCTGTTCATCGATGAGCTCCATACCATCGTGGGCGCGGGTGCCACCGAGGGCTCCATGGACGCCGGCAACATCCTGAAGCCGGCGCTTGCCCGTGGCGACTTGCATGCGATCGGCGCGACTACGCTTGACGAATACCGCAAGTACATCGAGAAGGACGCGGCGCTCGCCCGTCGTTTCCAGACCGTAATGGTCAGCGAGCCTACCGTCGAGGACACCATCTCGATCCTGCGTGGCCTCAAGGAGAAGTACGAGATCTTCCACGGCGTCCACATTACCGATAGCGCGCTCGTGGCCGCCGCCGACCTCTCCGATCGCTACATCGCCGACCGTTTCCTGCCCGACAAGGCCATCGACCTGGTCGATGAGGCGGCAAGCCGTCTGCGCATGGAGCTCGACAGCATGCCGGTTGAGATCGACGCCACCACGCGTCAACTCACCCAGCTGCAGATCGAGGAGCAGGCACTCATGAAGGAGACCGACGACGCCTCCAAGGAGCGTCTGGAGGCCCTGCGCCAGGAGATTGCCGAGGTCCAGGAAAAGCTCAATGTGCAAAAGGCCGGCTGGCTCAACCAAAAGAACGCCATCGACCACGTGCAGGAGCTCAAGGGGCAGCTCGACGAGGCCAAGAGCGAAGAGGAGCGCGCGACGCGCAACGGCGACCTGGGCCGTGCGTCCGAGCTGCGCTTCTCCGTGATTCCGGGCCTGCAGCAGCAGATTCAGGATTCCGAGGCTGCGCTCGAGGCGCAAAAGCAGCAGGACGGCGAGGGCCTCAACGAGCAGGTGACCTCCGATGAGATCGCCGAGGTCGTGAGTGCCTGGACCGGCGTGCCCGTGTCCAAGATGATGCAGGGCGAGCTCGACAAATTGAAGGGCTTGGAGGGTGAGCTGCATAAGCGCGTCATCGGCCAGGACGAGGCCGTCTCCGCCGTCGCCGCAGCCGTGCGCCGCAGCCGTGCGGGCCTCTCTGACCCGGACAAGCCCATCGGCAGCTTCTTCTTCCTGGGCCCCACCGGCGTGGGCAAGACCGAGCTCGCCAAGGCGCTTGCCGAGTGCCTGTTCGACGACGAGCGCGCGCTTGTGCGTATTGACATGTCCGAGTACATGGAGAAGTTCAGCGTCCAGCGTCTGATCGGTGCGCCCCCGGGATACGTGGGCTACGACGAAGGCGGCCAGCTCACCGAGGCCGTGCGCCGTCGTCCCTACTCCGTGATCTTGCTCGACGAGATGGAGAAGGCCCATCCGGATGTCTTTAACGTGCTGCTGCAGGTGCTCGACGACGGCCGCCTGACCGATGGCCAGGGTCGCCAGGTGTCCTTCAAGAACACGATTATCATCATGACGAGCAACGTGGGCTCCAAGGCCATCGCCGACCTGTCCGGTAAGGACGAGGAAGAGATGCGCCATCAGGTTGACGCCGCCATGGCTCAGACCTTCCGCCCCGAGTTCCTCAACCGTATCGACGATATCGTGGTGTTCCATCCGCTCGGCATGGCGCAGATCGAGAAGATCGTCGATATCCAGCTTGCCGACGTCCGCGCACGCCTGGCCAAGGAGCGCATGACGCTTGCCATCACCCCGGCGGCCAAGCAGATGCTCGCCGTGGGTGGCCTGGACCCGGTCTTTGGCGCCCGTCCGCTCAAGCGTCTGGTTCAGCGCGAGGTCGTGGATGCCATCGCGGCCGCTATCATCGACGGCACGGTGCGCGAGGGGGATCAGGTGACGGTCGATGTCGACAAGGACGGCGGCTTTACCGTCGTGTGCGATAACACGCCGGCGGCCACCTACGAGGTCCCCGACGCCGAGTAGATTTTGGGCCATGCCTTAAAATCTGCCAGTCGTCTCTAAACGCCAAGGGCGGCGGATCCAATTGGGTCCGCCGCCCTTTTTCGTGCGACAATCGATGATGTTGAACGGATGCGATGCAAGGAGCTATGCAGATGAAAGACGAGATCAAGACGAATGCGCCGGCGACCGATGCCGCACCCGCCGCACCCAAGCCTGCGCCTAAGCCGGTGCCCAAGCCGCGCGACCCCTACATCCGTGCCGAGAACGAGGACGATGACGGCTACGATCCCTACAGCGATCGCCGCCCCGAGCGCGAGCCGATGTTCGAAGCCGATCCCTGGCGCTGAGTGCCACCAAAAAGGCCACCACTAAGTTGCGGTGAAATAGGGACTGTTTTGTGGTTTGACCAGCAAAAACAGTCCCTATTTAACCGCAACTGCGTTGGGGATTTTTCTACAGGGGGAGGGTAGTCATAAAAGCCCCGTCCCAAATTGACTGCTCGGGGAGTCGCATTCGAGCTCGGTTGTCCTCTTAGCCACTCGATATCCTTCGGAGCAATAATAGTGAAAAACTTGCTTAAGTGTTAATCAAGCTACACACAATCTTGCTCTCTAATTAATCAAGAATCAGTATAATTTTGATTAGCTAGAGAGCAAGATTGGAGAATCATGGCATTCAACGACTTGATCGCCCAGAAAATAAAGGACTTTGAACAGCAGGGGGTTCCGCAGGTCTTTGAGCGAGACCTTGATCTGGGAAACCCACAGGAGCCAAAGCGCGACAACATCGTAAATGTGGTTGTGGGGGCCCGCCGTTGTGGAAAGACGTATCGCCTGTATCAGGAGATGTGGCGGCTTCAGGGCCGGGGCGTCGAGCTTGACCGGATGCTTTACTTTAATATTGAGGACGAGCGCTTGCGCCCGTATGAGCCATCGCTGCTGGCGGACGTGCTTGACACGTTCTATGCGCTGCATCCTGCTGCTCGAACCGAGGGCGCTTACATTTTCTTTGACGAGATCCAGGAAATTCCCGAATGGGGTGCGTTTCTGCGGCGTGTAGTCGATACGGAGAAAGCGACCGTCTATGTGACGGGATCCTCTTCTAAGATGCTGTCCTCAGAACTTAAGAGCGAGTTCAGGGGTCGTTCTCTTATACGAGAGCTTTTTCCGTTGAGTTTTTCGGAATACGTTCGATATAAGACGGGGAGCGTTTTCGAGCCAGATGCGACCTTTTCCCCAAGCGATGCAGCGCTGCTTCGACATCATCTGATCGGATATCTTGAACGAGGGGGATTCATCGCGACACTTGAGCAGACGCCCGCAGACGCGATTCAGCTGCTACAGGAATATGCTTCGCGAACGGTCGCCATGGACGTCGTTGAACGTTACGACGTCAAGAACCCTCGCCTGGCATCTCTGTTCCTGACGCGGTGTATGGCATCTTCGGGACGAGAGCTGTCGGTGAACAAAGTGTACAACGAGTTCAAGAGCAGACAGATACCCGTCAGTCGTAATTCGCTCAGCGACTTACTTGAGTATTATGAGGATGCCTACCTGCTGTTCTCCGTGCCGGAGTTCACGCGTTCACTGGCAAATAACATGCGGTCTGCGTCTAAGGTCTACACTGTCGATCCTGCGATGTTTGGAGCATTCTCTCCCGCATCGGCATTGGACCAGGGCCAGAGGCTCGAGACCGCAGTGTTCAACGCGCTTAGAAGAAGGACTCCCGCGGTGAGGGTCGGATCGGTCTGCCGCTTGCTGATCAAAGAGAAGAGCAAAAACCATGAGGTGGACTTTGTGGCTGGGGACGCACTTCTCATGCGGGCTTATAGCCTGATTCAGGTGAGTGTGGATATGGCAAGTGAGAAAACGCGCGAGCGCGAAATTGCCGCGCTTGATGCCTCGATGGCCCAGTTCGATCTTGGCGAGTCGGCAATCGTTACCATGGATGAGCAGGCCGATATTCCATGCGAGCACGGTGCGGTACACGTTGTGCCCGCATGGAAGTGGCTCCTTGCCTAATCATCTACGGATCTGTGGGGCCAGGACCTCCTGGCCCCTTCATCACGGTTGGGGAGCACCATGATGCGCCCGGCTAGTCCTGGGCCTTGATGCTCGGCAGGAGAATCTGGGCGAGGTAGTCGGTCTCGAGTTTGGTCGCGGCGTCTGCCTTGCCGTCTTTACCGACCAGGTCGTTTTTGATCTGGCTGTATGTGTAGCGGTTGCCGGTCGTGAGCTCGACAAGCTCAATCGCCGTATCCATGGGGTAGGTCGACACGGGGCTCTGCGTGCGCCCGTTGATGGTTTGCGGGATCACATACGGATAGACAGGACCGCTCGCATAGACGGTGTAGCCGTTGCCTAGGCTGACCGTGCCCAAAACCGTATCGCCGTCGTCGGGGGTAAAGGTCTCGCCGTCGCGCACCGCGACGAGCGTCACGAGCGGTGTGTTGGCGTCATCGCCCAGATAGATGCACAGCGTGCTGCCGTTTTGCCAGGTAGCAACCTTACCGTACCACTCAACCGGAATATCGAGCTGATACAGGTTCGTCGCCTTGTGCCGAGCGTCAGCATCGCGGGCGGACTGTGTCTCGCTTGCGCTTACGGCGTTGGCGGCGGCATCGCGGCGCGTAATTGCCGCCTGCTGGAGTATCTTTGCCGCGGCGGCAGAGCTCGCGCCGCCTTCCTCGGCATACTTGGCGGCGGCATCGATCTGGTCGTCGGTCACTGTGTCGGCCGAGGGCACCTTAAGTTTAAAGGTGGCTTGAGCGCGCAGGTCCTGACCATCGCTCTTGACCGTAACCTGCGCCTTGGTGGTCGGGACGGTGTAGATGGTCCCGTCGGCGGCGATGGGGGATCCAGCAATGGAAAGCGTGTAATCGCCGGGCAGCAGCTTAATGCCGCGACCATGCTCGTCAACGTAGAGCGTTTCGCTCACGGAAGAACCGTCGGAATCCTGCCCGCTCACCTGTACGGGAATCTTGGAGCCAGTTGAGCAGTCGAGGCCCGCGGCATGCACGCCAATCTGCACCGACATCATCGTGTGCGCACTGGCGGCGACAGCGGCAGCCTGCTCTTGCTGATATCCGTTCCAGGCAGCATAGCCTGCGCCGCCGGCGACGAGCGCGACGGCCACAACGCCGGCAACCATCAGGTTGCGGCGCTTGGGCGGCATTTTACGATGACGGGCCTCGGCCTCATGTGCCGAAGGAACAGACGGTAGGGGGATATCGCCCATGGCGATGGTCTCGTCCACGGCAGGCGCAGAGCCCAGGCCGGGGAGCTCGCGGGTCAGCGAATCTTCGGCCGGCAAGCTGTCGAGCAAGATGGTTTCCTCGCTCGTGTCGGATTCGGGCTGGTCGTCGGCCTCGCATTCGGATTCCTCGTGCCCCGCCTCGTCCTCGGTGGGCGCGGCGCCATCGTCTTTTGCATCCTGATCATCGGGCTGCGCCTCGATTTCCGGCTCATCCCGCACATCAACGCTCGAATCGTCAAACGCAATCTCGGCCAGTGCGATCTGGTCTAGGCTCTCCAGGGCCTCGGCACACGCTTCTGCATCTTGGGCCGCATCCTCTTGGCCCATCGTCTCATCTTTCATATATCCCCCAAGCTCAATATCGGCTCAACACTGTACCCAAAAATGGAGCCATATAAAGCGCGTGCGAAATATAAGATCCGATTTAACTCGAGCCTTGATTATCGACTTTATCCGAACACCTCCCACATTCATCCGCACATGTGCGGATGAATGTGGGAACCCGATACCCTGAGGGCCGGATCGGCCGGCCCCGGGAGATCGGAGGACGGCATGTCCGGAAAGAAGAAGAG
>JAXIYC010000040.1:0-11202 GCA_036304725.1 Collinsella sp. | reverse complement strand
GAAGAGGCGTCAGCAGGTCAGTGGGTCATCGTCCCGGCATTCAGCATCAGGGTAGCGCTGCGACGCGGAAATCGCGCGCCGTTGCCGCGCCCCGCAGTGCCCGCTTCCCCCGAGAACAATTATCAGTGCAGGTAGAACGCTTGCGGTTTTTCATGAAAGGCGGCTATGGTCGGGGGTATCGAGTCAAACGTAGTAGATGGCCCGATTTCGTGGCGAGCGTTACCAACTGATCCCCCGGGGACGGAGAAAAACGGATCATTTTGGTCCAGCGAGGCTGGCGGAGGCACTCGTGCAGAGCCGCCCGAACAAAACTATGCCGGTTTACTACGACGAATTCGACATTCCCGACCATGGCTGCATTTTTCTAAATATTGCAAACGTTCTACCTGCGGTTTTGCAAGCGCGCAATTTGCTGCGGTCGGAGACGGGCGATTCATCGTAGTAAACCGGCATAGTTTTGAAATGGCATTAAATCGATAACAGCTATTTTGCTCTGCCGGAGCGGTTGGCCGTTGGGTAATTACCCTCGCAGATAGGCGATGGCGATTTGGGTGCGGTTGCGCAGGCCCATTTTGGCAAGGATTGAGCTGATGTGGTTGCGTACGGTGCCTTCGCCCATATAGGCGGTGGCGGCAATCTCCTTGTTATCGAGGCCGCGGGCGATGAGCTCGGCGACTTCGAACTCGCGGTCGGTTAGGCTGACAAAGGCCGCAGGCCGGCGGGGCGTGCCCGCCTCAACGTCCGTTCCGTCAAAATCGACGTCCTCGATCGCCTTGCCCTCGAGCACGCGTTTGCCATCCATGACCTGCGTCAACGCGGGAGGGATGGCAGCGACGTCGGTTTTAATCAAGTAGCCGCGCGCGCCCAGTTTGAGCGCCGACACAATGTATTCGTCATCCGAGAATGTCGTCAGAAACACCACGCGCGCCGCAGGGTCGCGCTCAAGGATCTCGCGTGCCGCCGAAAGTCCGTCGCGCCCCGGCATCTGAATGTCGAGCAGTGCGATATCGGGCGCGTGTTCGGCATAGAGCGAAACCGCGTCGTTGCCGTTGGCGCCGGTGCCCACTACCTCGATCTGCGGCTGGGCGCCCAGGATAATCTTGAGCGAATCGACCACCAAGCGGTCGTCGTCGACAACAATGAGCCTCATCGGGCGTCATCTCCTTGCTGCTTGGGAACGGTGGCAAACACGCGCCAGCCGGGGGAGCCGGCACGCGGGCCGGCGGTGAAGGTGCCGCCAAGCGCCTCGATGCGCTCGCGCATGGAGGCGAGCCCCATGCCCTCCGTGGCGCCGCGGCCGCTTGCTTGGACCCCGTCCGCGCCATCGTCGGTAACGATGAGCTGGTAAAACGACGGATGCTCCATGCACCGTACGGTGACGGTCTGGGCGCAAGCGTGGCGCATGGCGTTGGAAAGCGCCTCGCGCAGCACCGCCGCAAAGCAGTTGGCGACGTTGGCGGGCGCATGCTCGGCCAAAACCTCAAGCTCAATCTGCGGACCGCTGTCCGAGCGCGCGCCTTCAACGATGCGCTCGAGCTGCACGGAGAGGTCAGTTGCATTGTCGTTGAGCGCGTGGACGCTGGCGCGCACGAGCTGGAGCGCCTCGTCAACCGTGCGTTTGACGTCGGCGAAATCGGCGGCGACGCCGGGCTCATCGGCATGGACCACGCGCAGGGCCTCGGCTTGAAGCGAGGCGCGCGTGAGCTGGTGGCCGACGTTGTCGTGGATCTCGCGCGCGATACGGGCGCGTTCGGCGAGCGTCGCGAGCTCGACTTCGTAGTCCTGGCGGTCGGCGAGGTCGCGGTTGAGCGCCTCGAGTGCCAGGGCGCGTTCTTGCAGCTTGTCGCGGGTGCGGCGCATGCGTTCCTGTTCGCGCTCCAGCTGCGCGGTGCGCAGCGACAGCAACGTGGCGGCGACCGAAAGGATGGCGGTTAGCAGCAGTGTTTGGGTGGTGAGCGCGCCGCCGCGAAGGTTCGCGACAAGCGCGCAGACAAACGCGGCGCCAATCGCCAGCGCGGGCCAGATTCGTTCACGGCGAACGCGTCGCGCGATGTCATAGAGAGCGAGAGGCGCAAACGGCACAAACGGCGGCACGAAGACAGCCGCGATGATGTAAACGTAACTCGCGGCCTCGCTTGTGCGGCGCGTGCGTTCCTCCTGTGCGACCTCGGCCAGCGAGGTGGAGATAACTCCAAGGCAAAACGCCGCGACCAAGCGAGCGTCCACAGCAAGGCCCAGAGCGGCCGCGATGCAGCACGCCAGCACGATCGATTTGTCGAATAGCCTGTTCATACGGGTATTGTACGCGATGCCGCGCACGGGGGAGGCACTACCCGGAGCAACCGTGACATTCCTCCCACGCGGCAAAGCGGGGGCGTCGGCGGGCCACGCGACCGAGCCCCCGCACTCGTGACAAAGCTCACTGGTGCGCGCCGGCCGCTCCTGCGATGATGCAATCGTACCGGGCCGCAAGCAACAGAAGGGCCGCCTCATGACAGACATCGTCCACGTCGAAAACCTCGTCAAGCGCTACGACGATCTTATCGCGCTCGACCACTTTAACCTGAGCATCGCCCCCGGCGAGATCTTTGGCCTGCTGGGCCCCAACGGCTCGGGCAAGACCACGTCCATCAACTGTATTCTGCAGCTGCTCGCCTACGACAAAGGCACTATCGAGCTGTTCGGCGAGCCCATGACGCCCGCCCGCTACGACCTCAAGCGCCGCATCGGCGTGGTCCCGCAGCAAGTTGCGGTGTTCGACGAGCTCACGGTGCGTGAGAACATCGACTATTTCTGCAGCCTTTACGTTAGCGACCGCAAGCGCCGCCGCGCGCTGGTGGACGAGGCGATCGACTTTGTCGGGCTGGGCGACTTTGCCAAGTTTCGCCCCGGCAAGCTCTCGGGCGGCCTGGCGCGTCGCCTCAACATTGCCTGCGGCATTGCGCACAAGCCCGAGCTCATCTTCTTTGACGAGCCTACGGTGGCAGTCGACCCGCAGAGTCGCAACGCTATCCTGGAGGGCATCTGCCGCTTGCGCGACGAGGGCGCCACGGTGGTGTATACCAGCCATTACATGGAGGAAGTCGAGCAGATTTGCAGCCGCATCATGATCATGGACGGCGGACGTGTGCTGGCGCAGGGCACCAATGACGAGCTCAAACGCATGATTCAAATGGGCGAGCGCGTGACTGTCGAGGTCGGCGCCGTCGAGACCGCCACGGTCGAGCGGCTGCGCGCCCTAGAGCACGTGCTTTCGGTTGAGCTGTCCGGCGGCGAGCTCGTCTGCACCTGCGAAGCGAGCCCGCACAATTTGGTCGACATCCTCGACACGCTGCGCGCCGCCGATGTGGCGCTCGGCCGCGTGTGGAGCGAGCCGCCGACCCTCAACGACGTGTTCCTCGAGATCACCGGCCGCGAGCTGCGCGACTAGGGGGCAGTCATGTTCAACACCATCATCACTACGGTCAAGACGCTGCTGCGCCGGCCGAGCACGTGGGTCTGGGGCGCTCTCTTTCCCATCGCACTTTCCACGATGTTCATGTTTATGTTTGCGAATCTGAGCTCTGACGGCACGGTCGACCCGGTACCGGTTGCCGTCATAGCGGACGAGGCCTGGGACGCCTCGACCTTTAAGGACGTGGCGACGTCGCTTGCCAAGGAGAGCGACAATCAGCTGCTCGAGATCCACGAGTGCGACGACGCAGCCGATGCGAACCGTGTGCTTAAGGCCGGCGAGGTCGCGGGCATCTATACGGTCGACGACGCGGGCGCACCCAAGCTCACGTTGCTGTCGAGCTACGACAGCTCGCGTGCCTCAACGGTGCTCACCGACCGCAGCATTCTGGAGACGGTGGCAAGCTCGTATACACAAAATGCCGAGCTCATGTCTCAGATTGCCCAGGACAACCCGGCGGCGCTCGCCGACCCGGAGGCGGTTGCGCGCGCCCTGTCGCTCGAGGGCGGCACCCGCCGCGTAAGCCTGACACGCACCACGCCCGATGGCACGGTCATCTACTATTACGCGCTCTTTGGCCTGGTCGCGATGATGTCTGCGGAGTTTGCCGCCTTGAGCGTCGTCGATCTGCAGCCCAATCTGTCGGGCCTTGGCGCGCGCCGCTGCGCGGGCGGTCTTTCCAAAACGGCGTCGCTGGCCGGTATCTTTGTGGGCTCGTGGCTGGTCTCCTTTGCCTCGATGGCGATCGCGATCGGCTACGTGCGCCTGGTTGTGGGCGTCGACTTTGGCGGGCGCGAGGGGCTGTGTCTGGTGGGCGGTGCCGCTTGCGCGCTTGCCGCCACGGGCTTGGGACTCTTTGTGGGCACGCTTCCCGTTAAGGGCGGCAAGGCATCCAAGTCGGGCATCCTCACAGGCTTTGCCACCACGTGCGCTTTGTTCGCTGGGCTCTACGGCGAACCGGCGATGGCGCTTGCCGATGACGTCGCCCGCGCCTGTCCGGCCGAGTGCTGGCTCAACCCCGTCAAGCTCATCTGCGACATGTTCAACCGCCTGTATTTCTTTGAGGACCTGGATCCTTTTGCCGTTCGCG
This sequence comes from Collinsella sp., assembly GCA_036304725.1. GTDB lineage: Bacteria > Actinomycetota > Coriobacteriia > Coriobacteriales > Coriobacteriaceae > Collinsella. Next base: position 6,658 of record JAXIYC010000040.1, on the reverse strand, counting down.
CCGGCGCACTGGTCCTCATGGCACTGCTGTTCGTTGCCGCCGCCACGCTGATCTTTGGAAGGAGCCGCTATGAGCACCTTTAAGACCGCGCTTCGCATGGCGCTCGCTCACCCGTTCTACCTGCTCATCTACACGGTGTTCATTTCGCTGATGGGCGTATTCATCGCGGCATCGGTGAGCTGGAACTCGTCGCAGCTCACCGAGTACAAGCCCTACGACGCCAACGTGATCGTGGTCGACCGCGATGGCAGTGATCTTTCACGTGCGCTCACCAAGCACCTAGGTTCGCGGTTTGACCTGGTCACGGGCGTCGGCGATGACACGTACGACCTTGCGGACGCGCTCTCCAAGAGCAACAGCGCCAAGGGCAGCGCCGACTGCGTGTTCTTTATCCCGGAGGGGTTCGAGGACGACCTGGTCGCGGCTGCCCGCGCGGGGGAGTCCCTGCCCAAGCTCGATGTGACCTACGGTGCCGGCACCATGGCGGCGGCGCTTTCGTCTGCCGAGGCTTCGCGCTGGATCTCGCTCGCGGGCGCTGCAGCCGCACTTGAGCCCACTGCCTCCAACGGCGACGTTGCCAAGGCCGCCGAACATGCCGCTGCAAAGCGCGCGGAGGTCCAGATCGAGCGGGTCAAGGTCGACTCGGCTGCTGCCGCCACGCTCGAGTCGTACTTCAACTTTGGCGCGTACGCGATTATCTCGTCGGTCATCGTGTCGGTGGGCTTGGTGTTTTCGGGCATGAACGAGCCCGAGCGCGTGCGCCGCATGGATGCCGGCCCAATCTCCGATCGCCAGCGTTCGCTTGCCGTGTTTGCGGCCGCCGCCGTGCTCACCGTCTGTATCTGGTTTGTGTCGAGCATGATGGGCGTCGTGGGCTTTGCCAGCGCGGTTGCCGAGGTCGGCGTGGGCCGCGTGTGCCTGGCGCTGGCGGCAACGTTTGCCCTAGCGCTGACGCCACTGGCCGTTGGCTTTACGCTGTCGAGCCTGGGCGCGCGCGAGGAGCTGCTCAACGGTGTGGGCAACCTGCTTGGCATGCTCATGACGTTTTTGGGTGGCGCCTGGATGCCGCTGTCGCTCATGGGTTCGGCCGTGCAGACCGTGGCGCACTTTGTGCCGACATATTGGGTGAACGACGCGATCGGCAAGGCGCTCGCCGCGGACCTGACGTCCACCGTGCTGGGCGACATCGCCTGCGACCTGGGCGTCACCGTGCTCTTCGCTGCCGCCATCGCCGCCGTAGGCCTAGCCCTCGCTCACAACAAATCCCGCGCCTAGACACCTACTCATTGGGGACAGACTTAAACGACCAAGAGTATTCATTGGGGACAGACTTAAATGACTAGCCATCGGGGGCAGATAAGGAGCGTCTCCAACTGCCGGGTGGCGAAAGAGCGTCCCTTGTGACTGGTCATTTAAGAACGTCCCCAATGACTAGTCTGAAACAAATCCCCACTCTCGCCCCAAAATAGTTCGCCAAGGTTTACTATTACGCTCATAAAGTAGTACGAGGCTAACAACGGGGGATACCATGGCAACGCAGGAAGCCTATGTCCAGGTTAAGGATCTCAAAAAGCATTACGGCGACGGTGATGCGCGCCTGACGGTACTCGATGGCATCGACACGTCCATCAACCGCGGAGAGATCTGCGTCATGCTGGGGCCTTCGGGTTCGGGCAAGTCGACGTTTCTTAACCTGATCGGCGGCCTGGAGGATGCCGACGGCGGCTCCATCATGGTGGACGGCTGCGACCTCACGGTGCTCAAGCCTACCGACCTGGGCGAGTATCGCCGCCGTGAGCTGGGTTTTGTCTTCCAGTTCTACAACCTGGTGCCCGATCTCACCATCAAGGAGAACATCGAGGTCACGGCGCACCTGTCCAAAAACCCGCTCAATGTCGACGACCTGCTGCGTTCGCTGGGCCTTTACGAGCACCGCAACAAGTTCCCGCGCCAGGTCTCGGGCGGCCAGCAGCAGCGTTGTGCCATCGGCCGCGCACTCGTCAAAAACCCGGGCCTGCTGCTGTGCGACGAGCCCACGGGCGCGCTTGACTATAAGACGTCCAAGGAAATCTTGCAGCTCATGGAGGATGTCAACCGCACCTACGGCTGCACCATCATCATTGTCACCCACAATGCCGCCATCGCGCGCATGGCCAATCGCGTGCTGCGCCTGCGCGACGGGCGCATCGTCGAGGATGAGCTCAACGAGTCGCCCGTCTCGGCCGCCGAGCTCGATTGGTAGGCGGCGCCATGACACCTCTCGCAAAACGTCTCCCACGCGAGCTGCGCCGCAATACCGGCAAGTACCTGGGCATCTTTTTGCTTATGTGCGGAAGTATCGCTCTCACCTCGGGCTTTTTGCTCGCGGCGCATTCCATCGGCTGCCTCATCGATGACATGCGCGATGCGTACACGATTGAGGACGGCCGCGTGACCACCTCCTTCGAGGCGACCGAGGAGCAACTCAAGGCAGCCGAGGACGCGGCCGACGACGTCGGCGGCGTCACGCTCTACAAGAATTTCTCCATCGACGCCATCATCAAAAAGACCGCCGGCGACGACGGCACCAAGCGCACGCTGCGCACCTATGCGCACCGCACCAAGGTCGATATCGCGTCCTACTGTGAGGGCAAGGAGCCCAAGACGGACGATGAGGTAGCCATCGACCGTGTCTTCGCCACCAACAACGACCTCGCCGTGGGCGATAAGGTTGAGCTTGAGGGCCGCACCTACATCATCTGCGGCATCATGACCCAGCCCGACAGTCAGGCGCTGTTTCTCAACAATTCGGACTTTACGGTGAACACCATCACGTACGGCGTGGCCGAGGTCACCGATGGCGGCTTTGCCGCGCTCGAAGATGCCGGCGGCGCGCCCGCCTACACCTACTCCTTCACCTTTACCGATCGCGACCTCCCCACCGCGGACCGCATCGATGCGGAGCAGGATATGGTTGAGGCACTGACCGACGTCGATGCGCGCGTGGACGATCTGATCGACGCCGATTCCAATCAAGGCATTGGCTATGCGCGCGATGACGTGGACGGCGACTCCATGATGTGGATGACGTTGCTCGACATCATCATCGTGATCATGGCGTTTGTCTTTGTGGTCCTTACCGACGCCACCATCGAGGAGGAGAGTGCCATCATCGGCACGCTGCTCGCCAGCGGCTATCGTCGTCGCGAGATCGTGCTGCACTACCTTGCGCTTCCCGCCATCGTGGGCGTGGTCGCGGCGCTTTTGGGCACTGCGCTCGGCGTTGTGTTCTTTACCGAGCCCATGCGCAGCCTCTATTACGGTTCGTACAGCCTGCCGCCCTTCCAGGTGTACTGGAGCTGGGAGATCTTTGTGAAGTGTGCCGTGGTTCCCGCCGCCGCGCTCATCCTCATCACGCTGGTGGGTCTGCTTCGCAAGATGGGCAAGACGCCGTTGCAGTTCCTTCGTCACGAGGCGAGCGGCAAATCGGGCACCAAGCGCGGCCTGCAGCTGCCGGAGCGCATGGGTTTTGTTTCCCGCTTCCGCCTGCGTATCTTCCTGCGCAACCTGGGCAACTTCGCCACGCTCTTCGTGGGCATTGCGTTTGCCTCGCTGCTACTGCTCTTTGGCCTGGCGATTCTGCCCACGATGACGCACTACGCGGACAACCTCGAGACAAGCCTGGTCGCCGAGCACCAGTACACGCTCAAGGCGCCGCTGGAGCTCGAGGGCACTGCCGAGGAGCGCGAGCAGTGGTCGGCACTCGAGCGCTTGCAGTCGGTTGACGGCGCGCTGCTTTCTGCCGCTCAAGATGCGGACGACGAGCTTGACGACGCGGTCGATGCCGCGCAGGCGGCTGCCGATGCCGCGACCAGCTCTCCGTCTGCCGAGAGCCTGGTCGCGGCGCAGGACGCGCTCGCCAAGGTCCAGGACAAGAAGGATGCGCTCTACGCGCGCCTTGACGATCTTGCCGATGCCCTCGGCTGCAACCGCGATGAGGCCATCGACCTGATCGACAAGGCCTCTAAGATCGACACCGACAACGACGATATCCACCCGGTCAATACGACCGACAACGGCGCGGGCGCAATTGCACAGGCCGAGAAATACGCCATCTACCAGCTGCAATACGATCGCGGCGATGGAAATGGCGAGGAGACGATTTCCGTCTACGGCATTTCATCCAATTCGCGCTATTGGAAAGACCTCAACGTCGGCGACGGCCGTGTCGTCTTTGGCGGCGGCCTACTCGACAAGTTTGGCTGGAACGAGGGGCAGGAGGTTAAGCTTCGCGACAAGTACGAGGGCAAGAATTATTCCCTTGAGTACGCGGGCAAGGACTGTGCCTGGGGCTCCAAGTCGGACATGAATATCTATATGAGTATCGACGACTTTAACGAGCTGTTCGGCAACGACGCTGCCTACTTTAACGGCTATGTGAGCGACGAGAAGCTCGACCTCGATGCTCGTTACTTTGCCGGCGACACCACGCCCGACGACATGCGCGCCGTGGGCGACCAGTTCATCGGCATGATGAGCAAAATGATCGGCATGATGGTTGGCCTCGCGGTGTTTATCTTCCTGCTGTTTATGTATCTACTGACCAAGGCTGTGATCGACCACAGCGCCCGTTCGATTAGCTATATGAAAGTCTTTGGCTATCGCGATAGCGAGATCTCGCATCTGTACATCCGCTCGATCACGCTGTGCGTGGCGGCGTCGCTCGTGCTGAGTCTGCCGGTCATTATTGGCTCGCTCACGGCCATCTTCCGCTCGATGCTGCTCGCCTACAACGGCAATATCGAAATCTATGCGCCCGCTTGGTCCATGGTTGCATGCGTCGGCATTGGCTTTGCGACCTACCTGGTCGTGGCGTTGCTGCACATGCGTTCCATCAAACGTGTGGGCCTGGCCGAAGCTCTCAAGGTGCAGGAGTAGTCATCGGGGACAGTCTTAAACGACTAGTCATCGGGGACAGTCTTTGCTGACTTGCCGGCTCGCCGGCCGGCTGGAAAGGACTGTCCCTAGCTGCCGGCACTTGGGGACTGTCCCCAACTGCCGGGTGGCGAAAGAGTGTCCCCTGCGACTACTCATTTAAGAACGTCCCCAATGACTAGGTTCCGTACTTGACTTTAACTCTGCTTTAACTGGTACCATCCTCTTATGTCTGTAACGCCATATAGACCGAGGGGATAGATCTATGACCGCAACTGCACCCGCAGCACCCGCTAAGGTGTACTTCACCAACCTGCGCACGCATGCTCGCGAGAGCCAGCTCGACAAGCTCAAGCGCCTCATCCGTCACGCCGGAATTGAGCAGATCGACTTTGAGAACAAGTTCGTTGCTATCAAGATTCACTTTGGCGAGCTGGGCAACCTGAGCTTTTTGCGCCCCAACTACGCCCGCGCCGTCGCGGATGTCGTCAAGGAGCTGGGCGGCAAGCCCTTCCTCACCGACTGCAACACGCTCTATGTCGGTAGCCGCAAAAACGCGCTCGAGCACATCGATACCGCCTACCAGAACGGCTTTACCCCGTATGCCACGGGCTGCCAGATCATCATCGCCGACGGCCTCAAGGGTACCGACGAGGCGCTCGTCCCGGTCGAGGGCGGCGAGTACGTGCACGAGGCCAAGATCGGCCAGGCACTCATGGACGCCGATATTGTGATCAGCCTCACCCACTTTAAAGGCCATGAGCAGGCCGGCTTTGGCGGCGCCATGAAGAACCTGGGCATGGGCGGCGGCAGCCGTGCCGGCAAGATGGAGCAGCATGCCGCCGGCAAGCCGAACGTCGCGACCGAGCACTGCGTTGGCTGCCATGCCTGCGAGAAAATCTGCGCGCACAACGCTATCTCGTTCGACGACACCCGCGAGCGCGAGCTTGCCAACGGCGCTACTCGCACGGTGCACGTGGCTGCCATCGACCACGATCGCTGCGTGGGCTGCGGCCGCTGCATCGGCGTGTGCAACCAGGACGCCATCAAGCCCGGCTATGAAGCCGCGGCCGACGTGCTCAACTGCAAGATCGCCGAGTACACCAAGGCCGTCGTCGACGGCCGCCCGAACTTCCATATCTCGCTTGCCATGGATATCAGCCCCAACTGCGATTGCCATCCCGAAAACGACACGCCTATCGTCAACGACATCGGCATGTTCGCGAGCTTCGACCCGGTCGCCATCGACCAGGCCTGCGCCGATGCCGTCATGGCATCCGAGCCGCTGCCCAACACCGAGCTCACCGATAGCGCGGCCAAGATGGAGCACAACCACGAGCACCTGGAGGGCGAGCAGGCGCGCGACCCCTTCTGCATCACGCATCCCGACACCGACTGGCGCGCGTGCATCGCGCACGCCGAAAAAATCGGCCTGGGCACGAGCGAGTACGAGCTCATCGAGGTCAAGTAGCGCCTAGCTATTGGACAAAACAAGCGCATTTGTAGCGCAACGTTAGCAAAAGCCGCCCGTGAGCACAGCGCCCGCGGGCGGCTTTTCGGAAGTGCGGTGAAAAATCGAATACCGCCGACCACAAACCGTTTTTTGGGGGGTGCGGACAGAAAGTTGGACCGTGAAGCGGTCCGGACTGGAGGTTCGCATGTACAGCAGGGAGAAGGTCGAGCTCTTCCTCCTGGCGACGGAGGACGGCATGGGGCCGACCGCCGCCGCGAAGTTCGCGGGGGT
>JAXIYC010000039.1:0-56372 GCA_036304725.1 Collinsella sp. | reverse complement strand
ACCCCCGCGAACTTCGCGGCGGCGGTCGGCCCCATGCCGTCCTCCGTCGCCAGGAGGAAGAGCTCGACCTTCTCCCTGCTGTACATGCGAACCTCCAGTCCGGACCGCTTCACGGTCCAACTTTCTGTCCGCACCCCCCAATCAACTTGGTTCTGAACTTCAGATTCCAAGTGCTGGAAATTTAAGTGCTGACGATGACGAAAGAATTGCAAATTACTGCAAGAGTCGCAATTATTTACCTGAAGCAAGTGAGGAAAATAAAGCCCTATATGGAAAAGCACTCAATATCCTCGAATTGCTTGTTAGTAAAATTTAGAAGGGTTTCTTAATGCCTGACGGTCTTTCCCAAATTGCCGTAGTTAGAAGCTCTGGCGAACTAATCAGTGACGCACTTCGCGAGTTAAAGCCCGTAAAAGGAAACCTACCAATCTCCATTGGAGTTTCAGCTATCTCCCTGGTTCTTTCGTTAAATATGCTTAATGCTCCGAATACCGTTGAGTTAATTGTGAACTTATCCACGACATTAAAGGATGTGTTCTTGGGTTTATTCGGAGTAGCGCTCTCAATTTTTGCGATCTTTTTCAGCCTGCTTGATGGTAAGCATGTTCGTGGGTTAGCTTCACAAGGAGGCAACCAACTATTGAATTACCTTCGCTACTACGAGAATGCACTTGTTTTATTTGCAGTCGCTTTTACGTTGAGTCTTTTAATCTCTCTACTCGACCAGGTTACGATTTATAAAATGACGGCTATGATTTGCTGTGATTATTATGTTGAAGTAGCCATCTGTTTTATGTATCTAGCCCTATCGTTTCGAATAGTGTGTGAAACAAAATCGCTCCTGTATAACACTTTTGTATTTACTAGAGCATTTATTTGTCTAAAGGGATGCGACGGAATGCCCAAAACTGAAACCGACGCCGAACCGAAACTATAATGTGACTGTGAGGTTATCGTCCGCGTATAAATCGAGCCGCTTTCTATCGGATCATGGTAGGCGTAGCATCAATTGATCTGGCGGGACTACTTCCTTTCACCGACTGGCAAAACGATTTACACCTAATTATCGACACTGCTCAGAGGCATTTTCTTTATTTAAGGTCTGATCTCGCTAAACTATTAATTGCTGCTACCAGGGCATTTTCTGGTGCACGTTCTATTGGCTCCTGCGAAGATCGGAGCAGGTATGTTTGCTGCCAAGTCCCACACCAGCCGTCATTACATTCCGATTGTTGCCATGGCCTGCCTATGCGTTTTGCTGGGCGGGCCTTCTTATGCCGCTGGCGCGGAGAGCCTCATCATCGCGGGCGCGACGTACTACGAGCCGGGCGTGTCGGGCCCCGGCTGGGTCTGGACCGATGCCGACCACCTGGAGCTTAATGGCTACGCGGGCGAGGCCATCGGCGCCGAGGGCGACCTGGTGCTGACGCTTGCCGGGCAGAACTCCGTGACGGAGTCGCATGCGCCCGATGCGGACATCACGCTGTGCGGCATGGAGGTGTGGGGCAACCTGACGCTTCGCGGCACCGGGACCCTGACGGCGACGGGCTCGCAGTGCGGGATCCACGTTTCGCAGGCGCTCGTGGTGGACGGATGCACCGTCGATGCCCGGGCGGACGGGGCCGATATTACTGACGAGACGGTCGCCGGCGTGATCGCAGGCGACATGGCCGTACGCGGCGGCGGACGCGTCGTTGCCGCGAGCACCGGGTCCGGAGCGGGCGTGCACGCCTACGGCGTGTATCTGCAGGACTTAGGTCTTGGTGATGGCGCGGCCGGCTGTCGGCTTTCCGTCGACGCCTCGTGGCTTGATGCGGCCGGTGCCGATGGCGGTGTTGCGTGCTTGGGCGGGTCGCTTGTGTCCGCGCGGATTGTGACGCCTGCTGGCGGGGTCTTTGGTGCTAGCGGCGTGGTGGATGCCGGCGATGCGTTGGCACCGCATGTGGTGGTTGAGCCCGATGTCGCCACACCTCCGGCGGGGGAGACCGATGGAGACGACGTGCCTGGATGCGGGGAGGGTAAACCAGATGGTAGTGCCGGCCCTGCTGCAGGGCAGCCCGGTGCGGGGCCGACGACGGATCCAACGGTGAAACCTGCGGCCACGTCGCCCAAAACAAACATAACGATCAAGACGACGGTGACCAAGACCACAGTGCCTGCGTCCTCTAAGCCTAAAGCCACCAGCACGACCGCAACGACACTCCCCAAGACCGCCGACAGCGACTGGATTGCCGCTTCCGTAACGCTTTTCCTTCTGGGAACAACGCTCCTGGCTGCCACATTTCGCTGCTAAGGCCCCGTTTAAGTGAGACCAGAGAGGGATGAATGCAGCTATTGCAGAAGTCTTTAGCCTACTACTAAATCAATTTCTTAGAGATTGGTGCCGTATCAGCCATCGCTGCGACGGCTCTATTTTGTTCAGCTCGACTGCCTCTCGATCCATTACCGATGTTGAGCCTTACACCCCATCTGCCAGAGCGATAAGATAATTGCAATCCAAATGCTACCGTTTATAAAGCTTCATTTGGACCCAATTGCCTATATCACTGGAGTCATAACATGAGGAACTACTATCAAATCAAAACCGTCGCATCGGCCCCTCCAAGGAGGCTCATCCCGATCGGAAAAGTCATCAGCGTTACTGGGCTTGTATTGGCAATTGTCAGTTTCTTTTCCGCTCTGCCATCGAGTGCCAACATATATGGCTCGCTTTCTTTTACTTTCTTACTCCTTGGCTTATTCTTTTTTGTGGACGGGCTCTTTCTTGTTATTACTGCATCAAGGCAACAAGAGAATCTACTAGGGCTACGCCAATCGCTCCTAGAAGATGATCCTCAAATCGCCGCGAGCGCCGAAGAGTTTATGTCTCAGCGAAAGGCCCTGACACAGCAAGGCGAAATTACTGGCATCTTCATTGTCCATAATGCAACCAAAGATCTGTACTACGTAGGCCAAAGCGCAAAGGCAATTGATCGAGCGGCCATACAGTTTCTCGGTAGGGGCAATTGCGATGTGTATGCCGATTACAAGTACGGTGACTCATTCAACGTGCGAATAATCCAGCTGTCGGAAAGCGGCTACGAAAGTCTCAATGAGCTAAAACGCGCAGCGATACAAGCGCTCGAGGCTGCTGGCGAGGAGCTTTATTAAGGGCGACTGTTAGGATTAATGCAATGGCAAGCTCAAATAACACAGGCAACAACGAGGAATTAACGCCGTCCGTCGAAGAAACGCTTTTTAACGAATCCGGCTCGATTGCCAGGGTCAAATCGTTCTCATGGATTTGGTTTATCAATAAGGAGCGAATCCACGACATAAATCCTGTCCAATGCGGCAAATGGATGTTCTTCTTCTCTCCATTCAAAACCGCCCTCATGGACGACATTGTCGGAACCGCAGTTCTTGATGGCGTCGTCGTAGAGGCCAAATACTCGAATCCCGAAACGCTCATCGCGGCGGGCTCGAAACAAGGTGTCTGCTGCTTTTACCTAAACGGAAACGATAGAGAAAGCCATAAGAGGGTACTGAGCTACATGCTGGAAAACGGGCTAATCAGGAAGACAAAGACTGGAAAGCTGTATAACATTTCGTTCAAGTTCGACACTGAGACCTACGCAGGAAAGTACAAGGGGAGCGGCTTCTCCGGAAAGATAAAGCTCGCGGACTTCGTTGACCTGGAGACGGGAGAGTTTATTTAAGGGTGCGTGCCGAGTAGAGAAGTTGAACTTACTTCACCTGTGTCCCCTTTGGGGACAGCCGCCAGTGCAATACCTCAGTGCTATACTCGTTGTCCTAAGGAAGTGGTTCATATGTACTTGAGCGATACTAAGATTCAAGAGCTTATCGACAACAAGGTGCTGCTCAATGCCGATGCTTCGAACATCGGCCAGGTTACGTATGACTTGCGCACCGACGGATTCTACATTAATGAAAGCAAGCAGTTCGAGGTCGAGCTTGGCCCCGGAGACTCGACTTTTGTCTCTTGCGTTGAATGTGTCGCGCTACCCAACAATCTGACCGCTAGCGTACTTCTGCGCAATTCGCGCATTCGCCAAGGGCTTTCTTTGGATGCACCGCTCTATTTCCCTGGCCATGGAACTAGGCTGTTCTATCGTGTTACAAACGTAAGCGGCAGCACCATTACCCTCGATAAGTCTAAGGGCATCGCGCAGGTCGCATTCCAGCACGTCGAAGGCACGGTTGCCCATCCTTACCATGGAGCCTTTTCCGATGAGCTTAACTTTAATGGGCTCGCCGACTATTCCGACGTCTATGCCGGAGAGCTCAAAAAGGTTGAAGACAAAAAGGAAGAAGTTGCCAATATCGAATCTCGTATTTACGGTAATGTGCTGGCACTCTTTGCCGTCTTCGCCGCGATCTTTACGCTCGTGAACGTTAATGCCGGAGGGATCTCTTCCGATATTTCGACCGTCCGTTTCGTTGCGCTTGACCTGCTAATTATCGGCGGATTTCTGGTCCTTGCGTCTGCAATCGAGGCTTTTCTTATTAAGGACAAAAAGAAGAAGGCACGACTTCCGCTCGGGATAGGTGTCACGTGCATTGTCTTTGCTGTTGTCCTTGCATTCCTCTAAGTACTTAGAGGATTAGGGGAAAGCAATATAGGTTCTGAGACGGGGTGCCCCGGCGTTTGCCGTGGCACCCCTATTTGTTGATCGGACTTCCATTTTTCAAATTACATGGCCGCCATAGCAGCCCCAAGACATCTGCTATTTAAAAAAGCATGTCTCGAAAGCGTAAAATCGGGGTCTGGTCGACAGATCTCGGTTTTTCCCGCACTACGCCTGGATCCAGGACCTCGTATCCGAAAGCCGCTCCCGCGACGAGCTCGTCAAAGAACTAAGGCGCAATTGCGTTGTGCGTCTCGACGGTGCGTCGCACGTATAGAATCTAAGCATCCGCATGCCGGTTATTGAATGGAATGGACGCCACATGGAACTCCCTAGCACCCTGTGCAGCAATGTGTACGACTTCGCGTTTTGCCCCGAGCCCTGCTACGACCGCCTGGTCGATCTAGCCGACCCCGAGGACTGGGGTCCCAGTAACCGCATCCTCAAAAACTATCTGTCGTTCTCGTTTAGCCGCGCGGTGTTCCTGACCGAGCGCGACGTGGACCAGACCGCGCCGTCCAACCTGCCGTTGGTGTTCGATGACGACCGCTGCCTGTTCAACACCGGCCTGTACACGCGCCGTTACGAGACCATCTATGGCCTGTTTGAGCCCAACACCAAGCCCGACGCGCGCCAGCGCTGGTTTTTGAAGGGCTTCTTTAAGGAGAGCGACCCCATGCTGGTCTCGTTTGAGTACCTGCCGTGCCGCGTGCGCTTTGCCGAGGACCCCTCCGAGCTGGTCTTTGACTACCGCTTGCCCATCCGCTCCAACATCGACCACATTCTGGGCGATGAGGAGAACCTCACGCGTATTCCCGCCAGCCTGATGGGGGAGGGCAACTCGCTACTGCTGCGCCGCGCCTTTGAGGGAGCCGTCGTCGAGGCCGCCCGCCGCGCCGCCGCCAACTACACGCTCGCCGTGCCGCAGTTCTACGGCGGCCGGATCCAGCTGCTGCTGCCGCTGTGCCTAACCGGCGACAAGCCCGAACTGGCACTGACCATCCAACGCGAGGACGGCTTCTACGCCGCACGCACCTGCCTCACGCTCGACATGGCTTACAACAACGCTCGACTTATCTGCCGTCCTGAGGCCTCGTGGATAAAGCGGTAAATGGTAGTTTAGCTGCGGTTTTGCCGATTGCTTTGGTTGCTTTGGCTTGACTGGCACTCACGAATTTAAAATCGGGGGCAAAAAGTTCTTGGTAAACCACGCTCGGCTATGATAGTATCTCTTTTGCCGAAAGGCGACGGGCGATTGGCTCAGGGGTAGAGCATATCCTTCACACGGATGGGGTCACAAGTTCGAATCTTGTATCGCCCACCATCAAAAGCGCAGGTCAGAGGTGTTAAGCCTCTGACCTTTTTCCTTTTGACACCAAGGCCGACACCAAAATCGACTCGAAGTCGTATAAGGCGTCTTTTTTTATCGCGCCCTTTTTTGACGCCATTGCATGTTTTGTATAAAACACATCCGTAATTTCAATGAACTCCCCATGTGATTCGAGCGCAAATGTGGAGACAGGGACCGCATGCCCAGAGCGTCTTCCAGCGGATTTCTATCACACGACGGTTTTCGGCAGAACTCGTCAAGCTTTTGGTCAGCGTTTGGTCAGCTTCCGGTACTTACCCGCATGATGCCCCGGTAGATAATCGTCCACGACCACAACCGCATGGTCTACGGCCGATACCAGGGGAGGCGCAAATGGACGAAATCGTCTGCGCAAACACCGCATTCCGTTACTGGCGCTGCCCGCCACAGGTGCGCGATCTCTACCCGCGCCTGCCCAACTCCGAAGAAGGCTGGCGAGCTCTATCCCAAGCCCCATTCGTAACCGACGTCCTCAAGACCCCAGTCATCACAGCAGCATCAACTCGAAGCAACCTACATTCCGAGACAAGACGTACCATCCGATGGAACAGCGCCTATACAGAGAAGGTCTCGATCGACACGGGCATGGGCTTTAGCGTCACAGACCCTCTTCATACGCTATTCACCATGACTCGAAGCGTTTCTTCATGCGACCTGGTTCTGGCCATGTACGAGCTCTGCGGATGGTTTTCGGTTTTTAAACCATCGCCCGCGGTCGACATGGCACTTGAGCAAGCAAAATCAGAAGAAGAGCAGTACACCACAGAAAGTCTTTTTGAACTAGATGAAACCCAAGACGAGGCCCCATGGAAGCGAGTCTATGCTCGTGCGAGCCAGAAGGACAGCGAGAATGATCAAAGTGGGCAGCAGAATGACGGATCCGGAAATAAAGCAAACGGAAAAGGCACATCGCTCTGGATGAGAAAGCCTCTTATTGAAATAGAAGAACTGCACAGATTTGCAGCGAAGGTTAAGGGCGAGATGTGGGGAAAACAATTCTACGAAGCCGCACGGCAGGTAATGGGTATTGCGGCATCCCCGCTAGAAGTTGCTGGAATCATGTTGCTAAGTCTTCCGAGGCGTACTGGCGGAGCGGAGTTTAAAAACATATACGTCAACGACTTAACACCGCTGTCGAATTCAGCTCGAAAAATCGCAGGTCAGAAAATCTGTTACGGCGATATCGTCATCGTAAACCCAATAATAATGAAAGCTGTGCTTATCGAACTTCAGGGAGAGGTTATCCATGGTTCAGGCGCCGTGCTGGACCACGATGCCGCACGAATGACAGCATTACAAAGCATGGGATACGACGTATTTCTTGTAACCCATGACATGCTCAATGATCACGATCAGCTTGATGCCATCATTCACAGTGTGTGTGAGCGATTGGAGTTGCGCTACAAACCAAAAACCGAGGCGATGAGATGCGCTGAGACCAGATTGCGAGCCAACGTTCTGTGCAATTGGCTTGGTATTGGTAAGTAATATTGTTCAAGTGAGCATTATTACTACTTTATATGCTGCCAGTAATTAAGTGCCATTTTAAAACCACGCCGGTTTACTACGTTGGATTGGGGGTAGCTGAGCACACCGAATTCGTCGCTCGTAAAACCGCAGGTAGAATGCCTGCCCGTTTTGCGAATGTAGGCGTGTGGTCGGAAATCCGGGAATCGTCGCAGTAAACCGGTCTGTTTATGAAGCGACCAGCTGGCGCGAGCTGCGCACGGTTCAGTAAATTGACCCGAAGGCGCGGAGAGGGGCTCAGACGAAACCCTCCCGCGGAAGCACCGCGGATTGCTTTGTTCTGGCCGGCGGCACCTGGGGCGACATGCGCGCCCCGGGAAGGAGGGCGGCGGGCTTGCCGCTGCCCGCGGGGCGCGCCCCGCGGGCTATTTCGGGCATCGTGTGTCCCTTCGGCCCCGCGCCGTTCCACGCACCGTAAAATCTTTTCCAAAATTGTCCTTGCATCGGCGGGGGAGTTCCCATATAGTACTTTCTCGCACGGGGGCGTAGCTCAGCTGGGAGAGCGCTTGACTGGCAGTCAAGAGGTCAGGGGTTCGATCCCCCTCGTCTCCACCCGAGCATTGAATGAGGCTCCAACGCAAGTTGGGGCCTTTTTTCATATCTATCGATTTACGCCATGTGTTGACTGAGCAGCATCTTGGCGACATACCCATTGTTAATTACGAATATGAATGTTAATAACTTTACGTATCTGGATAGCAAACCTGGTCTGCAGCGCCAATAACAAAGAGGCCGGGCGTAATGCCCGGCCTCGAAATACTCTGGTGGGCCCTCCGGGATTCGAACCCAGAACCCAGGGATTATGAGTCCCCTGCGCTAACCGTTGCGCCAAGAGCCCTTATGAACGGTGAATGCAATTCTAGCAAAGGCAACTCAGGCCTAATTTCTTCGCTTCACGTCGTGAAATACTACCATGCACGAGCAAGTCGCACAACGCAAGATCAAGTTCGATGCTAAACAACAGCTAATCTAGGCCCGTCGCAGATAAGGAGTGTTTTATAAAAAGTTAAGGCCTTAAATTCAGGGCTTCAAGACATTTCAGCGTGAAATCAACCTGATGCCATTTCAAAACCATGCCCGTTTACTACGACGGATCGGCGACCTTCGACCACCGCGTGTTCTCAGTTTGCAAAACCGCAGGTAGAGAGTCCGACGGTTACACGAAAAGGCGTGCGTGGTCGAACATTACAGATACATCGTAGTAAACCGGCATAGTTCTGAGGCGCAGATGAGGGACGGTTCGCAATCGGACCCGATAATGGGACTGGCGACGCATAGGAAATCCGGTTGCGCGGAGAGGGTCGCGTTCCGCGCGCCAAGTCGGCCGGCGTAGGGGCCGTGCGGGGGCCAGGCGCTCCGCAGGCTGGCCCGGCCCCGCGCGACTCCGGCGCCCGCCCCCGGAAAGTTTTTCCAAAAATGTCCTTGCATCGGCGGGGGAGTTCCCGTATAGTACTTCTTCGCACGGGGGCGTAGCTCAGCTGGGAGAGCGCTTGACTGGCAGTCAAGAGGTCAGGGGTTCGATCCCCCTCGTCTCCACCCGAGCATTGAATGAGGCTCCAACGCAAGTTGGGGCCTTTTTTCATATAGGCACACAAGGTCAAAGGCGGCACCATGATCCTCCTGGTCGACAAGATCGAAAAAAGCTTCGGCGCGCGCGTCCTCTTTAGCGGCGCGTCCTTCCAGATCAACCCCGGCGAGTGCTTCGCGCTCGTGGGCCCCAACGGCGCCGGCAAAACCACCATGCTCAAGATCATCATGGGCATCGATAGCCCCGACGCCGGCCAGGTCCAGTACGCCAAGGACTGCCAGGTGGGCTATCTAGAGCAAGAAACCAACCTGGAGCAAAAGGACACCACCATCCTCGCCGAGGTCATGGCCGCCGCCAAGGAAATTCGCCGCATGGGCGAGCGCGCCAACGAACTTCAGGCCCAGATCACCGAGCTCTCGGAACAGGGCAAGGACGTCAACGCGCTCCTTAACGAGTACGGCCAGGTCCAGGACCGCTTTGAGCACCTGGGCGGCTACGAGCTCGAGAGCAACGCCCGCAAAATCCTGTCCGGCCTGGGCTTTAAGGTCACCGACTTTGAGCGCCCGTGCTCCGAGTTCTCGGGCGGCTGGCAGATGCGCATCGCGCTTGCCAAGCTCTTCCTGCGCCACCCCGACCTGCTGCTTCTGGACGAGCCTACTAACCACCTGGACCTCGAAAGCGTCCAGTGGCTGCGCGGCTTTATCGCCAACTACGACGGCGCCGTCCTCATCGTCAGTCACGACCGTGCCTTCATGGACGCCTGCGTCGACCACGTCGCCGCTCTCGAAAACCGTCGCGTGACCACCTACACCGGCAACTACAGCAGCTACCTCAAGCAGCGCGAGGACAACCTGGAACAGATGCGCGCCAAGCGAGCCGCCCAGGAGCGCGACATCGCCCACATGCAGGTCTTCGTTGACAAATTCCGCTATAAGCCCACCAAGGCCGCCCAGGCGCAGGAGCGCATCCGTAAGATCGAGCAGATTAAAAAGGAACTTGTCATCCTGCCCGAGGGCCACAAGCACATCGACTTTAAGTTCCCTGACCCGCCGCGCTCCGGCGACATGGTCGTCGGCCTGGAGGGCGTGTCCAAGTCCTACGGCAACAAGCACATCTACAGCGACATCGACCTCAAGCTCTACCGCGGCGAGCACGTGGCACTCGTCGGCCCCAACGGCGCCGGCAAGTCCACGCTCATGAAGATTCTCGCCGGCCTGGAGCCGCCCACTACCGGCACGCGCGACCTGGGCACCAACGTGGGTGTGGCCTATTACGCCCAGCACGCGCTCGAGGGCATGACCGAGTCCAATACCGTCCTGCAAGAGATCGACACCGTCACGCCCAAGTGGACCGTGCAGCAGCAGCGCAGCCTGCTGGGCGCCTTCCTGTTTAGCGACAACGATTCCATCGAGAAGCAGGTTCGCGTCCTCTCCGGTGGCGAAAAGGCGCGCCTGGCCCTGGCCAAGATGCTCGTGGCCCCCGAGGCGCTCCTGTGCCTGGACGAGCCCACCAACCACCTGGACATCGACTCGGTAGACATGCTCGAGAACGCCCTGCAAAACTTCCCCGGCACCATCGTGCTGATCAGCCACGACGAGCACCTGGTACGCGCTGTGGCCAACCGCATCATTGACATCCGCGATGGCAAGGTCACGGTCTACGACGGCGACTACGACTACTACCTCTACAAGCGCGAGGACCTCGCAGCCCGCGCCGCCGCCGAGGCGACAGGGGAGAGCGCACCGGCCGTTACCAAGTCCGCTAAGGTCACCGCGGCCCAGCCCGACACCTCCGCCACCGCTTCCAAGCCTGCCGAGGGTAAAAAGACCAAGGAGCAAAAGCGCGCCGAGGCCCAGGCCCGCGCTGCGCTCAACAAAAAGCTCAAGGGCGTGCGCAACCAGCTCAAGAAGATCGAGGCCGAGCTCGACAAAAAGCGCGCCCGCTATGACGAGCTTATGGAATTGATGGCGAGCGAAGAGCTTTATGCCGATCAGGACAAGTTCAATGCCGCGCTGGGGGAATATAACGGCCTTAAGCAAGAACTGCCCAAGCTCGAGGACGAATGGCTGGAGCTTTCCACCCAGATCGAAGAGGAGACCGCGCGTGAATTCTCGTAAGGCCGCTGCCGTGGCGATGAGCGTCATCGCCGTCGCCTGTCGCATCTGCGGCATCTTTATGAGCGCGATGACCGTGCTGCTGTGCTTTAGCGGCCTGACCGCCAAGCTGCAGATTGTCGGCTTTGTCGTTGAGCTTTCTCGCGCGCTGCCGAGCGCCATCGCCGGCTACGGCGTCATCACGTCGCCCTTTGGCGGCGTGTTCCGCCTGGATTACGCCATCGTCGCTGTGATCCTGTTTGTGGCCGATTACCTGCTCACGCGCGCCTCGCGCCGCGTCCGCTAGGAGAGCGCCATGTCCAGCAGCTACATCATGAAC
Organism: Collinsella sp.; assembly: GCA_036304725.1. Taxonomy (GTDB): domain Bacteria; phylum Actinomycetota; class Coriobacteriia; order Coriobacteriales; family Coriobacteriaceae; genus Collinsella. The sequence continues at coordinate 44,887 of JAXIYC010000039.1, read as the reverse complement.
CTGCTCGCCAGCGCCGTCGCCGTCATCGTTGGCATCGTCATTCACGAGAGCGCGCACGCCGCCGCGGCCTGGGCTCTCGGCGACAAAACGGCGCGCTCGCGCGGACGCGTATCGCTCAACCCGCTCAACCATATCGACCCGTTTGGCACCATCATCCTGCCGCTGCTTATGCTTGCCGCCGGCGGTCCCGTATTCGCCTTCGCCAAGCCCGTGCCCGTCTACCTCAACAACCTCAAGCACCCCAAGCGCGATGAGGTCCTGGTGAGCGCAGCCGGCCCCGCTTCGAACATCGCGCTGGCATGCCTTGCGGCCGCCCTCATGCACACCGCATACGGCAACCTCTACACCAACATGTCCTTTGCCGTGGCATCGCAGATCATGAACTTCGGCGCCACGTTTATCGTAGTCAACCTGTCACTCGCGTTCTTCAACCTCATCCCGATCCCACCGCTCGACGGCTCGTCGATCATTGTGCCGTTCCTTAAAGGCAAGGCTCTCAACAACTATTATCGTCTGCAGCAATACGCTATGCCCATCCTCATCCTAGTGCTGTACCTGCTGCCCATGTGGACCGGCATCGACGTGATCGGCCGCTATTTCGACGTTACCGTGTATCCGCTTGCTGAGCAGCTGCTCAACTTCGCAATCGCCGGCATCTAAGGTAAACTTACAGGTCGACCGTGCAAAACGGTCGCAACATGCACCCAAACCGCGCCGCGAAGGCGCCGTCAAAGGAGGTCGAAGATGTCGTATCGCGTGTCGACGCAGGTCTACAGCGGACCGTTCGACCTGCTGCTGCAGCTGGTAACCCGCCAAAAAGTAGATATCGGCGCCATCTCCATCAGCGAGGTGGCCGAGCAATACCTTGCCGAGGCCGAGCGCATCGAGGCGCTGGACCTGGACGTGGCGAGTGACTTTTTGCTGGTTGCAGCAACCCTTTTGGACATCAAGGCCGCCTCTCTGGTGCCGCAGGAGGCCCCGCGCAAAGTCGATGACGACGATGACGAGTTCGACGAAGACCTCGAAGAACTCAGTGCGCTCGACGGCGACGCTCTGCGCGAGGTCCTGATCCAGCGCCTGATCGCCTACAAGCAGTTTAAGGGCGCGGCGGCAGCCCTCGGTGCCCGCATGCAGGCCGAAAGCCGAATGCACCCGCGTGTGGCCGGTCCCGACCCGGAATTCTTGGGCCTGATGCCCGACTACCTGGCTGGCATCACCCTGCGCGGCCTGGCTGTCATCTGTGCCGACCTGGACGGCAAGCGACAGACCTTCTTGCTGGAGGCCGAGCACGTGGCGCCGCATCGCGTGCCGCTCGATCTGACGGTGGCCTCGGTCGACCGCTTTACCATGGCGCACCAAACCTGCACTTTCCGCGAGCTGCTGGACGGCGATGCCACCACCGAGCAACTCGTCGTCACCTTCCTTGCCATGCTTGAGCTCGCCAAGCGCGGCTCGCTCACGCTGAGCCAGGACGAGATCTTCGGAACCATCTGCATCAACCGAGTCGAGGGAGCCGAGGCATACGTGCCCGGCGAGGGCCCCGAGCTCACCGAATAGGAGCCGCAACCATGTCAACCCTTTCCACGCTGGAGGCAAACAGCCTCAAAGGTGCCCTCGAGGCGCTGCTGCTGGTGTCGAGCGACCCGGTGAGTGCGCCCGCGCTGGCCAGCGCACTGGATATCGCCCCCGGCGAGTGCTCGTCGCTGCTCGCCGAGCTCAAGGTTGAGTACGAGGAGGCCAACCGCGGCTTTCAGCTGCGCGAGGTCGCCGGCGGTTGGCGCCTGTTCACGCACCCCGCCTACCACGACGTGGTCGAGGCCTATGTGTTGAGCTGGGACACGCAAAAGCTGTCGCAGGCGGCGCTCGAAACCCTGGCCGTGATCGCCTACCACCAGCCCGTGACGCGCGAGGTGGTCAAGGGCATCCGCGGCGTCAACTCCGACGGCGTCATCGCGTCGCTCGTTGACAAGGGTCTGGTGCGCGAGCTCGGCCGTGACCCCCAGCGCGGTCAGGCCATCATCTACGGCACGACCAACGCCTTCTTGGAAAAGTTCGGCCTGCGTTCCACCCGCGACCTGCCCGATCTGGAGCAGTTTGCCCCCGACGAGCAGTCGCGCCAGTTTATCCGCGAGCGCCTGAGCGGCCGCAGTATTCAGTCCACGCTCGAGGAGCAGGCCGAGGACCTAGACGAAGAGCGCGAACTGCTCGATACCGATGTTGAAGATGTTGAGGCAGCCGAGGACTTGGAGACCCTGGACATCGACGAGACCTCGGAGGATTTGCATGACGAGGACTAACGAAGTAGGGGAGACGTGCACCGTGGGCAACGCGGCACCCGCAACCGACGCCCAGCCCGTCTACCCGCACACCATGCGCCTGCAGCGCTTTTTGGCGCGCGCGGGCGTGGCGAGCCGACGCGGCTCGGAGGACCTGATGACCGCCGGCCGCGTAACCGTCAACGGCCAGATTGCGACCGAGCTGGGCACCAAGGTCGATGTCGACCGCGACCACATCGAGGTCGACGGCATGCCCGTCAAGCTCAACCAGGGCGCCGTGTACCTGATGCTCTACAAGCCGACCGGCTACCTTACCACCATGAGCGACCCGCAGGAGCGCCCCTGTGTGGCGGACTTGGTTCCGCGCGACCGATTTCCGGGGCTCTTCCCGGTGGGTCGTCTGGACCGCGACACCACTGGTCTCTTGCTCTTTACCACCGACGGCGACCTGTCGCAGGACCTGCTGCACCCGAGCAAACACGTCTACAAGACCTACCAGGCACTCGTTGACGGCGAACTGTCCGACCGCGATCTCACGCCACTCCGCCGTGGCATCGAGCTCGACGACGGCCTATGCCAGCCGGCAATCTGCCGCGTCATCACCGCACGCGAGGCAGAGGCTGTGGCTCCGCAAGGCGTCAAGCCCGGCACCACGGCTGTGGAGGTCATCATCCGCGAGGGCCGCAAGAATCAGGTCAAACGCATGCTGAGCAAGATCCACCACCCGGTGATCCGCCTGCACCGCTGCAACTTTGCCGGCCTGGAGCTCAAGGACGTGGCCAAGGGCTCCTGGCGCGAACTCACCGACCGCGAGGTGCAGATCCTCAAAAGCGGCGGTATCCCGCCCAAGCAGGCCAGCGCCAAGCGCGGCGACAAGCCCCAAGACACGCCCGCCAGCCGCACGCGTCACCACGGCAGCCACGGCTCCGCACCCAAGCGCAACACCTACCGCGAGCGCTACACGGGCTAGGCAACCCGCCGCACCCCAACGCCCGCGAACCATACCAGCACGTCACCCATCGAAAGGAAGCATTGCATGATCGTCGCCATCGACGGCCCCGCCGGTTCCGGCAAGTCCACCATCGCCAAGGAGATCGCCCGCCAGCTGGGCTTTAACAAGCTCGATACGGGCGCCATGTATCGCGCCGTCACCTTCGCTGCGCTTGACCGCGGCATCGATCTAGATGACGAGGCGGCAATCGACGCCCTCGCCAAGCAGATCGAGATCCGCTTTACCAACGGCACCGGCGAGGACACGCGCCTGACCATCGACGGCCAGGACGCATCGGCCGCCATCCGCACCCCGCAGGTCGACGCCAACGTGTCCAAGGTCTCGGCCTACCCGGGCGTGCGAGCCGCCATGCTCATCCACCAGCGCCGCGCAGCCGAGGACCGCGATATCGTGGCCGAGGGTCGCGACATCGGAACCGTCGTGTTCCCTAACGCGCAGGTCAAGGTCTTCCTGACCGCCGACCCGCGCGAGCGCGCCCGCCGCCGCGTGCTTCAGCGTCACCAAAACGATGCCCAGCCGCTCACCACCGAGCAGCTCGAGGCCGAGGTCGACGAGACACTCGACGCCCTCAAGCAGCGCGATAAGCTCGACAGCAGTCGCGAGGTCGCACCGCTCGTTCCCGCCGAGGACGCGGTGCACGTCGACTCCACCGCTCACACCATCGATGAGGTCGTCTCGATCATCGAGGACCTCATCAACCAAAGGAGGTAGCCCATGCGCCTGTTTAAGCAGACGCCCGAGGATTATTACAACGCTCCTTATGCTGAGTTCCCAGCGCTCATCCGCGGCACCGTCGTCGTAGTCATGGCCATCCTTTGGGCCTTCTCCAAGCTCATGTGGCACTGGAAGGTCGAGGATGCCGATCTGCTGTTTGAGCGCCAGGACGGCCGCGGAAGCGTGGTCATCTGCAACCACACCTCGATGGCCGAGCTCTTGGCCGTGGAGACGGCGCTGTTCTTTGGGGGCCGCCGCATTCGCCCCATCTTTAAGTCCGAGTTTGCCAAGAGCAAGATCGTACGCTGGGCCTTTAGCCGCGTGGGCGGCATTCCCGTCGAGCGCGGCACCGCCGACATGAAGTGCCTGCGCGCCGCCCAGCATGCGCTGCAGCGCGGCGAGGACGTTCTGATCGTCCCCGAGGGCACTCGCATCCGCTCGCGCGAAATCAAGCCCGAGGTCCACGGCGGCTTTGCGCTCATCGCTCAAATGGGCAAGGCACCTGTGAACCCGCTCGCCATCTGCGGCTGGTCCGACATCACGCCCTCGGGCAAAAAGCTCATGCGCCCCAAGAAGTGCTGGATTCGTGCCGGCAAGGCCGTCTCGCTTTCCGACGCACCGGCCGGGCTTAAGCGCACGGAGCGCCTGGAATGGTTTGAGTCCGAGGCCATGAACCGCGTCTACGCCATGCGAGACGAGCTGTGCGCCGAGCATCCGGGCAGGTTCTAGCCATGAGCGAGAACGTAACGAACACTGCCGCGACCGCGTCCGACCAGGCAACAGCGCCTACCATCGAGATCGCCGCCCACGCCGGCACTTGCTACGGCGTACAGCGTGCGCTCGATATGGCGCTGGCCGCCGCGCCGCAGGCAGGGGAGTGCACTCAGGTCCATACCTTGGGTCCGCTCATCCATAACCCCATCGTGGTACGCGAGCTCGCTAAGGCAGGCGTTGGCTTGGCCGAAACCCTGGACGACGCCGCAACCGGCACCGTGATCATCCGCGCCCACGGCGTGGTGCCGCAGGTGATCGATGCCGCCCGCGAGCGCGGCCTTACCGTGGTCGACGCCACCTGCCCCTACGTGAAGAAGGTTCATGTGGCGGCCGAGCGCCTGGTGCGCGAAGGCTACCGCGTGGTGGTCGTAGGCGAGCCGGGGCATCCCGAGGTCGAGGGCATTCTAGGTCACGCCGGCGACGATGCGCAGGTCGTGAGCTGTGCCGCCGACGCCGATGCCCTTTCGCTCAAGGGCAAAGTGGGTCTGGTTGTGCAGACCACCCAGACCGCGCAGAACCTCGCCGAGGTCGTGGCGGCTATCACCCCGCGCGTGCAGGAGCTGCGCGTGATCAACACCATCTGCGCCGCCACGAGTGAGCGTCAACAGGCAGCAGCCACACTTGCCAACCGCTGCGATTGCATGGTCGTGGTGGGCGGCAAGAACTCGGGCAACACCCGCCGCCTGGCGCAGATTTGCGCCGACGCCTGCGAGCGCACGTATCACATCGAGGAAGCTTCCGAGCTCCAGGCCACGTGGTTTACCGACGCTCACCACATCGGCATCACCGCCGGCGCTTCCACCCCGCAAGAACACATCGAAGGCGCCGTTGCGCGCATCAAGGAGCTTTGCCGCTAATCATGGACCAGACCGTACCCGCATACGCCGCCGAGGTGGCCGATTACGGGCGCAGCCGCGACCCCGAGCCGGGTGAGGGCGCGCTCGTAAAGAACGTGCGTCCCGAATCGCCCGCGTGGGATGTGGGTATCGAGCCGGGTATGCGCGTGCTCACGGTCAATGGTGAGCAGCTTACCGATATGATCGTGTGGCTCTGGGAGGCAGACGACGACACCGTCGAGCTTGAGGTATTCGACCCGCGCGACAACAGCGTCACCCCCGTCGAGCTCGATCGCTTCCCGGGAGAGGACTGGGGCCTTGAGTTCGATGGCCCCATCTTCGACGGCATGCGTACCTGCGTCAACGCCTGCGTGTTTTGCTTTATGACCATGCTGCCCAAGGGCGGCCGCTCAACGCTCTATATTCGCGATGACGACTACCGCCTGAGCTTTTTGCAGGGCAACTTTGTCACGCTCACGAACCTCACCGACGAGGACGTTCAAAACGTCATCCAACGCAACATGAGCCCCATGAACGTGTCGGTCCATGCCGTGAGCCCCGACGTCCGCCGCCGCATGATGGGCCGCAACGCCCAGCGCGGCATGGATGTGCTCGAGGCCATCATGGCCGCCGGCATCGAGATTCACGCGCAGATCGTATTGTGTCCCGGCATGAACGACGGCGAGGAGCTGGAAAAGACTCTGCGTTACTGCGAGGATCACGAGCAGATCACCAGCCTGGGCATCGTGCCGCTCGGCTTTACCAAACACCAAAACCGCTTTAGCTGGTCATACAGCGACAAGCCCGAGCTGGCGCGCGAGACCATTGCCATGGTCCGTCCCTACCAGGATCGTGCCTACGAGCGTTTTGGCCGCCATACCTTCCAGATGAGCGACGAGTTCTACCTGGACGCCGGCATCGATCCGCCCGAGGCGGACTTTTACGACGGCTATCCGCAGTACTACGACGGTATCGGCATGATCCGCTCATACCTAGACGAGACGGACGATGTGCTTGCCGCCAATGCCGAGCGACTGGCTCGCGCCCGCGAGGCCATCGCCGACCGTGGCCAGCACCTTCTGTGCCTCTCGGGCGCCAGCGCACGCGACACGGTGGCCCGCTTTGTGGAATCGCCCAAGGGACTCGCCGGCACTGTCACGGCCATCAAGAACCGCTACTTTGGCGGCAACGTGGACGTGACCGGCCTCATCGTCGCGTGTGACATTCTGGAGCAGCTGCCGCAGGACCTCTCGGGGGTTATGCTCTTTGTGCCTAAGCTCATGTTCAACGCTGACGGCATGACGCTTGACGAGTATCATCGTGACGATTTACTCGCAAGCCTTACCAGTCGCGGCGCCGAGGTTCATGTGGTATCGACCATGCCGCATGAGCTGCTTGATACCCTGGAGCACATCCTTGGCATTATGCCTGCCGACTCTACTAATTCCGCTGACCCTACCCATTAAAGGAGAGCAGATGAAACCTATCGTCGCCGTCGTCGGACGCCCCAACGTGGGCAAGTCCACGCTCGTTAACCGCCTGGCCCAGACCTCGGACGCCATCGTCCACGAGTCCCGCGGCGTCACGCGCGACCGCTCGTACCACACGGCCGATTGGAACGGCCGCGAGTTCACCATCGTCGACACGGGCGGCATCGAACCGCTCAAGAGCGATGACGTCTTCGCCACGTCCATCCGTGACCAGGCCCTCGCCGCCGCCGAGGAAGCCGCCGTCATCCTGTTTGTGGTCGACGGCCGCACCGGCGTCACCGAGGAGGACGAGTCTGTCGCTCGCATGCTCAAGCGCTGCGACAAGCCGGTCTTTCTGCTGGTGAACAAGCTCGACAACCCCGATCGCGAGAACGACAGCATCTGGGAGTTCTATTCGCTCGGCATCGGTGAGCCCACGCCGCTCTCGGCCCTGCATGGTCATGGCACGGGCGACCTGCTCGACGATATCGTGGCCCTGCTTCCGGAGGAAGAGGACGAGGTCGCTGATGAGTTCCCCGACGCGCTGAACGTCGCCATCATCGGCCGCCCCAACGCCGGTAAGTCCTCGCTGTTCAACCGCATCCTGGGCGCCGACCGCTCCATCGTGTCCAACATTGCCGGCACCACGCGCGACGCCATCGACACGGTCGTCGAGCACAACGGCAAGCACTACCGCATGGTCGACACTGCGGGTATCCGTAAGAAGAGCACCGTGTACGAGAACATCGAGTACTACTCGATGGTCCGCGGCCTGCGCGCCATCGACCGTGCCGACGTGGCGCTGCTCGTCGTCGACGCCTCCGTGGGCGTTACCGAGCAGGACCAGAAGGTCATGGGCCTTGCCATCGAGCGCGGCTGCGCCATCGTTGTGCTGCTCAACAAGTGGGATCTGCTCGACGACGATCGCAAGCGCGAGGCCTGCATGGAGACCATCGACCGCCGTCTGGGCGTCATGGCTCCCTGGGCCCAGTACCTGCGCATCTCTGCCCTCACTGGCCGCAGCGTCGAGAAGATTTGGGCGATGGTCGACGCCGCCGAAAAGACGCGCTCGCAAAAGATCAGCACCTCGCGCCTCAACACGTTCCTCACCGATCTGCGCGAGTTCGGTCATACCGTGGTGGACGGCAAGCGCCGCCTGCGCATGCACTACGTGACCCAGACGGGCGTCAACCCGCCGACGTTCACGTTCTTCGTCAACCACAGCGATCTGGTCAACGACACCTATCAGCGCTACATCGAGAACCGCATGCGCTCGACCTTCGACTTTGCCGGCACACCCATTCGACTCTTCTTTAGGAAGAAGGAGCAAAAGGATGCATAATCCGATTCTGCTGACCGCCATCTGCGCCGTGGTCTCGTTCTTTATCGGAGCAATTCCGTTTGGCCTGATCCTGGGCCGCGTGTTCAACCACACCGACATCCGCAAGGCGGGTTCCGGCAACATCGGCACCACCAACGCCCTGCGCGTGGCCGGCCCCAAGGTGGCCGCGCTCACGCTGCTGCTCGACTGCCTTAAGGGCGCCATCTGCGTCCTTATCGCGCGTCCGCTCATTGCCGACTTGGGCTATGGCTTCCCCGTGAGCATTATGGCCCCCGGTGCCGCCGGCGACTGGATGCTCGGCGTCATCTGCCTGGCAGCCGTGTGGGGCCATATCTTCTCGCCCTACCTCAACTTCCATGGCGGCAAGGGCATCGCAGTTGGTCTGGGCGTCATCCTCGCCTGGTACTGGCCCATCGGACTTTCGCTGCTGGGCATGTTTATCGTGGCCGTCGCCATCACCAAGTTTGTGTCGGTGGGCTCGCTTGCCGCGGCCATCGGTCTTCCCATCGCTGCCTGCGCGGTCTTTCCGTACAGCAGCCTCGGACTTAAGTTTTGCATGGCGCTGATCGGCATCACCGTGGTGTGGGCCCATCGTGCGAACATCAAAAAGCTCATGACGGGTAAGGAGTCCAAGCTCTCGTTTACCAAGCGCGTCACCGAGCCCGACGATAAGTAGGAGAGAGTCATGAATGTTGCGCTGATTGGCTCCGGCTCCTGGGGAACCGCCGTCGCGGGCCTTGCCGCCGCGCGGGCCGAGCGCGTGACCATGTGGGCCCACAGCGAGCAGACGGCCTCCGGCATCAACGGCGAGCACCGTAACCCCCGGTATTTGGTGGGCTACGAGCTGCCCGGCAACGTCGTCGCCACCACGGACCTGGTACAGGCGCTCGACGGCGCCGAGGCCATCATCTTCGCCGTTCCTTCGACGCACCTTCGCAGCGTGTGCCACCAGGCCGCGCCCTTTATCGCAGCCAATACCCCGGTGCTCTGCCTCACCAAGGGCATTGAGCCCGAGTCCGGCCTGCTCATGAGCGAGGTCATCGCCAGCGAGATCGGCAACGAGGCGCGCGTGGCGGCGCTCTCGGGCCCCAACCATGCCGAGGAGATCTGCCGCGGCGGGCTTTCTGCCGCCGTCATCGCCAGCAAAGATCCGCAGATAGGGGAGACCTTTAAGGACCTGCTCCTGTCCACGGCCTTCCGCATCTATCTGTCGCAAGACATGACCGGTGTCGAGGTCTGCGGCGCCATGAAAAATGTCATCGCCATCGTGTGCGGCATCTCCGCCGGCACCGGTGCCGGCGACAACACGCTCGCCCTCATCATGACGCGCGGCCTGGCCGAGATTAGCCGTCTGGTGCATGCCCGCGGCGGTCAAGCTATGACCTGCATGGGACTTGCCGGCATGGGTGACCTCATTGCCACCTGCACCTCGGAGCATTCGCGCAACCGCACCTTTGGCTACGAGTTTGCCCACGGCGTGTCGCTCGACGAGTATCAGACGCGCACGCATATGGTTGTCGAGGGCGCCGTCGCGGCCCGCAGCGTGAGCGAGCTTGCCCGTTCACTGGGCGTAGACATTCCGCTCACCTTTGCCGTGGAGCAAACGCTCTACAACGGTGTTACTTTGGATAGGGCGCTCGAGATTCTTACCGACCGCGTACCCTCCCAAGAGTTCTACGGACTCACCGACTAGCGCAGAAAGGCTTCTACCATGGGTTCCATTAAAATCGCTCCGTCCATCCTTTCGGCCGATATGGCCAACCTCAAGGGCGACCTCGACAAGATCGCCGGCGCCGACTACGTGCACTTCGACGTCATGGACGGCCACTTTACCGGCAACCTCACCTTTGGCGTCGACATCCTCAAGGCCGTCAAGCGCTCCACCGATGTACCGGTCGACGCGCACCTGATGGTATCGAACCCCGACGAGACGGTCGATTGGTACGCCGACGCCGGCGCCGACATGATCACCGTGCACTACGAGGCTTCCACGCACCTGCACCGCACGCTCACGCATCTGCAGCAGCGCGGCGTCAAGGCCGGCGTTGTGCTCAACCCCGCCACCCCCGTGTGCGTGCTCGAGAGCATCATCGACGTCGTCGATATGGTGCTGCTCATGAGCGTGAACCCCGGCTTTGGCGGCCAGAGCTTTATCCCGGGCACCATCGCTAAGCTCCACGAGCTCAAGGCCATGTGCGAGCGTCACGGCGTTTCGCCCATGATCGAGGTCGACGGTGGCATTTCTTCCAAGAACATTGCCGAGGTCGTCAAGGCCGGCGCAAATGTCCTGGTGGCCGGTTCTGCCGTATTTAAGTCCGAAGATCCCGCTGCCGAGGTTGCGATGCTGCAGAAGCTGGGCAACGAGGCTGCACAGGAGGCATAAACCCTTATGACCGCAGGTCAAAACCGCATACCCGTGAATCTTGACTACGCCGCCTCGACGCCCATGCGCGCCGAGGCGCGCCTTGCGCAGCGTGAGTACGACGATAGCGAGCTAGCGGGCGTCAACCCCAACTCGCTGCACTCGCTCGGCCGCAAGGCTGCCGCGCGTCTGGAGGTTGCACGTCGCGAGATCGCCCGCAGCTTTGGCGCGCGCGTTCGCCCGTCTGAGATTGTTCTGACCAACGGCGGCACCGAAGCCAACCAGCTGGCGCTACTCGGTCTTGCCGAGGGTGCACGTCAGCGCGACCGTAAGCGTAACCGCGTGATCGTATCTGCCATCGAGCACGATTCGATTCTGGACAACCTGCCGCTGCTGCGTGCCGCAGGCTTTAGCGTCGACCTGGTGCAGCCCTGCCGCATGGGCTACATTGAGCCCGCCACGCTTGTCGAGCTACTAGGCGACGACGTGGCGCTCGTGAGCATCATGGTTGCCAACAACGAGACCGGCGTGGTGCAGCCCATCCGCGAGCTGGCCGCCGCCGCACATGCTGCCGGCGCCCTGTTTCATACCGATGCCATCCAAGGCTACTTGCATATTCCGCTCGATGTCACCGAGCTGGGCGTCGATGCTATGACCGTTGCCGCGCACAAGATCGGCGGTCCTGTGGCATCTGGCGCGCTCTACGTTAAGACCCGCACCCCACTGCGACCCCGCATCTTTGGCGGCGGACAGGAGGCCGGTCGTCGTGCCGGCACGCAGGACCTGCGTACACAGCTGGCTTTTGCCGCTGCCGCCCGCACGTTGGCGCCCCGCGTGGCCCAGGAGCGTACAACGCTGCAGGCCTTATCCGACAAGCTCTACGCCACGCTTACGGCCCATCCGCGCATTCACGCCACCATGGGCGACTACGCGCAAGCCGACCGTCTGCCCGGCATGGTATCGATCTACATTGACGGCATGGACTCCGAGGAGCTCATCATCAAGCTCGACGCCGCCGGCTTTGAGGTGTCGGCAGGCTCGGCATGCTCGAGCGGCAGCATGGACCCGAGCCATGTTCTCAGCGCCATGGGCATTGGTCGCGAGCAGGCATTGGGCGCTCTGCGTATCTCGTTTGATGACCGTGTGAACCCTGTCGACCTGGACGAGTTTGCCCAGACGCTGCTCTCGATCGTGGGTGCCGCATGATCGTCGCCGAGCTTGAACGTGGGCTGCTGGCGCGCTACCCCAAGGCGGACGCCGAGGGCTGGGATCACGTAGGACTCTCCGTTGGCGATCCGGCCGCGGAGATCACCGGCGTTGCCTGCGCGCTCGATGCGACCGAAGCTAATGTTCGCCGCGCCCAAGAAGGCGGCGCCAACGTGCTGCTGACGCATCATCCCATATACATCAAGGCGCCCGAGGCGTTTTGTCCGTCGGATTCCGCACGCCCCCAATGCAGCGCGGCGCTCTACGAGGCAGCGCGTTGCGGCGTGAGCATTATCTCGCTCCACACCAACCTGGACCGCTCGCACGAAGCCCGCGTCTGCCTGAGTGAGCTGCTGGGTGCCGTACCCGTGAGCTCACTGGAGCACGTGGACGACCCCGAGCCGACCGGCCTGGGCGCGCTTGCAACGCTCAACGACCCGTGCACGCTGCGCGATCTTGCCACCCGTGCTGCCACAGCCTTCGGCAGCGACCCGCGTGTGTGGGGCGAAGTTGATCGCCCGTGCCGCACCGTCGCCATTTTGGGCGGCTCCCTGGGCGACTTTGGAGAGCTCGCCATCGCCGCCGGTGCGGATGTTGTCGTGACGGGCGAGGCAGGCTATCACGTGGCGCAGGACCTTGCCTTGCGTGGGCTACCGGTGATCTTGCTCGGCCACGACCGCTCCGAGGAGCCGTTCGTTGATATATTGATGAACTCTGCAGTTGACGCCGGGGTCGACCCCCGTCATGCGATTAAAATACTGAACCCTTGCCAATGGTGGACTGTGACAAAAGGAGAGAACTTATGAGCGCCGGCGCTACGCTACTCAAGCTGCAACAGATCGATTTGGAGCTCGCCCGCAACAAGAGCGAACTTGCCAATATGCCGGAGCTCAAGGAGCTCGCTTCCAAGCGCAAGACCTATGTGAAGCTCAAGTCCGAGATGACCAAGCTCTACGCCCAGCGCAAGGACCTGGACATTGAGCTCGACGATCTCAACACCACCGAGATTCAGACCAACAACGCCATTGAGGCTGCCAAGAAGCGCCACGTCGACGGTTCCGACTACCGTGAGGTTCAGGACCTGGAGAATGAACTCGCAACCCTGGCCAAGCGTCTGGACAAGATTGAGCACACCCGCAAGGACGTCGTTGTCGCCCATAAGGAGGCGCTCGACCGCGAGGCCCGCGCACAGGCAATTATCGCCAAGTTCGAGGAGGGCGTGAAGGCCGATACCAAGGCCGCCCGCGCTAAGGCTGCCGACCTGCAGGCTCAGATTGACGCCGCCACTAAGGAACGCACCGCGCTTGCCGCCACGCTGCCGGCCGACGTGCTCACCGACTACGAGCGTCTGCTCAAGCAGTTCCGCGGCCTGGCCGTCGAGACCATCCAGGGCAACATCCCCACAGTCTGCCACACCGCGCTGCAGGCATCGTCCATGAGCGACCTCAACCACGACGGTAGGTCAATTACGCACTGCCCGTACTGCCACCGCCTCCTGGTACTCCCGAGCAAGGAAGCTTAAACGATGACGGCATCCAACAATTCAATGCAACTTGAGGGAAAAACGATCCTGCTGGGCATTACCGGCGGGATCGCCGCCTATAAGTCGTGCAATATCGTGCGCCTGCTGCAAAAGCGCGGCGCGTGCGTCAAGGTCGTTATGAGCGAGCATGCCACGGAGTTCGTGGGGCCGCTTACCTTCCGCGCGCTCACCAACGAGCCCGTTGCCGTGGGCCTATTCGACGATCCCTCCGACCCCATCCACCACATTTCGCTGGCGCAGGAGCCCGATCTGGTGGTCGTGGCGCCCGCGACGGCCAATATCATCGCCAAGATGGCAAACGGTATCGCCGATGACCTCATCTCCACCACGCTGCTTGCGACGCCGCGACCCATCGTGATCGCACCCGCTATGAACAACGGCATGTGGAAGGCGCCGGCGACGCAGGCCAACATGGCCACGCTGCGCGAGCGTGGTGTCCATGTGGTGGGACCCGGCAGCGGCTACCTTGCCTGCGGCGACGTGGACACGGGACGCATGAACGAGCCCGAGGACATCGTCGAGGCTGTCTGTGAGGTGCTCAACTCCGCGCCTCAAGACCTGGCAGGTAAGCGCATCGTCATCACGGCAGGCCCCACGCACGAGCCGATCGATCCGGTGCGCTTTATCGGCAACCGCTCGTCGGGCAAGATGGGCATCGCCTTGGCAGGGGAGGCCGCACGCCGAGGCGCTGCCGTCACGCTTGTGCTGGGACCGACGTCGCTCGACGTTCCCCGCGGCGTTGAGTGCATACGCGTGCAGACCGCCGCAGAGATGCTTCAGGCCGCACTGAGTGCCTTCCAGACGGCCGATGCGGCCATCTGCGCTGCCGCCGTTGCCGACTACACACCTGCGGCACCTGCGGATCACAAACTCAAAAAGGCCAACGAGCGCCTCGATCGTATCAAGCTTATCGAGACCGTTGATATTCTGGCCGAGCTTTCACGCCAGAAGGGCGAGCGCCGTGTGATCGGATTTGCGGCCGAGACCGATAACGTCGTGGAGTACGCGCAGCGTAAGCTCGCCCGCAAGGGTTGTGACGCCATTATCGCCAACGATGTCTCGCGCGCCGATTCGGGCTTTGGAACCGACACTAACAAGGCCTGGATCGTGAGCACAGCGGGCACGCAAGAACTTGCCGTGCTAACAAAACCCCAGCTCGCGGATACAATTTTGAACTTGCTTCAAAATTTGTAAAAAAGTTCTTGCACAAGTCTAAAGTTTCGGGTTAATATACTCCCTGTTGCGAGCGAGAGCAGAGCAACAAACAAAAACTTCGGGACGTGGCGCAGCTTGGTAGCGCACTTGACTGGGGGTCAAGGGGTCGCTGGTTCGAATCCAGTCGTCCCGACCAGAAGTTTGCAGGTCAGGCACCTAGTGCCTGACCTTTTTTGTTTTAATCACCATGATTATTTTGCTTAAAGCAACAACGTTCCCGCTCGATGTAATCACCGAATCAAAACGTGTACATCAGCCACCAAAATCGACATTTTTCGACATGTTTGGAGGCTGATGTACACGAATGCGAAATCCCCGCCGCCTAAAAGCGCCCTCCACATGTCTGGACTCTCTATGCTTACGCTGGATAGACATCGCCGGAACGGGTATAGTATCGAAAGTTTTGTCGTTAACCAGCGGGGGAGTCCTGTGGGCATCAAAAAGAAGATCAAAAAGGAGCTTATCGGCACTTCCGATTACCCGTCGAATAAGATCTTTACGATCTCCAATTTCATCACCTTTACGCGCCTGATCCTCACCCTGGTATTTCTGTACCTGTTTGTGACGGATAACAACCGCGTCATCGCCATTGTTATCTACGCCGTTGCCGCCTCCACCGACTGGATGGACGGTCAGATCGCCCGCATGACTAAGACGGTCTCGTGGCTCGGCAAGGTCATGGATCCCATTTGTGACCGTGCGCTGCTGTTCACCGGCGTGCTGGGACTGGTGGTTCGCGGAGAGCTGCCCATCTGGGTCTGCGTGCTCATTATTGGCCGCGACATCTATCTGGGCATCGGCACGCTTATCGTGCGCCATTATCACCGTCGCCCCATCGATGTCGTCTTCCCCGGAAAGATTGCCACAGCGCTGCTCATGACCGGCTTCTCGCTCATGCTACTCGGGTTCCCCGTTATTGACGGCCTGCATCTTTTGCCTTCAGCCCTTACGGCCTTCCCAGGCCTCAACGGAAGCTCGGTGCCCCTCGGCATCTTCTTTGTGTACGGCGGCGTGATCTTCTCCATGCTCACGGCTGTCATCTACTCCATTAAGGGCGGAGCGGCCATTAAACAGGCTCTCATGCATCCCGAAGACGAGGACATCGACTTTCTGAACCCTGAAATCGAAGACTGATTCGTTGGGGTATGATTACGTACGGTTCATTATTTGCGGCACGTCCGCGATAAGTTAGGGGTTGTCATGGACAACATGGTTAACAATATGCCTCAGAATGATAAGACTGCTGACGCTACCTGCGTATTCCGCGTGCCTTCAAGCGACGTCACCGTTCCCGACCTCATGGCCAACGTGCGCATCACCGCCCCCGTTCTGTCCATCGTCAAGGGTCCGCAGACTGGTGCCGCCTTTGAGCTCGAGGACAATGTGACCACCATCGGCCGCGATCCCGCCAACGGCATCTTCCTCAACGACATGACCGTGTCGCGTAGCCACGCGCGCATTATTCGCGAGGGTCTGGGGGCTCGTATTGAGGACCTGGGCTCGCTCAACGGTACGTGGGTTGACGGCGCTATCGTCAACGGCGCCCCGCTGCACGACGGCTCTTCCGTTCAGATCGGTACGTTCACGCTCATCTACCACGAGAGCACGCCGGAGCGCATCGAAACCGGTGAGTAGGTAATGGCCGAACGCAACTATCTGAGTATCGGCCAAGTCGTCAACCTTCTTCGAGGCGCATACCCCGATCTATCGAACTCAAAAATTAGATTTCTCGAAGATGAGGGGCTCATCACCCCTCATCGTACGCCTAAGGGGTATCGCCAGTACTCCAAGGAGGACGTTGATCGTCTCGAGGTCATTCTGCACCTGCAAAAGACTCGCTACATGCCGCTCAACGTGATCAAGCAGCGCCTGGAAAACGCCACGGACCTGTCTACGCTCGCCTACGAGGTGGGCCTGCTGTCCGACGTTCCGCTCAAGACGGAGCCCAAGGAGACCAAGCAAAAGCTGCATCCCATCGAGACCATCCCCGATATGCTCGGCGTCGAGATCTCGTTTATACGCTCCCTGGCCGAAAACGACCTCATTCGCATCATCAAGAGCCCGCAGAATCGCGAGCTTGTCGATGGCCGCGATTTCCCGATCATCCGTTACTGCTCCGAGCTTTCGCGCTTTCATATCGAGCCGCGCAACCTGCGCCAATACGTATCGTCGGCAAACCGCGAGTCCTCGATGTTTGAGCAGGTGCTCGTGAGCATGCTCGGCATGGACACTTCCGATGACGAACGCGACGCCAAGCTCGAGCGTGCGTTTAAAAAGTTGCACGACCTCACCGAGGGTGTGCACACCGCACTCCTTAAGAATCGTGTCTTTGAGTCGCTCAACGCCGTGGTCGAGGACGCTGACATCGATGCTCTCGATGAGGAGATCGCGCGTTCCGAGTCCACCAAGGCTAAAAGCGATGGGGCAAACGTCCCCGCGGTTGCCGTGCACGACGAGTCGCTTGTGCAGCCGTCTAAGGTCGTCGTTCCCTCGCACAGCTCGTCTGCTAACGCGGGTAAATAGCCGCCGTTCTCCCGGAAATCCATGAAAGGTCACACCATGTACGACTTCGAATCTCATATCGTCGATATCCCCGACTATCCCGAACCCGGAGTCGTATTTAAGGACATCACGCCGCTCTTTGGCAATCCCGAGGCTCTGAAGGCCATGGTGGATGCCCTGGCCGAGCATTTTGCTGGCATGGGTATCACCAAGGTCGTCGGCCCCGAGGCTCGCTGTTTTATGGTGGGCGTACCCGTGGCCGTCGCCCTGGGCGCCGGCTTTGTTCCCGCACGTAAGCCGGGCAAACTGCCGCGTAAGACGGTAAGCGAGAGCTACGCACTCGAGTATGGAACGGATTCTATCGAGATTCACGCCGATGCTATCAGCTCTAAAGATACCGTGTTGATTCTGGATGACTTGGTCGCGACGGGCGGAACCGTAGAGGCAACAGGTAAACTGGTGCGAGATATGGGCGCAAAGCTTGTGGGCTACGGTTGTATCCTTGAGCTTGCGTTTCTCAACCCGCGCAAGAAGCTCACGCCTTCTAACGAGGACGTTGAGCTCTTTAGCCTGGTAACGGTGGACTAGCCGCTACCCTTAGATACCGGAAAGGAAGCTCCATGCGCACAGCAAACACGCACAAAAACATGGCACGCTGCGCTGCTATGGCAACCCTCGCTTGTGTTTTGGGCCTGGGCCTCGTGGCTCCGGCCTATGCCGATACCGCATCCGACCTTGCCGCTGCTCGTACCAAACTCGAGCAGATTGGCACCCAAACCCAGCAAATTCATGAAGAACTCTCCGCACAGACGCAGGAGCTTGATCAGACTGCAGGCGAGATCACGCAAAAGCAGCAAGAGATTGCCGAGGGTCAGGCAAAGCTTTCGAGCTACGTTGCCGGTGAGTACAAGACTGGCGGTCTGAGTCTCCTTCAGGTTCTGACGGGCGTCGACGATCTGGGCGACATGCTCAACCGTCTGTTCTACTACGGCAAGGTTTCCGACAAGCAGGCCCAGACCATTCAGGAGGTCAAGGACCTTAAGCAGCAGCTCACCGATAAGCAGACCGAGCAGGAGAAGAACGTCGCCGCGACGCAGAAGAAGGTCGACGAGCTCAATGCCCAGCAGGCTGAGGCCCAGAGTGTCGTGAACTCCCTGGATTCACAGCTGCAGGCCGAGCTTGCTGCCGAGGCCGAGGCCAACGCCGCGCTTCAGGCTGGCATCAATGCCAGCACCGCCGATAAGGCCACGGTGAGCAACGACACTGCCGGTTCGACCGAGAACACCAACAATGGTGGCGGTACGACCAACAACGGCGGCGGCAACACGCCCGCGCCCGCGCCCGCTCCTGCCCCCACGCCGCAGCCCGTGACGCCCGCTCCGACTCCGACGCCTTCCGCACCGAGCCAGTCCGTTGACGGCGGTACCGTTGTTTCGCGCGCCTACAGCAAGCTCGGATACGCTTATTCCTGGGGCGGCATTGGACCGAACAGCTTTGACTGTTCCGGTTTTGTAAGCTATTGCCTCACGGGCCGCTACTGCCGCCTGGGCACCACCGGCACCTTCATGGGTTGGACCCGCGTGTCCGATCCCCAACCCGGCGATGTTGTGGTTAACTCCTACCATACAGGCATCTATATCGGTAATGGTCAGATGATCCATGCTTCCGACTACAAAACGGGCGTCATCATCAGCTCCGTCGCTGCTGGCATGAACAACAATTACATTTTCGTGCGCTACTAAGTGTTGTAACTCAGCAAACAACAATGGGCCTCGTATCCTTTGGGAGCGAGGTCCATTCTTTTATCTCGACTGCCCGTTTTGCGTATAAGCAACAATCTAGTTTTGAATACTAGATATGCGCAGCATCTGTCCAAAAGATGGCTATAATTGATGAGGAACAACTAGAAAGGACCCTCAATGAGCTGGGCACTTATCTCCGATTCGAGCTGCAATCTTCGCGATTGGCAACCCACTGCACCCCATACCACCTTTGCATTCGCACCTCTCAAAATTCGAGTAGGGGAGCGTGAATTTGTCGATGACCTCTCGCTCGATGTTCACGAGCTTAATGTTGCCATTCAATCGGAATCCAGCGCATCATCGAGCTCCTGCCCAAGCGTAGGGGAGTGGGCTGAGCTCTTTAAGCTCGCCGACAAGACGATCTGCATGCCCATCTCCGAGGGGGTATCGGGAAGCTACAATGCCGCGGCCACCGCACGTGACATGGTGCTTGCCGAGGAGCCCAACCGTAAGATTCATTTGGTTAACTCGCGAGCCGCAGGTGGCAAAATGGATTTAATCTTTTTGCTGTTCGATCGCTATCTAGCAAGCAACCCGGAAGCCTCCTTTGAGGACGCCTGCGCTTACTTCGATAGCTTGGAGCAGAACAGCAAGATTCTCTTTAGCCTGTGTAATTACGAGAACCTTGCAAAGGCTGGACGCATTCCTAAAGCAGCCGGCGTCATTGCCAACAAGCTCAATATCCGCATTTTGGGCACGGCGAGCGAAGCGGGCGAAATTGAACTCGTTGGGCACACGCGTGGCGAAAAGAAGATGCTCACCAAGATTGTCGACACCATGGAGGCCGAGGGTTTCACGGGCGGCGAGGTCATCATCGATCACGTTGAGAACGAAGCCGGAGCCCAGGCGCTTGCCAGCCGCATTGTGGAGCGCTGGCCAGGCTCCAAGACTATTATCATGCCCTGCAACGGGCTAGATTCTTACTATGCCGAGATGCACGGCCTCATCATCGGCTACGGCATGGGCGTGGCATCGGGCCGATAATTACCAACTAAACAAACGCACGGGCGGGATAAGGGGCCAGTGGCTCTTTATCCCGCCCGTTTTATACCTCGGTTAGCTATTAAACCCATTGAACTTGAGATAACTCATCAGGTACGCCTTCGAAACGAAGGACGAAACCGCACTGCGTACGAGCAGTGACTCGCGCGTAACCTGATGTGCGGTATCGGGCACGGGAGTCTGCTCGACGGAAAACGCTGCACGAATCGATGCCTCAAGTTGATCGACTACATAATCGAAAGCCGTCGGAGCGTCGTAGCTCAAGCGCTGAATATTAAAAAGCGCCTGAACGGCAGCGATGGGTAGCACCTGCTTAAAGATACAAATGGCGATGAGACGCGCAATCTGCTCACGGCCATACTGTTTTTTAACCGGAGCAGGAACGAGGCCGACCTTCACGTAGTTATTGATCATCGATGGCGTGATAACGGGCTGCTCTACGCAAATCGAAAGCGGCTCCATCCACAGCGCAACATATTCAATAACCTGATCGCGATAGAGCGTTACGTTGGGCAGCTGGTCATAGCGTGGCAAGCTCAACGCGTTGAGTCTTCCCACCATATCGGACTGAATAAATGCATCCGGCAGCACCGTCGGCTGAATATCCTCGGGCTTAATGCTGACCGATGTATCGGACATCGGGATAACATGTTTAGCGTGGTTCATAAGAGGCCTCCGTTCGTTTTCTATATTGTATTCTAGGTCATCTAGTTTTGCATACCACATAGCCGCTAAGTAAAAGTGGTTGGACAGCACATTGATGCACCGTCCAACCACTTTGTTAAAAGATAACAACCTTACATAAGATATATTATCGTACTTATCCACGGAGAAACGCGTATGCGCTCGTTGCTGCTATGGCTCCGTCCGAAACAGCAGTCACAACCTGGCGTAAACGTTTGGAACGGATATCGCCAGCGGCAAATAGACCTGGCGTGCGGGTCGCCATGGATTCATCAGTCAAAATGCCGCCATCAGGCGCCAGATCGACTAAATGCTCAACAAGCTCGGTATGGGGCTGCGTTCCGGTAAAGACAAAGATGCCAAACGAGCCGGGCTCAAATGACTCGGTATGAGTCTCGCCGGATGCATTGTCCTTAAAGGAAATCGTCGTTGGCATGGCTTCGCCCGATAGCTCAACAATACTAGTTTGGTACCTAACTGAAATATTGTCTTTTGCAAGAACTTTTTGAACAACACCATCGGGGGCACGGAACTGATCGCGGCGCAAAACGATGGTCACGCTGCTGGCAATTTCTGACAAGAAGAGAGCTTCCTCACAGGCAGCATTGCCGCCGCCGATGACAAAGACCTGCTTACCGCGAAAGAACATGCCGTCGCACGTCGCGCAATACGAAACGCCGCGACCGCGATACGTATCCTCGCCAACAAAACCAGCAGATCGCGGCGTGGCACCCATGCAAGCGATAACGCTCGAGGCCAACACATCGCCCAAATCGTGATGCACCGTAAACAGCGCTGTATCGGCATCGTAATCGATACCCGTAACCATGCTCCATGTAACCTGTGCTCCCAGGCCCTCTGCATGCTGCTGAAAACGCTCGCCGAGTTCGGCGCCACTCAAGAGCGGAATGCCCGGATAGTTCTCGACCTCATTGGTTGTGGCGATCTGCCCTCCCGACATGCCCTGTTCAATCACGGTCGTCGTTAGGTTGGAGCGCGCCGCATAAATGGCCGCGGCATAGCCCGCAGGGCCGCCACCGATAATAGCAACATCGATCGGCTGATGGGTAGTCATAAAGAGACCTCCTGTCGAAAGATTGGCGTTCTTTGCGCTCATACCCAAATTTACGTGCACATGACACTCATGCACTACAATGATAAAACGCGTAACAAAGCTGAAGGGGAGTTATCGATGGATCAAACGCAGACGAGCAATAGCGCTCCCCTGCCCATGCAAGCCACTCCCCAACCGGGGCAAATGACCGTTTCATCTGCACAAAAACCCCTGGTAACCATTGTGCACGCATCGGTTGGATCGGGCCACAAAGCCGCCGCCAACGCGATTGCACAAGCATTTGACCTTATCCGCGGCACCAAGGGAATCCCTGAGGATATTGAAATTGAAGTGCTCGATATCCTTGATTTTGGACGTATTAAATTCGACGGCAATAAGACCGCGGCTTCTTTTACGGGTGCCACGCGCCCCATTTACGACCTGACCTGGCGATATACGCTTACGGGACATCTTCTCTGGGGAGGCGGCACGGCATGGTCGCGAATTATGTTCCCCGCCTTCAACGAATATATTCGTCGCCGCAGGCCTATAGCCGTGGTCGCAACGCACATCACAGCAGCCAATGTTGCCGTGGGCGCCCGCGTAATTACGGGTATCGATTATCCGGTCATCTGCGTACCAACAGACTATGAAGTCGAAGGCTTTTGGCCCCACAAGGACACCGACCTGTTCTGCGTGGCCAACGAGTTTATGGCCGAAACGCTGCGCCCGCGCAAAGTTCCCGAGTCAAAGATCCGCATAACTGGCATCCCCATCCGAGCCGGTTTCGATACCGATTACAAACGCGAGGATGAGCTCAGCAAGTTCAATCTCCCCATAGACAAAACCGTCGTATTGGTGATGGCCGGCGCCAGTTTGCCCCAACCATACGTGCGTTTCCGCGCCGCGATGGACCACACGCTCCCCTTCTTACGCAGCTTTGAGGACATGCACTTTGTCTTTTTACCGGGCAAGGATAAGGAATACGCCACCCGACTCAAAACGCTCTTCGACGCCATGAAGCTCGACAACGTCACGGTTCTGGACTACGTAGACGACATGGCGGCCCTCATGCACGGCTGCGACCTGGCAATCCTCAAATCGGGCGGACTCACCGTCACCGAGTGCCTATGCGCGCATCTACCGATGATCCTGCTGGGCAAATCATACGGCCAGGAAAAGGCCAACACCACGATGCTCACCGGCATGGGCGCCAGCATGCACGTCACCACCGCACGCGAGCTCATCGTGACGTTGCGCCATCTCCACGATCATCCGGAGTCGCTCAAGGCACTGCTCATCAATGGCGAAGTCCTGCGCCGTCCACGCGCAGCCGAGGATATCGCCATTGCAACCATGGAGCTCGTAGGCAAACCCCGAAAGCGCAAACGAGCCTTCTGCCGCTTCTACTGGGGCGGAAAACCCGCGCATATCCGCTAGCATTAGACTGTCCGCTTACCTGTGGGAGGCCCCTATATATCATCCCATGCTCAAACATTCTCGCTGCGCTGCGAAACTGCGCGTGGGACGATATATAGGGGCCTCCCACAGGTAAGCTGCGTTAACGTACTAGCGGCTATACCAGATTCCCCACCAGTAGAATCTGCAAAGGGGAACCAGATAATATAAATACAGTAAGCCGATGCGACAAAGGGACAGCCCCTTTGTCGCATCGGCTTACTAGAAAAGTAAATAATGTTTCAAGCGAGTAGCCGCCCGCCCGGGGCTTACCTATATCGTTCCACGCGCAGTTTCGCAGCGAGCGAAGCGACGCGAGAATGTTTGAGCATGGAATGATATAGGTAAGCCCCGGGCGGGAGGGATACGAGCGCCCTAGGCGACGCCGCTGGAGCCGAAGCCTCCGTTGCCTCGGTCGGTTTCGTCTAGTTCCTCTACTTCTACGAGGTTGACCGTGGGGACTTCTTGGATGACGAGTTGGGCTATGCGGTCGCCTTTGTTGATTTTGATGTTGTTGGAGGGATCCAGGTTGATGAGGATAACCTTGAGTTCTCCTCGGTAGTGGGCGTCGATGAGGCCCGGCGTATTGACTATAGACAGGCCCTGCTTGATGGCCAAGCCGCTGCGGGGCTGGACGGAGCCGGCGTAGCCATCGGGCAGGGCGATGGCCAGCCCGGTAGAGACCAGACGACGTTCGAAGGGCTTCAGGACGCAGTCCTCGTTGGAGCGCAGATCCAAGCCGGCATCGGTGGGATGGGCGTATTTGGGAAGCTCGACGGTGGGGTCGAGACGCTTTATATTGACGGTAATGTTGGACATGGAATCACCTTAGCTTGTCGAGCTCTTGCAGAAACTCATCGACGTCTTTGAAATCGCGGTAGACCGAGGCAAAGCGGATGTACGCCACCTTATCGATCTTGGCCAAGCGCTTGAGCACCATGTCGCCCAACTCATGGGACGTGACGGCCGTCAGCGTGCGAGAGCGCAGCTCGACCTCGATGTCGTCGATAATCTCATTGAGCTTCTTAGTGTCGATATCGCGCTTGATGGTGGCGCGCATCAAGCCGACGAGCAGCTTATTGCGATCGAACCGCTGCTTGGTTCCGTCCGACTTAATGACCTCGATTGGGTCTTCACATCGCTCGAACGTTGTAAAGCGGTAGTTACACGAGCAACATTCGCGACGACGCTTAATGGTGTTATTTGACTCCTGCATACGGGAATCAACGACGCGGGTATGTGCCTTGCCGCATTTGGGACAGCGCATGGTACCTCCTCTTAAACGATAACAAGGGTACCATGCGCAGCGCGATAATGATTACGAACGAGCAGGAACCTTAAGATGCGCACCGGCGGCGAGCGAACCATGCTCCAAATGATTGACGTTACGGATCATGTCGGAAGTCTCTTGCGTGGAAAGGCCTTCGATTGGATATTCCTCGGCAAGCGACCAAAGAGAGTCGCCAGGCTGAACGCGAATGGTCTCGTAGGTAACGTTGGAAACGGACTCGGCATACGCGGCGTGACGAGCGCTAAAGACCGACGTAGCGAGGACAAAAAAGAGCGTGAGCGCAACGGCGACGGCAACAATCGTCGAGACCTTCAGGGCAGCGGGAGTCGGCGCGGCAACAGCATACTGAGTGCGAGCAGACTTTACGGGCAAAGGCTGATAACCGGAACGTCCACCCTTGACAACAGTAAAAGCGGGCGCGGCAGGCGTCTCGAGCTTAAGGGCGAGGTTTCCCTGGACCATATTCGTTGCGTTCATCATGTTCTCCTCTCGCGTGTTTTGCTGAGAACAGTTTTATCAAGCCGCGCGGACAAAAATGTCTAGCGCGAGAACGAATGTTCGGTTATTATTATCTTCGAACAGTTGTTCCTGTCAAGCAAAATTCGAACATTTGTTTGACATGGGTAGAGAGGATGCCCTGATGGCTCGCAAAATTACCAAGCGTCAGCAGCAAATTTACGACTTCATCAAGGAATATCAGCAGGAGAAGGGTTATCCGCCCAGCGTGCGCGAGATGGCTTCTGCCGTGGGCCTATCCTCTCCCAGCACCGTGCACGCCCATCTCTCTGCCCTGGAGGCGCGCGGGCTACTCAAGCGCGATGCCACCAAACCGCGTGCCCTGGAACTCTTTAACGAGGACGGTTCCTCTGTCTCAATTTCTAAATCTGACGAGCCCACCGCACCTCGCGGAACGGTCTCGCTACCGCTCGTTGGTCGCGTCGCGGCTGGGATTCCCATTCTGGCCGAGCAGAATATCGAAGACACTTTTACTATCCCGACCGAAATCGCCACTGATCAGGGTTCCTTTATCCTTGAGGTGCATGGGAGCTCAATGATCAATGTCGGCATCTTCAATGGCGATTACATCATCGTCCGTGAACAAAAGAGTGCCATGAACGGCGAAATTGTCGTGGCCATGATTGATGGTTCAGCGACCGTCAAGACGTTCTACAAGGAGCAGGGACGCGTACGCCTACAGCCTGAGAATGACACCATGGAGCCTATCTATGCAACGAATCCCATTATCTTGGGCAAAGTCGTCGGCTTAATGCGCCGGTTCTCGTAATGCAAAAACGCATCACCATCTTTGATACCGTCCGCGGGTTTACGATGATTTCAATGGCAGGTTTTCACGCTTGCTACGATCTTGCCTACCTGTACGACTGGGATATGCCCTGGTTTACCCAGACTGTCTTTCAAGACATCTGGCGCGCCAGCATCAGCTGGGTATTTTTGTTTATCGCGGGTTGGATGTGCACCCTTTCGCGCAACAATATCAAACGTGCCGCCAAATACGCCTTAGCAGCACTCGTCGTCTGGTTGGCAACAACACTTGTCTCAGTAGACGATTCGGTTAATTTTGGCATCATCTACTGCATGGCCGCATGTACCGGCATCGTGGCGTTGACCGATCCCGTCCTTAAGAAGATATCGGCGAGATGGGGCATGTCCCTATGCCTTGTGTTGTTCGCCCTCACCTGGAGTATCCCCAAAACGATCTACCTTGTCCCCTACCTGGCGTGGCTGGGATTTCCGAGCCTTGGGTTTGTTTCAGGTGATTACTACCCCATCATCCCGTTTATCTTTATGTATCTTGCAGGATACTTCGCCGCACATATAGCGCAGGGAATCGATAAGACCGTCCCTAGCTGGGCCTACGCCAACCCCCTGCCGGCGCTCGCCAGCCTTGGACGTCATGCACTCCCCTTTTATCTGCTGCATCAACCCATCATTCTGGGCATTTTGGAGCTCGTCTACTCGGTGCGATAACGCTCGAGCCGCGGCGCGATACGGGCCGGCAGTTTCGCCACAATACGAACGCCGTCCTCAAGATATTCCTCGTGCAAAAGGGTTCCCTGCTCATGCACCAGCGTGATGAGGGCGCCCTCGCGAAACGGGATATCAGCAGAGAGCAACACATCGGTAGCAGCCGCCTCACGAGCAATACGGTCGACGAGATCGTCGAGTCCCTCGCCCGTCTGGGCCGAGAACAGCACGGCCTCGGGATAGCGACGACGGAAACTCAATCGATCAACGCTATCGAGAAGATCGATTTTATTGAACACCGTAAGCGTCAAACGCTCGCCGGCACCGATCTCGTCAAGAACGCGATCGACTGCCTCGAGCTGGCGCTCGTAGTCCTCGTCAGAGGCATCCACAACTTTAAGGATCAGATCGGCACCAAGAACCTCAAACAGCGTGGACTTAAAGGCATCAACGAGACCATGCGGTAGCTTTTGAATAAAGCCAACGGTATCGGTAATCGTCATGCCGCGACCGCCGGGCAGGCGATACGAACGCGTCGTCGGGTCGAGCGTAGCAAACAGCTTGTCCTGCGAAAGTACCGTAGAGCCGGTCAGGCGATTGAGCAACGTCGATTTACCGGCATTGGTATAACCAGCTAACGCGACGCGAAACGCCGGTGACTCAATGCGGCTCTTGGACTGGACATCGCGACGCTGTTCAACCTGCTTGAGCTCACGACGAAGCGCGGCAATCTTATTGCGAATCAAGCGACGGTCAACCTCGAGCTGGCTTTCACCCTGGCCAAAGCGCGAACCGATGCCGCCGCGCGTCTGCTCCTTGGCAAGATGGCTCCACATGCCACGCAGACGAGGCAACAGATATTGAAGCTGCGCCAGCTGTACCTGTAGGCGTCCCTCACGCGTCTGAGCATGCAGGCCAAAGATATCCAAGATCAGTGCTGTACGATCGATAATCTTTACCGGCTCGCCCACGGCTTTCTCCAAATAGGATTGCTGCGAGGGCGTCAGGTCGTCGTCAAAAATAACGACATCGGCATCCATGCGATGCACCAGGCCGCACAGCTCTTCAACCTTACCGGAACCGATAAACGATTTTGGATACGGCTTAACCAGACGCTGTGACAAACGCGCCGCGCACTGGGCGCCAGCCGTATGGGCCAGGCGCTCAAGCTCGTCAAGCGAACGATCGAGCGGCCACGCATTGTCGCGCCACTCAACACCAACTAATATGGCACGCTCGGGCTCGGGTGCCGTGGGAACAAGGGGGAAGCGGGCCATTAGGCAGCCTCAATACAATGCAGGGTGTCCTCAACGACCTCATCGATCGTAAACTCGTCCATATCGAACCACACGATGCGGTCATCGCGTTTAAACCACGAAAGCTGACGTTTGGCATAGCGACGCGAACGCATCTTGATGAGTTCGCGAGCCTCATCCATAGAAATCACGCCATTGAAAGCATCGATGATCTCTTTATAGCCAATTGCCTGCATCGAAGTCAGGGCATCTCCCAGCCCCTGGTCCATAAGACCGCGAACCTCATCGACAAGACCCTGTTCAAACATCAGATCGACACGCAGGTTAATGCGCTCGTAGAGCACCTCGCGATTACGCGTCAGACCAAACCATAGAGCATGATAATGCTCGCGCGGAACACTAAACTGACTTTTTTGCTGTGCATAGGAGATACCATCATCATGCATCTCGAGCGCACGAATCACACGGCGCACGTTATGGGGATGAATAACAGCAGCAGATTCTGGGTCGCGCTCGGCAAGCAGGGCATGCAGTTCTTCCTCGCCAATACGCTCGGCAAGCTCCTGATAGCCCGCACGGCGATCGTCCTCAAGTTCACCCGAGGGAAAGTCCATCTCATCGAGGGCGGCCTTGAGATACAGCCCCGTACCCCCGCAAAACACCGGTAGGCGGCCCTCGCCAAGCAAGCGCTCAACATGCGCGCGAGCGTCAGCCTGATAAAGCGCAGCAGAATATGCCACACCCGGCTCTACAATGTCGACGAGACGCAGCGGCGCCGTACACTCATCGGGCGCCATCTTTGCGGTACCGATGTCCATGCCGCGATAGATTTGCATCGCATCGCACGACAGCACTTCGGACGAAAGACGAGCTGCCAAACGGTCGGCAACATCACTCTTACCAACCGCCGTCGGACCGACGATCGCAACGGCGGAAAGTCCTGCCCTGGGAGAAACCATTAGCGCGGCTCGCCCACAACGGAGCCGGACAAATACCAGGTCTTGGCAACGTCAACGTCAACATCAACGATCTTGCCAACAAGCTGATCGATGCTGTAACCCTCGGGGATAGGCGCATGCACGGTCTGATTCTTGGGACTCTTGCCCAGCAGGACCGCGTCGTTCTTTTTACTCGTTCCCTCAATGAGCGCCGGCACCACAGTATGAAGCTCACCCTGGTTATACTCGTGTGCCGTGGTCTCGATAACCTTAACCAGGCGGTTGAAACGCTCGAGAATAACCTCATGCGGCGTAGGATCGTCAATCTCTGCGGCCGGGGTACCGGCGCGCTTGGAATAGATGAAGGTATAGGCCTGGGCATAGCGGACCGTCTCGGCAAGCGAGAGCGTCTGCTCAAAGTCTTCTTCAGTCTCGCCTGGGAAGCCAACGATAATGTCAGTCGAGAGCGCGATATCGGGCATGCGATTGCGGATGCGATCGACCAGGCCCAAATAGTCCTCGCGTGTATAACGGCGATTCATCTCTTTGAGGATCCGTGTCGAACCTGACTGGACGGCCAGGTGCAGCTGCGGCATAACGGCAGGCGTCTCGGCCATGGCGTCGATGGTCTCGGGGAGAAGATCCTTGGGATGCGAAGACGTAAAGAAGATGCGCTCCACACCCGTATCGCCCACGGCACGCAGCAGATCGGCAAAACGTGGCTTGCCAAACAGATCGCGACCATATGAGTTAACGTTTTGGCCCAGCAGTGTAATCTCACGCACGCCCTGGCGCACCAAACCGGTCACCTCGTCGACAATCTCTTCGAAGGGGCGGCTCTTTTCGCGACCGCGCACGTACGGCACGATGCAATAGGTGCAGAAATTATTGCAGCCCGTCATGATGGGTACCCAGGCGTGATACTGGGTCTCGCGATGCCACGGCATGCTCATGGCATCCGTATCCTCATGCTCATTGGTGCGGATATGACGCTTGCCATCAAGGAACGCCTCGGCAATGAGCTCGGCCACATGTGCGATGGAATGAGTACCAAAGATGACATTGACGTTATCGACGTTGGTGAGTAGGCCCTCGCCATCACGCTGCGCGATGCAGCCGCCCACGGCAACCACACGCTTGCCCGAAGGCGAAGGCGGCAGGCTTTTGCAGGAATTGCACTGACCGTACAGGCGAGTATCGGCTGCCTCGCGCACGCAGCATGTCATGAAGACAACGATATCGGCATGCTCAAGATCGAGCGCCATGAGGCAACCATACGAATCGAGCAGACCGCTCACGCGCTCAGAGTCGTGCTGATTCATCTGGCAGCCAAAGGTGCGGATAAAGTAGGTTTTACCGGCAAGAATATCGCGTACGGAACGCTGATCCATATGCATAAGTCCTAACGTTGGGGAGCGAAACGAGGCTAGCAGAAGCTATGCCACAGGCTTAACATCATCCATGACGACGTTATCCATAGCAGCTCGATTGATCTGGTGAACGTAGATAGAAAGGCGGATGGCCGTGCGCGACTCCCCGTTAATGAGAATGTCGGAGAACACGGGCGCGCAGGAAATATCAAAACCGGTTGGGATCAAAAAACCGCGCGCGATGGCAACGGCCTTAATGGCCTGGTTGACAGCACCGGCGCCGACACACTGGATGTTGACGGGTACACCATCCTTGACCATGCCGGCGATGGCGCCGGCAACGGACGCGGGCGATGATTTGCTTGATACCTTCAGGCAATCCATGAAGAAACTCCTGCGTTTAAAAGTACGTTTTAACTGCAATAACTGTATCGTACCGAGAGGACTCGGTAAAGGCACTATTCCTCTTTGGCAAGATCGAAAGTCACAGTGATTCGATCACGCGAAACGCGAATCTTAGGGTCGCCGCAAAGGTTGAGATAGTACCGGGCGGCAAGGTCATTAAAGTCGCGCTCCACAGCACGCGAAAACTGTGCCATGTCATCCTTGGCAATACGTAGCCCGCGACGATCCTTCGCGAGATCGACAGGAGCCGGCGCATGCGAGGACGAATTACGTTCGCGCAGCAGACGCGCGGTCACACCGCGAACGGGCTTAATCTGCCCTGCCAAAATGCGATGTGCCGTGCGTTCGGACATCTCAAGGCCCAAACCCGAGCAGATACGGATAAAGTCCTCGGCATCGGAGGCAAGGCCTAAACGATCGACAACCGGAAGCTCGCTCTCGTCGTCAATGAACAGGAGACGAGACGTATCGAGCCGACTTGACGCCTGAGCATAAAGGGTCGCGGCAATCTCAGACGGAGAACCAAGATAGACATCGCAACCACGCAACTCCTCGAGCGCAAACTCACAAGCAGCGCGAATAATATTATGCGGACCGCGAGCACAGACATAACGTCCGTCCTCATCCTTGACGGCCTGGGGCCAGCTGGACTGATCGGCACGCTCACTGAGGCGGTCGGCTGCAACGCTCACCTTAAAGGCTGAACCAAGATCGACGCCGGACGTGACCACACGGGCCTCGTCGGTGTTCTGCTTGATCGAAAACAATGCCATGCCACGACCGTGAACGCCCCAACGGTCCATCTTCATGCTCTCGAGCTTTGAGGTAACGCGAGCATCGAAGATTCGCTCTTGCATATCCTGCGGAACACCCGAGCCGTTATCCAGAAAGACAAGCGTCCGGACGCCATCTTCCTTGGTCGTGGCGAGATAGACCTTGTCGGCGCCGGCATCGCGAGCATTACGGAGCATTTCGATGACGATATCCTCGACATGCTGAATGTCGTGCTTTGCCTGGCGCCGCTCGGCCTCCGAAACGCGGAGGCGGACATACCCCTCGCCAAGGTTCTCCTCGACGCGAAGGTTGCCCTCCCCCGACATCGACGCGATAAATGAGATGAGCTCGTTCGCGTCGCTCATGTTATTTAGCGATATCGACAGCGCGGCTCTCGCGAATCACGACGACGCGCACCTGACCGGGATACTCCATCTCTTCCTCGATCTGATGGGCGATATCGTGAGCCAGAACCGTGGACTGGGCATCGGAGATCTTGTCCGGCTGAACCATGACGTGGACCTCGCGACCAGCCTGCATGGCATAGGTACGCTCGACGCCGTCATGGGAGTTGGCGATCTCCTCGAGCTTCTCAAGGCGCTTGATGTAGTTCTCGGCAGACTCGCGACGGGCACCGGGGCGAGAGGCGGAGACAGCATCGGCGGCCTGCACCAGGACATCGAGCACCGTGTTGGGGTCGACATCGGCATGGTGAGCCTCGATAGCGTGGACGATAACGGGCTTCTCTCCATAACGGCGGGCAAGCTCGGCGCCGATGACGGCATGCGGGCCCTCGACGTCGTGGTCGATTGCCTTGCCCAGGTCGTGTAGCAGGCCGGCGCGCTTGGCGGTCACAACGTCCAGGCCAAGCTCGAAAGCCATCACGCCGCACAGATCAGAGACCTCGAGGGAGTGCTGAAGCACGTTCTGACCAAACGAGGTACGGTAGCGCAGGGCACCAAGGGTCTTGACGATCTCAGGGTGCAGATCGTGGATGCCGGTATCGAAGGCAGCCTGCTCGCCAGCCTCGCGCACGCGCTGCTGAACCAGGTCGGCAGCCTTGTGATACATCTCCTCGATGCGGGCAGGGTGAATGCGGCCGTCGGCGATGAGGTTCTCGAGGGCGACACGGGCGGTCTCACGACGGACCGGGTCGAAGCTCGAAAGAACGACGGTCTCGGGCGTGTCGTCGATAACGAGGTTGACGCCGGAAACCTGCTCGAAGGTCCGGATGTTGCGACCCTCGCGACCGATGATACGGCCCTTGAGGTCATCGGAGGGAATGTGCACGGAGGTAACGGTGACCTCGGCAGTGTGGTCGGCAGCGCAGCGCTGAATCGCCAGGGACAGAATCTCCTGGGCGGTCTTGTGGCACTCGGCGCGAACCTGCTGCTCGGACTCGCGAATGATCGTGGCGGCCTCGTGGGTGACCTCGCCGCGAACCTTATCGAGGAGTTCCTTGTGGGCGTCCTCGCGGGTAAGGTCGGCAATACGCTCGAGCTCGGAGGTCTGCTTTGCGCAGAGCTCCTCGAGCTCACGGGAGCGCTTCTCGACCTGACCGGCCTGGCTGGACAGCTGATGCTCGCGCTTGTCGAGAGCGTCGTTGCGGCGATCGAGGGATTCCTCGCGCTGCATCACGCGGTTCTCGAGCGTACGAATCTCGTTCTTACGCTGCTTGTCCTCGGCCTCGGCGGCCTGCTTGTTCTTGATGATTTCCTCTTTAGCCTCAAGCAGAGCCTCTTTTTTGAGGGTCTCGGCCTGACGCTTTGCATCACCGATCAGGGACTCAGCCTGTGCGTGTGCCGACTGAATCTTTTCGTCGGCCTCGTGAAGACTACCCTGCTTGGCGGTGCGCATGTAGGCAATGGCGGCGATGGCACCCAAAACGATGCCAACGAGCGCTGCAATGATAGACATGCTCACTCCTTTTTATGGATTCGTTACACAACAAAGCGAACCGTCCTTATGAACGGCTCGCGACATTTGAGTAATATGGGCGCAGCTTATGCGGGTCGGATACAGATAAACATATAAACAAACTCATCACAGATGAGCACATATCACAAAGCAAATGACAGTGTTTATCGTACGTTGAACCACAACAACTGTCAAATAAATGGCCCCAGTACGGCGGCTAAAACGCGGTGAACGGCGGGGCCACAAAACGCATACGCCTAAAGTGCACATTCCTCGCATTCGGCATCGAGACGTGCCTTAACGGCATCGGCGGCGATGTGATACGAGAAGCCCTTGCCCATCAAAAACCGAACCAGTTTTTCGAATCCGCGCGTCTCTGGAACACGCCGCTTGGCGAGCAGGGCTGACGCACGCGCCAAATCGTCTTCGACGGCAAAATAATCCTCGGGATAACCGGGAATGTCATCGAGCACAACATGACGTCGCTTGAGCTCGGTCTCGATTTTGCGCTGTCCCCAACCGCGCCGCTTGCGTTCCTCGATAAAGTACGAGCAAAAGCGGTTCTCGTCTAAAAAGCGATACTCGGTGGCGCGCTCGACGGCGAAATCAATCGCGGGCTGGCGAAAGCCGTAGCGAGCCAACTTGTCACGGACCTCACCCGTCGCATGGTCGCGGCGCGATAACATCTCGGTCACCATGGTAAGTGCACATTTACGCTCGATGAGCTGCACCGCCTCACGAAAGTTGTCCCAATCACAGGGAAGATCGGGGCGGTTTTTGACATACAGCCGCGCGACCCGCACGGGAATCCAAATGGACCGCTCAAAACCGCCCTCAAGCTCACAATCGATATGTGCGCAAGGCTTTTTGGACGCATACCCGCTCGAGAACGAGGAGGCCGCCTTCTTATCGGGAAAGACGACCGTGGCCTCGGTCACCGTATACGACATGAGCGTAACCGCTACTCGTCGTCATCATCGAGCATGGCGGAACCATCGATGGCGTAAAGCTCGTCAAACTCCTCAGGCGCAGGCTGATCGGTCAGCTCGACCTCGGAAGGAGCATCGTCATCAAACTCAAGCCCGCAGGCAAGGCGGACCTTATGCTCAATCTCGTCAGCGCAATCGGGGTGTTCGCGCAGGAACGCCTTGGCGGCCTCGCGACCGTTGCCGAGCTTGTCCTCGCCATAGGCAAACCAGGAGCCCATCTTCTTGCAGATGCCGCACTCGACAGCCATGTCCAGAATCGAGCCCTCCTTAGAGATGCCCGTACCGTACATGATGTCGAACTCAGCAGAACGAAACGGAGCTGCCACCTTGTTCTTAACGACCTTGGCGCGCACGCGGTTACCGATAACCTCGTCCTTAAGCTTAATGCTGTCGATGCGGCGAATGTCGATACGCACCGAAGAGAAAAACTTAAGGGCGCGGCCGCCCGTCGTGGTCTCGGGGTTGCCGAACATGACGCCGATCTTCTCACGCAGCTGGTTAATGAAGATGCACGTCGTGTTGGACTTGGACAGCGAGCCGGCGAGCTTGCGGAGCGCCTGGCTCATCAGGCGAGCCTGAAGACCGACCGTAGTGTCGCCGATTTCTCCCTCGATCTCGGCACGCGGGGTCAGCGCAGCGACGGAGTCAACGACGATGGCATCGATGGCGCCGGAACGCACGAGCATGTCAACGATCTCGAGCGCCTGCTCACCCGTATCGGGCTGGGAAATGAGCACCTCGTCGATATCCACGCCGATGCGCGCGGCATACGTGGGATCGAGCGCGTGCTCGGCATCGATAAATGCCACAACGCCGCCCATAGCCTGGGCCTCGGCCAAGATCTCGAGCGAAAGCGTCGTCTTACCGGAGGACTCAGGACCGTAAATCTCGACGATACGGCCGCGCGGCACACCGCCGATACCCAGAGCGGCATCGAGGGCCAGGGCGCCCGTGGGAATGGCCTCGACCTCGAGCTCGGGACCACCGTCGCCGTACCTCATGATGGAACCCTGGCCGAATTTCTTCTCGATCTCGGCCTTGGTGGTGGCGATCATCTCATCGCGCTCTTTACCCGTCGTGCGAGCATGAACGGTACGTACGGGACCTGAATTCTTGGCCATGAATAGCCCTCCTCTTAACAACCTGCATCGATAATAAACGAACGGCTGTTCGTGGTCAACCGTTCAGGCCAATCATATGCAGGCGGTCTTTCCAAAACCCGACCAAACGCCGACCAAACACTGACCAAATGCTTGACCACAAAGGACCAAATATGAACAAGGCAGGCAAAAATACATCTACAACCAGCACAAACGCCAAATGAGCCTAAGGTCCCTATCTCCACAATTAAGGGGCTCGAAGGCCCCTTAAAACACGTCTATTCCATAGAGTTGAGCACAAGGGCAATGCGACCCAATGCCTCCGTGACCGCATGGGCACGAACACACGAACGGTCGCCCTCATAGTGGCAGCGCACAGAGTCCACAACCGGCACGCCCCCATCGGCGGAACGATGCGCCCAGCCAATATAGAAAGTGCCCGCCGGATCGTCCTCAGTGCCACCGCCGGGGCCGGCATAACCCGTTGCGCTCACTGCAATATCGCTCTGGTACAGCTCCAGCGAACCCACCGCCATCTCGCGCGCGGTCTGAAGCGACACCGCGGTATAGCGGTCAAGCGTCTCCTGCTCAACACCAAGAACGCGATGCTTAATCTCATCGCAATAGGTCACCGCACCGCCACGCAGCACCGCCGAGGCGCCCGGGATATCGGCAATCGTCGAGGCGATCATACCCGCCGTCAGCGACTCAGCCGTCGAAACCGTCACGCCCCGAGCGCTCGCGCGCTCGACAATATCACGCGCCAGCTCCTCGTTATGTGCGGAAATCTGCTCAAAAGAGTCCGTCATACCCACCAGGACCTAGACCGAAAAGACGATCTTGCGGCAGTTCCAGAAGTACTGGGCGCCCGAGATAACGGTCAGGACAACGGCAACGGCGTACAGGAAGCGCGACACCGAGTAGATGCCGAGCGTTAGCGCCACCGGGCCAAGGTGCAAGCCGGCCATAGCAAAAACGCACAGGTAACCGCAAATGGAGACCATCGTGGTTGCCGTCTTGTACTTGCCGAGCTTATCGGCCGCAACGACCACACCGGCCGCACTCGCGACCATGCGAAGGGCGCTCACCAGAAGCTCACGGAACAGGATAATGAACACGGACCACACGGTCACTGCGCCAAAATCCAAGAACAGCAGCAGGGCCGAGAACACGAGCAGCTTATCGGCGATGGGGTCCAAGAATTTACCGAAGTCGGTGATCTCGTTGCGCGAACGCGCCAGATAACCGTCGACCTTATCGGTGCACGACAGGATCACATACAGAATGAAGGCAGCGGCGGCGAGCGGGCCGTCGAAGATGCTCCAATCCGTACCGGCAACACTCGTGTGAGAAAGCGCCGACACGATCATGAACACCGGGATAAAGACGATGCGAACGCACGTCACGATGTTGGCGGGCGTCCAGACACTCGTCAGTTCCTTATTACTCTCGTTAGCCACGACGCTCTCCTACTCCACAACATGACCGATAAGCTCGTAGCAGAAGCTATCGGTAAACTCGACGGTCAGAATATCGCCCACGGACGCCTCGCTGGCGTCCAGATGCACCGCGCCATCGGAATCGGGCGCCTGGAACCAGGCATGGCCGATCAGCTCGGCGCCATCCTCGGTCTCTTCGATACCGTCGACGATTACCTGGGCTCGCTCGCCCACATGGGCGGCGGTGGCGGCAAAACCGAGCGACTCGGCCAGGTCCATGGCCTCCTGGGCGCGCTCGAGCTTAACCTCCTCATCGACCTGGCCCTCCATCTTGGCGGCCAGGCTACCTTCCTCACGCGAGTAGGCAAAGACACTCGTGTAGTCAAAGCCGACGGTGTCCATAAAGTCGATAAGGTCGCGGAACTCGTCGTCGGTCTCGGTCGGGAAGCCGACCATGGCCGTGGAACGAATCACGATGCCGGGGATGCGCTCGCGAAGGTCGCGGAACAGATCCTCGAGCTCCTGGCGCGAACCGGAGCGACGCATGGCCTTAAGAATGCGCGCGTCGCAGTGCTGCACGGGGATATCGATATAGGGCAGCACCTCGGGCGTATCGCGAATCGTCTCGATGAGTTCGTCAGTCATGCCCTCGGGCTGCAGATAGAGCACGCGGACCCAGACGTTGTGCGGGTGTACGGCCTCGGCGACGGCACGCAGCAGCTGCGCCAGATTGCGCGGCGAGCCATCGGCGACGTCCTCGTCGGCAAAGTCGGTACCCCAGATGCCCGTGTCCTGGCCGATCAGCACGATCTCGCGCACACCGCCGGCAACCAGGTCGCGCACCTCGGAGATGATGCTCTCGGCATTGCGCGAATGATAGCGGCCGCGGATGTAGGGAATCATGCAGAAGCTGCAGAAGCGGTTGCAGCCATCGGAAATCTTGACGTAGGCGACAGCACCCTCGACGGTACGTTTGACCTGCGGGATATAGGCTGCAATCTCACGCTCGACACCCAGCACGCCATCGATGACCGCCACGATGCCGTCTTCCTCGTCGGCCTTCACAAAGGCAGCGACCTCGGGCAGCTCGTCAGGCAGGTCGTCGCCATAGCGCGACGGCACGCAGCCGCACATGACGATGGGGCAAGAACGAACGCCGTCCTGAACCTCGTTGGCGAGCTCGAGCGTGATCTCGATGCTCTCGGACGTTGCGGAGGCGAGGAACGAACATGTATTGACGATGGCGATATCGGCATCCTGCGGGTCGAATGCCTCCTCGTAGCCCGCGGCGGTCAAAAGAGAACGCATGCGGTCGGTGTCAACCTCGTTCTTAGCGCACCCGAGGGTGATGTAGAGCACGGAGCCCAACGGTGTATCCATGTTGGAGAGCGGTCCTTTCGATTGATATTAGCGGTAGTTGGTGAACTGCAGCGGCTGGCCGTAGTCCTGGTCGCGCAGGAACTGGATCACGGTCTGCAACGCGTCCTTCGAAGCAGAGGAAACACGCAGTTTGTCGGCCTCGATGGTCACCTTGACCTTGAGCTTTTGGTCCTTGATGTCCTTGTTGATCTTCTTGGCGGTCGCCTGGTCGATACCCTCGACGATATGGCCGAGCACGCGCACGGTGCCGCCCGACGCCGCCTGCGGAGCATCCCACGAGACAGCCTTGAGGTCGATGCCGCGCTTGATGAGCTTGGAGCTCAACACGTCGATAATCTGTTTGGAGACAAAGTCGGCCGGGGCGTTGATCGTAAAGAGCTTGTCGCCCTTCGAAAGCTCGATCGTGGCGCCAGAATCCTTAAGGTCATAGCGCTGGGAAATCTCGCGCGTGGTCTGCTGGAAGGCGTTGTCGACCTCTTGCATGTTGACCTCGGACACGACGTCGAAGCTGGAATCTTTAGCCATGATGTTTCCTTTCGCGTACGAGCGGCTTAGTAGCTATCGTACGAATAGTCGGTAAAATCGGTGGGCGTCTGACCGTCAGTTGCGGTATCGGCGCCATCCGTGGACTGGGCATCGGTACCGTCGGTGGTATCGGTACCATCGGTGGTGTCGGTACCATCAGAACTTTCACCATTCTCGGAATCAGTCGTCTCCTTCTTGGGAACGGTGATCGTCACACGCGCCACGCCCGAGGTCTTGGTATCGTAACGAACCTTTTCACCGTTCTTGGTAACGGTGACATCGGAAGGCTTGGACGTGGTGATCTCGATCGAGGACTCGGGCGTGTACTCCTGCTCAAAGGGGCCAGTCGCCTGGGCGCCATAGACCGACTTGCCGTCGACCTTGACCTCAATCCACGCGGTCTTTCCCTTGGCAACGGAGACCTTGACCTTCGTTACCTCGTTCTCTTCCTTTTTAGCCGTCGTCTTGGTGGCGTCCGAATCGGTCGACTCATCCGTCGCCTCATCGGTGTCTTCGTCCTCGTCAACCGTTTCGGTCTTCTTAGAAGACTTCTTGGTCGTCGTCTTGGTAGCAGCGGGCGTCTCGGGCGTGGTCTCGGGCGTCGAAGATGCGCAGCCACGCAGAAGCACCACGATGAGCACAATCAACAGCAGCGCAACGGCACCGATGCCGGCGTAGATGATACGCGGATCGAGCCCGTTGTTTTGAGGAGTACGTGACCCGCCGCGTCCACGACCGGAACTGCTGCGGCCGCCTCCCTGAGGCATACGACCGCGATTGCTATCGGGACGGCCGCGATAGCCGCCCTGGCCCTGAAGGCTGCGTTGACCCGAGCGGGGCGCAAGCTCACCGCGGCATTGATAGCCACGCTGGCCCGAACGCGGAGCCGAAGAGCGCTGGCCATACGGCTGTGATTGAGAGCGAAGACGCGGCGTCACCTGCGTGGTATCGGCATCCGCATAGCCACCGCGAGAGCGTCCGGCGGAGGCACCACGGTAACCGCGATCGGAATAGCCGCCGTCGCCGTAGCCGGCACGAGGGTCACGCGCTACACCGCGGGCAGCGGGAAGTGCACGGTCCTCGGGCATCGGCGTACTGCGGAACCGGTCACGCTGTGAGCGAATCTCCTCGCCCGAACCCGTCTCGGTAATATAACCGGCCTGCTGAGGACGCTGTCCATAGCGGGTCGAACGACCGCCCTGAACCATCAGGAAGCGCCCGTTGTCGACCGAGGAACGCGAATTGACGTAGCCGGCGGCGTCCTGAAAACGACCGCCCTGCTGCGACGTCTCGCGTTCGTATGCCATCAGGTCGTCAAAGTAGGCATTGACGACCTCGCGCGGATTGAGGCCCAAAAAGCGAGCATAGCTCGAAATCATGCCCTGCGCATAGCCGCGCGGCGGCATCGAAGCAAAGTTACCGGTCTCGAAAAACTCGATGATCTGCGGCCTGATTTTGATGGTGTTGGCGACCTGCTGAATGGAAAGGCCCATTCGGCGACGCTGCTCGAGCAGCATGTCACCAAAGCGTGCAGCCATCAGAATCCTCCAAACTCACGATCTTCACGTGCCATCTCGGCGTCGACAGACTCCAGCGCGGCAAGCCCCTCCTCGTCCAACAGGACCTCGCGCGGCTTGGAACCGTCGGGCGGGCCGACGACACCCTTTTCTTCCAGCATGTCCATAATACGCCCGGCACGCGCGTAGCCAACCTTCAGACGACGTTGCAGGCCAGATGTGGAGCCAAGCTGCGATTCCACCACAATATGGGCGGCTTCCCAAATGAGCGGATCATCGTCTTGCGGCTCGGCTACTCCGGTGCGGACAATGCCGCCGCCACCCGCCATGGACATGGAAGC
This sequence comes from Collinsella sp., assembly GCA_036304725.1. Lineage (GTDB taxonomy): Bacteria > Actinomycetota > Coriobacteriia > Coriobacteriales > Coriobacteriaceae > Collinsella. Next base: position 4,408 of record JAXIYC010000039.1, on the reverse strand, counting down.
GGGCGCCACGGCAGACAGAATCTCCTCGTGGTAGTCGGGCTCGCTCTGCGACTTGACGAACTCGACAATCTCATTGATTTCATCGTCCGAGACAAAGCAGCCCTGGATACGGCGAGGCTTGCCCCAGTCGACCTTGGAGAACAGCATGTCGCCCAAACCGGTAAGCTTTTCGGCACCCATCTGGTCGATGATGACGCGCGAGTCGATGCCCGTGGCGACGTTAAAGGCGATGCGATTGGTGATGTTGGCCTTGATGAGGCCCGTCACCACGTTTGAGCTGGGACGCTGCGTGGCCACGATAAGATGAATACCGGCGGCACGGCCCAGCTGTGCAATACGCACGATCGAGGCCTCGACATCCTTACCGGCGACCATCATCAGGTCCGAGAGCTCGTCAATGATGATGACCAGGTAGGGCATCTTTTGCGGCGGATTGTCGTAATGCTCAAACTCGCCGGCGGCCTGCTTTTCGTTGTAGGTCGAGATCTTACGCACGTTGAGACGCTCGAAGACCTTCAGGCGACGCTCCATCTCGGACACGGCCCATTGCAGAGCGCTCGCGGCCTGCTTGGGCTCGGTCACCACGGGCACATAGAGATGCGGCAGTCCGTTATAGCCCGCAAGCTCGACGCGCTTGGGGTCGACCATGATCAGGCGAACGTCCTCGGGAAGAGTACGCATGAGCAGAGTCGTGATGATGGAGTTGATCATCACCGACTTACCAGAACCGGTCGTACCGGCAATCAACAGGTGGGGCATCTTGGCAAGGTCGGCGACAACCGGCGTGCCCTCGGCATCGCGGCCGATGGCGAGCTCGAGCGGACCGCCCTTCACATAGGGCAGCACGTCGCCCAGGTTGACGTTCTGGCGCTTGCGGTTGGGAATCTCGATGCCCACGAGCGAGGTGCCGGGGATCGGGGCAAAGATACGTACCGACTGGGCAGCGAGCGAAAGCGCGATATCGTCCTCGAGGCTCGAAATCTTGCTCACGCGCTCGCCCTCACCAGGTTGCAGCTTAAAGGTCGTCACCGTGGGGCCGGCGATCCAGCCGACCACGCGGGCACTGCGGCCAAACTCAAGCAAGGTGGATTGCAGTGACTCAGCGGTCTGCTCCAACTCCTTGTCCGAAGACGCGGCGGAAGCCGACTGCGGGTTGGCATGCAGGATTTCGAGCGGCGGAAGCTTGAGGCCGTCCTCTTCTTCGCCCTCGTTATCTGCGGCGCCACCGTCCGCTCCCCCATCGCTAGCCGCAGCCGATTCGACGGCACTCGAGGCAGGCGCATCGGCAACCTTGGGATGCTTCAAGAAGTCGGGAATCTGAGGTGCTGCCGAGACAGGATTCACGGCAAACGGCGGCTCGAACTCGTCGATCTTATCGGGGTCGTCTTCCATCGAAAGCTGGCCGGTTACCTGGTCGCGCGTTGCATGGCGACGCGGCAGCAAAGTTGTCTTTGCGGTCTCAATCGGAGCCTCGTCGTCCTCGTCATCGCCCTCGGTGAGCTCAATCTCGCTATCGGACCAAGACGGGTCGGGCTCGCTTGTATTGAGCTTAGGCGCAGCCTTGCCCTTCTTGGCATGGCGGCGCGGCAGCAGCGTCGTCTTAGCGCGCTCAACCTCAACCGACTCGGACACGTCGACAAACGGATTCTCGTCCTCGTCGTCATCGTCCAAAACCGGGTCCACATCGTTGCCCATGACCGTGGTCACGGCAGCATCGGAGCCCTTTTGACGAAGAATGCTCAGGTGCGGACGGGCAACGCCGGGCACCGACAGGGCTTCGTCGTCACCCCACGGGCTGGCGTTGACATCGGCACGACGGCGCTCGGCAAAATCGGCCGCACGGTCGCGAGCAGAGCGCAGCACGCCACCCACCGAAAAGCCGATGATGACCAAGCCCACGACGACAAGGCCCAACAGGACTACCATCGCGATAGGCTTACCCAGGGCATTCTGCAGCGCACTCGCAATAAACGCACCGATGTAGCCACCCGAGGCGGACAAATTTTGCGGCGTGAACATAAGGTCACACGAGACACTCGTACCCGGCACCATCAGCGAAAGAATGGAGACGACGGCGATAAAGACCACGGCTCCGCCCGCAACAGAGCGCACGTTGAGCGGCGAGTCCTCGCCTAAAAAGAGCGTGGCGGCAAACAGCAAAATAACGATCGGCAGCACGTAGGCGCCCAGACCAAAGCCCAGGTGGTAGAAACCGGCAACCGCAGCCGTAACGGGTGCAGTCGCCGGCGAAATCACGGCAATGAAGGACGCAATCGCCAAAACGGCGATGACCACGCCGGCGATATCGCGGTTGGCCGAGGGCTCGACCAGGGGCTCAAAATCGTCGAAGTCGGTCTCGTGGCCCTTATTGGCACGAAGATGGGAACCGGCACCCTTAGCAGATGCCGGTTGGTTGTTGGCTTTATTGCCTTTGGCGTTTTGTGCAGATCCGCGCGCCAAACTAAACCTCCATGACGACCGGGATGATCATCGGACGAGTGCGCGTACGACTCCAGATAAAGTTAGAGAGCGAGTCGCGCACGGCCTTGCGAATGGCATCGGAACCGCTGCTCGTAAAGCTGAACTTGCCCTTCTCAATCGTCTTCATAATAGACGCGGAGGCATCCTCGGAGAACTGGTCGTCGATGGCAAACGAGACGCCGCGGCCCGAGAACTCGATGGCCTCAATCTTCTTGTGCTTGAGCGAGACGATGGCGACGGCCGTGACCATACCGTCATTGGCGAGCTTCTGGCGATCGCGCAGGACGATGGGGTCGGTATCGCCGATACGCAGGCCGTCGACGTAGACGACGCCGGACTCGACGGGCGTACCACGCTTGACGATACCACCGCGCATCTCGAGCGTGTCGCCGTTATCGAGGATAAAGATGTGATCATCCTTGATGCCCATCTTGCGGGCCAGCTGGGCATGGGCGCGCAGATGCACGGCCTCACCGTGAACCGGCATAAAGTACGTGGGCTTGGCCATGGCCATCAGGAGCTTAAGCTCCTCCTGGCTGCCGTGGCCCGAGACGTGGACAAGAGCACGGTTCTTATCCCACACGTCGCAGCCGAGCTTGGCCAAGCTGTTGACGACCTGCTGAACGGCTTTCTCGTTGCCGGGAACGGGAGTTGCCGAGAGGATGACGGTATCGCCCTCGTGGATAGAGAGCGTCTTGTGCTCGCCATTGGCCATGCGGGACAGGGCCGACAGCGGCTCGCCCTGCGAACCGGTGCACATGACGACGATCTTGTCGTCGGGCAGGTTATCGATATCGAAGGCATCGATGATATCGGCATCGTCGATGTTGAGGTAGCCCAGCTCGCGCGCGACGCGGGTGTTGGTGAGCATGGAGCGACCGGTCACAACGACCTTACGGCCGCACTTGCGGGCGGCATCGCAGATCTGCTGCAAACGATGGATATGGCTCGAGAACGAAGCGACGAACACGCGACCCGGGGCGTTCTTGATGGCATGCAGTAGGTTGGGACCAACCTCGGCCTCGGACTTGGTAAAGCCGGGAACCGTGGCATTGGTGGAGTCGGACAGCAACAGGTCGATGCCCTGCTTGGCAAAGCGGCTGATAGCGGCATAGTCGGGCGTGACACCATCGATGGGCGTCTGGTCGAGCTTAAAGTCGCCAGTGTGCATAACGGTGCCCTGATTGGTGCGAATGAACACGCCCAGAGCGCCGGGGATGGAGTGCGTCATCGAGAAGAAGTCGAGCGAGATGCCGCCGAGGTTGACATGGCTGCCGCCCTTAACCTCGCGGAACTTGGGTGCGCGGATGCGGAACTCAGAAAGCTTGCCTTCGATAAAGCCAAGCGTCAGCTTGCTCGAGAAGATGGGCACCTTGTTGTTGAGGTCCTGCAGCAGATACGGAAGCGAACCGGTGTGGTCCTCGTGGCCGTGGGTGACGACGATACCGCGGAGCTTCTCCTCGTTCTCCAGAACATAGGTGTAGTCGGGAAGCACCAGGTCAATACCGGGCTGGGAATCGTCGGGGAACATGAGGCCAGCGTCAACGAGCACCATGTCGTCGCCGCATTCGAAGACCGTCATGTTCTTGCCGATGCCGTCAAGGCCGCCGAGCGGGATGATCTTCAAGGGAGATGATTTTTTAGCTGCCATAGGTTAGTGTTGTTTCCTTTCTTCGAAACGGGTCTGAAACAACCGACGGGGCGCTTCTGGCAAACCGACCGCCGGGAACGTACAAACATGCATCACAGAGTCGATGCAATAACCACAGTATGATACCCATTTGCACAACAACAGACCACCCATGCATCAAAGCCCCATCTGAACCTGTGTATCCCGCCGGTCAGGGCTCAGCGGCCCCGGCACGGGCTAAGTTTCCTGCTCTACAGTCCTGCTCACGACGGAGGCCACATTAAGTGGCCTCCTGTT
>JAXIYC010000038.1:0-33401 GCA_036304725.1 Collinsella sp. | reverse complement strand
GACCCCTTCAAGAGGAGGTGACCCCGCCGGTTCGACCGGCACGCCACGGGTCAAGATGCACTAGGCCTGGACGAAGTCCGGGCCCGCGCCTTTAGACGCGTGCCGGAAATCCAAGGGTTATACCCTAAGAGCAAACCACCCTTTTTAAGGGTGGTTCTGATTGGCAACGTGGCTGCGAATCCGGAGCGCCCCCAACAAGAAAGGTGGGGAGATGGAAGCGGAAAAGAAGGCGTTTAAGATCACCAAGCGCGAAATTGGCTTTGTGCTGGGTATCGTTGTCTTTTTGCTGGTGAAGTTTCTTCCTTTGGCGGAGTTGAGCTCGACGGTCGAGCTTACGGTCGGCGGTCAGACCTGTCTGGCACTGACGCTCGCCACGGTGGTGTTCTGGGCATGTGGCGTGGCGCAGTCGGGCTTTGTGGGCCTGCTCTACTGCGCGCTGCTCGTTCTGTTCAAGGTGTGCGTGGACGACACGGGCGCCGCGAGCATCTCGGCGACAGTCGCCTCCACGTTTAGCTCGTGGACCAAAGCCACCATGTGGCTCGTCATTGGTGCCTACCTCATCGCCAGCGCGGTCAAGGAGTCAGGCCTGGGCGAGCGCATCGCCTATGCGTTTATGCTCAAGTTCGTGCGCGACGCCAAGTCGCTCATCATCTCGATCTTCGCGCTCACCTTTGTGCTGTCGCTGCTGATCCCGCATCCGTTCCCCCGCGCCTTCCTCATCCTCGCCGTCGTCTCGGTCATCGCCGAGTCCGCCGGCTACGGTGACGACGACAAGGGTAAGCTCGGCTTCCTCGTGTTTGCCGCTGCTGCCCCGGGCTCCATGTTCTTCCTGACGGGCGACTCCACACTCAACCCGCTCGTCGCGCAGTACAGCGCCGAGGCCGGCGGCATGAGCCCGTCCTTCGTCGACTGGTTCCTGTACATGAGCGTGCCTATGCTGGTCGCGCTGCTGTGCACCCTGTTCCTGGGCCTCTTCCTCTTTAAGCCCAGCAAGGAGCTCGTTTACGATCGCGAGCAGATCGTGGCCAAGCAGGCCGCGCTCGGCAAGCTCTCCGTCAAGGAGATCCGCACCATCGTGTGGCTTGTCATCGCCATCGCGCTGTGGCTTACCGTCTCGGGCGATTACATCGGCTGGGTGACACTTGCCATCGGTGTCGCGCTCGCCATGCCCATCATCGGCGAGGTTCTCACTCCTGCCAGCTGGAACGCTGTCGACATCAAGTCCCTCATGTTCCTGACGGCCGCCATGGCCGTGGGTTCCGTGGGCGGCGCCACCGGCATGAACGCCTGGATCGCCGACGTCGTGCTTCCCAGCTCCGTGCCCGAGAACATCTTCCTGTTCGCCCTGCTCGTCGCCGCGCTCTCCATGATCATCCACATGTTCATGGGCTCGGTCATGGCCGTGCTCGGTGTGTGCGTGCCGGCGTTCATCAGCTTCGCGGCCGGCTCCAGCGTAAGCCCGCTTGCCGTGGCGCTCATCGTCTTCACGTCCATCAACATCCACTACATCCTGCCGTTCCACAACCTGCCGATCCTTATCGGCGAGGGCAAGGACGCCGGCGGCTACACCTCCAAAGAGGCCATGCGCATGGGTATTCCCCTCACCGCGGTCGTCTTTATCGTCGTGCTGGTCGAGGCCGCCTGGTTCCACCTCTTTGGCCTGATGTAAGCAGTCGAGTGCTTGGCTGTAATTAGCCGAGTGCTTGAACTGCGAGTGCCCGAGCGCCCCATCTATGAGCGCTGCGGCCCCATTACGTTACCAAGCCCGGCGGCATCCTCGCCGCCGGGCACTCTCCCGAAAGGAGCATGCTATGTCCACTACCGATGCTTCCCAGATCCACGACCTGCGCTCCGCGCTCGACTTTTTGCGCGAGATGCCGGGCCAGCTGCTCGAGACCGACACTCAGGTCGATCCCGATGCCGAGGTCTCGGGCGTCTACCGTCACGTCGGCGCCGGCGGCACCGTTATGCGCCCGACCAAAGAGGGTCCGGCGATGGTCTTCAACAACGTCAAGGGCTTTGACGATGCCAAAGTCTGCATCGGCATGCTTGCCAGCCGCAAGCGCGTTGCCGCCCTGCTCGACCTGGACGAGGAGCACCTGGGCCTCGAGATCGGCAAGCGCTTCGAGAACCTGATCGCGCCCGAGCAGATCGCCGAGGGTGCGCACGTCGACTGTCAGGAGGTCGTGTACAAGGCGACCGACGAGGGCTTTGACCTGCGCAAGATCGTTCCCGCTCCTACCAACACGCCCGTCGACGGCGGCCCCTACATCACCATGGGCCTCGCCTACGGCACGAGCCCCGACGGCTCCCAGTCCGACGTGACCATCCACCGCTTCTCCTGCGTCGACAAGGATAAGCTTGCCATGTGGATTACCCCCGGCAGCCGTCACCTGGGCGCGTTCTTTGACGAGTACTGCCAGCGCGGCGAAGACATGCCCATCTCCATCTCCATCGGTTTGGACCCCGCCGTGTACATGTGCTGCGGTTTTGAGGCTCCCACCACACCGCTCGGCTTCAACGAGCTGCAAATTGCCGGCGCCCTGCGCGGCCACGCTGTCGAGCTTGCCGACTGCGTCACCGTTCCGCAGAAGTGCATCGCCAATGCCGAGTACGTGCTCGAGGGCTACCTCATGCACGACGAGACCATCAACGAGGACGTCAACGGCCACGGCTACGCCATGCCCGAGTTCCCCGGTTACACCGGTGGCGCCAAGGTCTGCCCGGTGATCAAGATCACCGCTGTTACCACGCGCGTCAACCCCATTATGGAGAGCTGCATCGGTCCTTCGCACGAGCACGTGTCCATGGCCGGTATCCCCACCGAGGCTTCCATCTACAAGATGGTCGAGACCGCCATCCCGGGCCGTCTGCTCAACGTCCACGCCGCTCCCTGCGGCGGCGGCAAGTTCGTTGCTATCATGCAGTTCAAGAAGTCGAGCAAAAATGACGAGGGCCGTCAGCGCAACGCCGCCATGCTCGCCTTCTCGGCGTTCTCCGAGCTCAAGCACGTCATCCTTGTTGACGAGGATGTCGATATCTTCGATATGAGCGACGTGATGTGGGCCATGACCACGCGCTTCCAGGCCGACGTGGACCTCATCACCATCCCCGGTTGCCACTGCCACGTGCTCGATCCGTCCAACGACCCCGCGTTCGACCCCACGATCCGCGAGCACGGCATCGCCTGCAAGGCCATCTTCGACTGCACGGTCCCGTTCGACCTCAAGAAGAACTTCATCCGCTCGCAGTTCATGGAGATCGACAAGGACAAGTGGGCCAAGGAGATTGCTTTCTAGTAAGTAGCCCTACCAAGTAGTTAAGGAGTTGTCATGCCTGAGTCTTCTGTCCGTCCCCGTCGCATCGTCGTTGGCGTTTCGGGCGCCAGCGGTGCCGCGCTGGGCCTTGAGTGCCTCAAATGCCTGCGCCAGGCCGGCGCCGAGTCGGCGCTTGTCGTCACGCGCGGGGGAGAGATCACCATCGAGCAGGAGCTCGGCATGACGCTCGACGAGTTTGTCGCGCACGCCGATGTGGTCTACGACAACAAGAACATCGGCGCCGCCATCGCAAGCGGCACCTATCCGGTCGACGGTATGATCGTGGCCCCCTGCTCCATGAAGACGCTCGCCGGCATTGCGAGCGGCTACAGCGAAAACCTGTTGTTGCGCGCGGCCGACGTGCAGATGAAAGAGCAGCGCCGCCTGGTGCTCATGGTGCGCGAGACGCCCTTCGGCGCCATTCACGTCGACAACATGGCGCGCCTGGCGCGCGTACCGGGCGTCATGCTCATGCCGCCCATGCTCACGTTTTACAACGGCCCCGCCACGCTCGACGACGCGGTGCATCACATCGCCGCCAAGGCGCTAGAGGCCGTCGGCGTGTCATGCGCAAACTATAAGCGCTGGTCATGGGCGTCTTTAGGGTAGGATACGAGTAGTGTTTGAGCCCGCTGCCCCTGTGGGCGGCGGGCTTTGTGCGCTAAAAGGATGTGTCGGGAGGACTTATGCAGACGGGCATGTATGCGATTAGCGAGATGGCGAGCTTGTTTAACGTTTCGCGCCAAACGCTCATCTACTACGACAAGATCGGCCTGTTTAAGCCCGCCGTGGTGAACGAAAAGGGCTACCGCTTCTATTCGCCTACGCAGATTCCGCTTATGCGTCTGATCTGCATGTTGCGCGACCTGGGGCTGGAGCTCGACGAGATTGACCGCCTAACCTCGACGTTCGATATCGGTGAGATGACCGACCACCTGCGCTCGCGGGTGCAGGCGCTCGACGAGCAGATTGCCGGGCTCAAAGCCGAACGCGCCAGCGTGCAGGAGCGGTTGAGCTTTTACGACGAGGCGGTCTACTGGCGTGAGCGCGAGGGCAAGCCGGAGCTCAAGCAGTTTGAGCGTCGCTACGTGGTCTTTGAGGAATTTCCGTCCGATATCGAGCGAGGTCGTTCGATGCTCCACCCCACACTCATGCGGGCCATTTTGCGCATGCGCACGCTCACGGGCACACGCCCCATGCGCGGCTGGGGCGCCATGTTGCGTCGCGAGGCGCTGCATTCTGACGACCCCATCGCCGGCGCCGGCTCCTTTGCCGTGCTGCCGCGCGGTGTCGAAGAGATGCTGTCGAGCGACCCTGTCGAGTTGGCAGAGATTGGCGTGGAGGTGCTGCCCGAGGGCACATATCTGTGCATGAGCCGCTGGGGTATGCCGTACGAGCCCGAGGGCATTCGCGCCATCGTCGCTTGCATGGACGAGCATGCGCTCCAGCCCATCGGCAACGCCTTCGACTTTTGCTACTTAGACACCACGAGCTACGACGAGTCCCATCAAGAGGACTTCTGCTGCATCCAAATCCCCGTCGCCCTCCAGATGTGACAAAGGGACAGTCCCTTTGTCACATTCGCGGTGCGGATGCTGCCCAAACCGTCCCAACATTCGATGAAAAACTCGAAATCGAGGAAAACCGTCGAATGTTGTGACGGTTTTCCTGTCTGTGCCGGCGAGCCTCCGTACTGTCTGGGGGTATAAGGCTAGCAAGTGTTTACTTGCGAGGCCTAGGGGGCGCCCCGTATGGATATCGATAACTTTGAATGGTGGTATAGCGAGGGCGAGGCTCCGGACGAGGGGTGGGACGAACCCGCGCCGCGTGACGTGTCGAGCGACGAGGACGAGACCGGCAACGACGTCGCCGCCGATTCGGACGCCGCCCTCGACCCCGTCGAGCCCCTGACCTTCGAACAAGCTTGGGCCCAGGCCGAGGCAGACGAGGCCAAGGCCGACGCTACGGCCACGCTCGGCGAGCCAGCCGACATGTCCATCTCGCCGGCAAAGACCCCACAGCCGCGCCACACCATCGATCCCGACAGCACGGCATCCTTCAGCATTCTCGACGTGCCCTCGCAGGGCGCTCAGGCGCCCGCACCCACACGTCGCCCCAATCTGTCTCGCGAGGAAGATGCAGGACGTCGCTCGCCGCTCGGCCCCATCCTTATTGCCTTTATGGCCGGCGTTATCGCATGCTCGGCAATTGGAAACGTCTGGAGCCATGTCGAACAACAGCGAAAAGACGCCGCCAAGGTCGAGATGTCTGTCGAGCAATCGCTCGGTCGTACGCGCTCGGTACATGTGTCGGTCGAGGTCAAGGACGGCGCGACGTGGGACACCGCGCGCGGCGACAGCCAAATGCTCATCCACATCGTGGGGCGCACGCTCAAAGGGCAGACGATTGACGAGTATCAATACGTCAATTCCGCTGGTGACGGCATCGAGCTCAAGCCCGGCGGCTACGAGCTCACCGTCGATGAACCGCCCGTCGCCACCGACGGCACGCGCTTCCGTGCCTCAAAGCGCATGGTCCCCGTGAACTTTAACTCACAGGCGCCCGACACGGTCGACACCACACCGCAGGGTGGGTTCGACCTTTACGTAGATACCCAGTAGGCGCTCGCCGCTCATTCCGCTATGGCTACTCAATAATCGCCTGCCGTCCCGTCCCGCCGCCAAGAGTGGGACAATAGCCCTCGACACTATTGTTTACTTTTGGAGGAAGTAGCATGTCTACCGTCACTACCATCAAGCGCGGCGGCCTCACCGCGGCCATCGATTCCATGGGAGCCCAGCTCACGAGCCTTGCCCTCGACGGCAACGAGTATCTGTGGCAGGGCGACCCGGCCTTTTGGGGCAAGCATGCGCCCATTCTGTTCCCCATCGTGGGCTCACTGCGCAACAACACGGCGACGTCTGCGGCTGGCACCTGCGAGATGCCGCGCCACGGACTCGCGCGCATCGTCGAGCACAAGCTGGTCGAGGTCTCGGAGGACGGCTCCTCGGTAACTTACGAGATCACCGATACGCCCGAGTCGCTCAAGGCTTTCCCCTTCCACTTTAAGCTCAACATGACCTATGCCCTAACCGGCGACGCCACGCTCACGCAGACCTTTGCCGTTGCGAACACCGGCGACGTAGAACTGCCGTTCTCGGTGGGCGGTCACCCTGCATTTAACGTGCCCGCTCCCGGTGCCGAGGACGAGGCATTCGAGGATTACGAGCTGGCATTTACCGAGGCTTGGACCAACGAGGCCCCCATCATCACGCCCGATGGCCTCATGACGTTCGAGGACAGCTACAAGGCTCCCGATAACTCGGACGTGCTGCCCATCACGCACCGCAGCTTCGATAACGATGCCATCATGTTCACCGATACCCCGGGTTCCACGCTCACGCTGCGCGGTCGCAAGTCGGGCCATGGCGTCAAGATCGACTTTGAGGGCTTTAAGTACATCGGCGTGTGGTCTGCCGCCAACGACGCCCCGTTTGTGGCGCTCGAGCCCTGGACCGGTCACACCACCATGGACACCGACGACGATGTTTTTGAGCACAAGGTCAACACCATTACGCTGGCGCCGGGCGAGACGGACGTCCGCAGCTTTAGCGTCACCTTGCTCTAGAGGTTCCGCCGCTCGGTCGATGCTGCGCGTCGTCCAGAGCGACAAGTTGTCATTCAAAAGGCAAGGCATGGACCTTCTGGTCATGCCTTGCCTTTTTCATGCCACTTGTTCGCTCTGGACGTCGCTCGCCGGCATTGCCAAAACATCGGCGTCCCCAATGACTACCGCGTGTCTATTAATTTTTCGAGCTTGTGCTGCGCTGCTAGTTGCTGGCGTATATCCTGTTAAGTCGTCAGCATACGATTCAACAGGGAAGGCAGATTATGCATTCTCCCCATCAACGCGACGCGCATCCACAGCCGGTATGCAGCCGTCGCATCTTTTTGGGTAGTGCTCTCGCTGCGAGCGCTTCTGTCGTCGCCGGCGCACTTGCCGGTTGCCAGCGCCCCTCCACGCTGGAAGTAGTTCAGCCCACGACGGGCGGCGGTCGCGACGACCTGTCCGATTCCGTGATCGGCAAGGACAAGATCCGCATCGGCATGGAGGCGGCCTACGCCCCGTACAACTGGCAGGTCTCCGAAGCCAGCGAGTACACCATCCCCATCGACAACGTGCAGGGCGCCTATGCCGATGGTTACGACGTGCAGATCGCCAAGATCGTCTGCAAGGCCCTCGGTGGCGAGCCCGTTGCCGTCAAACAGAGCTTCTCGGGCCTTATCGACTCGCTCAACAACGGCCAGATCGACCTCATCATCGCCGGTATGAGCGCCACGCCCGAGCGCGAGGAGTCCGTCGGCTTTTCCGACCCGTACTTTATCGGTTACTTTGGCCTGTTCGTAAAAGAGGGCTCGCCCTATCAGAATGCGACCAAGCTCAGCGACTTTAGCGGCGCAACGGTCCTCGGCCAAAAGGACACCATGCTCGATACCGTCATCGACGAGATCCCGGGCGTTGTCCACAAAAACCCGGTCGACTCGGTCCCCACGGTGTTTTCGAATCTGCTGCAGGGCACTTGCGACGCCGTGACCTACAACACTGAGAACGAGAAGGGCTATATGGCCCAAAACCCGGGTATCGTGCCGATTCAGTTTGCCGAGGGCGAGGGCTTTAAGCAGGAGGTCACAGCAAACGTCGGCTGCCGCAAGGGCTCGGATAAGCTGCTTAAGCTCATCGACAAGACACTCAAGGGCATTAGCCAAGAGGAGCGCGACCAAATGTGGGACGCGTGCCTCGACCGTCAGCCGGCATAGGAAGGCAGCATGAAAACCATTAATCGTCTGGCCTCCTTTATCAAGGCCGACCACCGTTATGTATACCTGGGCACGAGCGTTATCGCGGCGCTCGGCCTGGCGTTTAGCCAACGCAACCCCACGCCGCTGAGCTTCTTGGCCCCCACGGGCGTGTTCCAGGATTGCCTTTGGGCGATTCTTTGGGCCTGGCTCGTCGTGTCGGCGGCGGCGCTGGTCACCAAGCTTATGCACTGGAGCGACTATCGCGAAAAGTCGCCGTTCGCATCCGAGCGTTTCCGCCGCGGCGCGCGCCTGGGTAGCTATGTTGTGGTCGCCATCGCGGCGATCTTCTTTATCGACCGTTGCGTCATGTCGTTTATCGACCTGGTGCAGGTGAGTATTGTCTCGGATTCCAACCCCAGCGACTTTTTGTCGAGCCTGGTCTACATGACCTACAAGAGCGGGGACTTCTTTATCCGCGGTATCGAGATCACCATCGCGCTTGCCACCTTCGGCACCGTCATTGCCTTTTTCCTGGCGCTGCTTTTTGTGTTCCTGCGCATTCAGACCTTCGATCGCGTGGACAACGACCTGGTGCGCTTCGTTAAGAGTATCGGCCGCGGCTTTGCGACCGTCTACTCCACTATCGTGCGCGGCACGCCCATGATGGTCCAGGGCCTGCTCATCTATTATGCGGGCTTCACCGTTTTGCGCGGCATGGGCTTCGAGACCGCTCAGGCCAACCAGATTTGGAGCACCTTCACCGCCGGCCTCGTTACCATCTCGCTCAACTCCACCGCCTACATGATGGAGGTCCTGCGCGGCGGCATCGAGTCCATCGATCCCGGCCAGGCCGAGGCAGCACGCTCGCTGGGCCTGTCGCAGTGGCAAGCCATGCGCAAAGTCGTGTTCCCCCAGGGCATTAAAAACGCGATTCCGGCGCTCACCAACGAGCTCATCATCAACATCAAGGATTCGTCGGTGCTCTCGGTCATCGGCGTGTTTGACCTCATGTACGCCACCACCACCGTCGCCGGCGTGTACTACCGCCAGATGGAGGTCTACTGCGTGGCGCTCGTGGTCTACCTGATCCTGACGCTCGTGGCGAGCCGCCTGCTCGAGGCCTTTGGCAAAAAGCTCGGCGCCGAGGCTCCGGTCACGCTGCCCAGCTCCAACTAGGCTCAAGACGAGGAGAATCATCATGGCAGATACCGCCACTACCGGCACCGCGGCCGCCGCACAGACCAATGAGCCGCTCATCCGCGTCGAGGGCCTGCGCAAGAGCTTTGGCTCGCTCGAGGTGCTCAAGGGCATCGACCTGTCCGTTAACCCCGGCGAGGTCGTCACCATTATCGGCGCCTCAGGCTCGGGCAAATCGACCTTTCTGCGCTGCCTCAACCTGCTCGAGACTCCGGACGCGGGCCATATCTGGTTCCACGGCCAGGACCTTACGGCCGAGCGCTGCAACATTAACAAGCTGCGTGAGGACATCGGCATGGTGTTCCAGGGCTTTAACCTGTTCAACAACATGGATGTGCTCGACAACTGCACGCTTGCGCCCGTCACGCTCAAAAAAATGAGCAAGGCCGAGGCCGAGAAGGTCGCGATGGAGCATTTGACGAGTGTGGGGCTCGAAAAGTTCGCGCACGCCGCCGTGGGTCGCCTGTCCGGCGGCCAAAAGCAGCGCGTGGCCATCGCCCGCGCCCTATGCATGAATCCGCAGATCATGCTGTTCGACGAGCCGACCTCCGCGCTCGACCCCGAGATCGTGGGCGAGGTGCTCGAGGTCATGCGCAAGCTCGCGGCCGACGGCATGACCATGGTCGTCGTCACGCACGAGATGGCCTTTGCCCGAACCGTGTCCGACCGCGTGGTCTTTATGGATAAGGGCGTGGTGCTCGAGGACGCCGCGCCGGCCGAGATCTTTGGCAACCCCAAACACCAGCGCACCCGCGAGTTCCTCTCGCGTTATCTCGAGGACAAGTAACCGACCGCAAATGTTTGCATGACAGGGCCGCTCCCGTGGGGCGGCCCTCGTCATCACAATCGAAAGGATGTCATGGCCGAGGTTTGGCGCTTCTTTGCGCATAAGGATGATTTTGCCGATTTGGACGAAGCTGGTGCGTGCGAGCGCCTGGGCCGCGTGCTGTCGTTTCCGACCATCTCGAGTATGGATGCCGAGGCGGTGAACTGGCAGCCGTTCGACGACCTGCGCGCGTATATGCAGCAGGCTTGGCCGCACGTATTTACGGCGGGTAAGGTCGAGCTTATCGACCATTCGCTATTGGTGACGCTTAGCGGTTCCGACCTTGCCCTCAAGCCCATTATGCTCATGGGCCACATGGACGTGGTTCCCGTGGTACCCGGCACCGAGGCTGACTGGACGCATGCCCCCTTTAGCGGACATGTGGACGACACCTACATTTGGGGTCGCGGCGCCATCGATATGAAAGACCAGGTCGCAGGCATTCTCGAGGCGGTTGAGTATGCGCTCGCACACGGCTGGGAGCACAAGCGTACCCTGCTGCTCGCCTTTGGCCAGGACGAGGAGACTACGCAGTACGGCGCAGGCGCCATCGGCCGCGCGCTCGAGGAGCGCGGCATTGAGCTTGAGTACCTGATCGACGAGGGCGACTACCGCATCGTTTCGGCTGCCGAGTACAGCGCGGGCGAGGACTGGCTCATGCACGCCGACCTTGCCGAGAAGGGCTATGCCGATATCGTGCTCAAGACGAAGAGTGAGGGCGGGCATTCGTCCAACCCCTACGGTGGCACATCGCTCGAGGTGCTCAGCCGTGCCATCACCGCAATCTGTGATATCGAGTGGCCGACGCGCGTGACCGACTTGCTTGCCGCCCAGCTCGTCGAGTTGGGGCTCTACACGGCCGACGAGATTGCCTCCAACAAGGACACCATCGTGCGCGATTGCCTCGCCAGCAAGAAGCTCTATCCGCTCGTGACCACCACCTGCGCGCCCACGCAGGTCGAGGGTGGCAGCACCGGCGCCAACGTAATGCCGCAGGATATGTGGGCCAATATCAATTTCCGTATGCTCGAGGGCACGAGCGTGGCCGATGTCGTGGCCCGCTGCCGCGTCGCCGTTGCTGAGGCGGGGCTCGCCGACCGTGTCGAGGTCGAGCTCGGCCCCGGCAGCTCCGAACCCTCGCCGTCTCCGCGCATCGGCGGACCGGGACTCGAGGCGGTTCGCTCCATCGCCGCCCGCTATTTCCGTGATCCAAAGGGGACGGAGGAAAACGGATCATCCGAGCCGTTGGCGATTGTCCCCTCGACCGTGATCGGCGCGACCGACGCTGCCAACTACCAGCGCATTTGCTCCGAGTGCATTCGCTTCTCGGCCTTTGTGGTCGACGATGACGAGTGCGATCGCGGCGTCCACGGCACCAACGAGCGCATTACCCGCCGCGCCTACCTCCAGGGTGTCCGCTTCCTCGTCGCCCTGATCCATACGCTTTAGAATCCGACAAAGGGACTGTCCCTTTGTCGGATTCCGTGCGGGTTATATGCAGGTTTGCCTGCGCACGCTATCATATATAGGTTAGACCGCAATTATGTACCCCATACGCGAAGGGATGCGCATGTATCTGAAGATCGACATGTTCTAGCTGGGCTTACCCCCGCAGCGGCGCCCCGCGCCCCATCAATTCTGCCGATTTTCGCCTTCACGCATATAAAGGAGTCCGTCATGCGCGACAAGCTCGAAAAGATCATCAAGGCCTACGAGGAGCTCGAGAAGAAGCTTTCCGACCCGGCCGTCGCCTCCGATATCAAGGAGTTCACGCGTCTCAACAAGGAGTACGCGCACCAGTCCGACCTCATTGCCGCCTCGCGCGAGTACATCGGCGCGCTCGATGACATCGAGGCTGCCAAGGAAATGCTGCACGATACCACCGATGCCGATGAGAAGGAGATGCTCCAGATGGACATCTCCGAAAACGAGGCCAAGCTTCCCCAGCTCGAGGAAGACATCAAGTACATGCTCATCCCGAGCGACCCCAACGACGACAAGAACACCATCGTCGAGATCCGCTCCGCCGCCGGTGGCGACGAGGCGGCCATCTTCGCCGGCGATCTGTACAAGATGTACCAGCGCTTTTGCGAGTCGCGCGGCTGGAAGACTACCGTGCTCGATTCCAGCCCCAGCGAGGCCGGTGGCTTTAAGTCCATCGAGTTCAAGGTCGAGGGCGACCGCGTCTACTCCGTCATGAAGTTCGAGTCCGGCGTGCACCGCGTCCAGCGCGTTCCCAAGACTGAGTCCCAGGGCCGCATTCAGACCTCCACGGCTACCGTCGCCGTACTTCCCGAGGCCGAGGAGATCGACGTCCAGATCAACCAGTCCGACCTGCGCATCGACACCTACTGCGCCTCCGGCCCTGGCGGTCAGTGCGTTAACACCACCTACTCCGCCGTGCGCATCACCCACCTGCCCACCAACACCGTGGTGCAGTCGCAGGAGCAGCGTTCCCAGATCCAGAACCGCGAGGTCTGCATGCAGATGCTGCGCGCCCGTCTGTACGAGATGGAACTCGAGAAGCAGCAGGCCGAGCTCGGTGCCGAGCGCCAGAGCCAGATCGGCCACGGCAACCGTTCCGAGAAGATCC
Organism: Collinsella sp.; assembly: GCA_036304725.1. Taxonomy (GTDB): domain Bacteria; phylum Actinomycetota; class Coriobacteriia; order Coriobacteriales; family Coriobacteriaceae; genus Collinsella. The sequence goes on along the minus strand of JAXIYC010000038.1, from coordinate 20,668 downwards.
GTACCTACAACCAGCCCCAGGACCGCGTGACCGATCACCGCATCGGTTTCAACTCCACCTACAACGGCGTCCTTCTGGGTGACCAGCTCGGCACCGTGATCGAGGCGCTCGCTGCCGCCGAGCGAGCCGAGAAGCTGGCACAGGCTGTGTAGGTTCCGCCGTTCTACCGAACGGCGGACCAGCCGACGCTGCGCGGGCCGCATTTGGACAATCTGACGTTCAACTTCAAGGGCGCGACCAGAAGGTCAGCGCCCTTTCGTTTCACGTCACCTTGTCGCAAATGCGACCCGCTCGCTGTCCGTCCTCTACCTGCGGCGCTGCCTTGCTCCGGATGCGGTATGCTCAACCTGCGGCGCCTTAGAGGTAGTCATTGGGGACGTTCTTAAATGACTAGGTTGGGCACATTGCTTTGAGATGTTATTCAATCGGCTTTGATGGCCATGAAGCCGGCTACCTGCTCAAAGAAATTAGCGGCATTTATCTGCTATTGAAAATAATGCTCAAAAAATCGTTCAAGAAGTCGCAGTGCATTTTTTGATGCGTCGCACGTCAAGTGATTTGGCAAGTTCTTGGTTAGATATTGGTCAGTTTTGGGTCAACCTTGCCAAAAGCTTGACGAATGCAGATTTTGACGTCGACGAATGAGCACTTCAGGCAGGTTCCAAGCAAAAATCTGGGCTGATTCTCGATAATCGCCTTCAATCGTCCCTTGCCAAGCGCTGGCCTCGCGTACAATCTGCTCCGACATTCGCGCGCCGTCCGGCGCTTAAGAGGGGAGGGCCCCATGGCAAACGAGATTTGGACCATCAAGCGTTGTCTCGAGTGGACCAAGGAGTACCTGGCCGAGCGCGGCGAGGAGCACCCCCGTCTTTCTGCCGAGTGGCTGCTCTGCGCTGCCACGGGTTTGGCACGCATCGACTTATATATGCGCATGGACGAGACGCTTAACGCGGCTCAGCTCGAGACCATGCACGCGGCCGTTGTTCGTCGCGCTAAAGGTGAACCGCTGCAGTACATCACCGGCAGCACGCAGTTTCGCATGATCGACGTCGCGTGCGCCCCCGGCGTGCTCATTCCGCGCCCCGAGACCGAGATGCTCGTCGAGGAAGTCCTCAATTATCTGGATGCCGAGGTGCTGAGCCCCGAGGCTGCTGCCCGTCAGCGCGTGGAGCTGCCTTGGAACGATGAGGTCGAGGAGGCACGCAAGGCCGAGGCCGCGCTGGCAGACGAACGCGCGGCCGCCGAGCGCCGTGCCGCTAACCTGACGGCTGCCGATGAGGCGGCGCTAGGCGGCGACGTATTGGGCAGCCGCGCCTATGCCGAGGAGCTGGCCGACCGCGAGGCCGAGGAAGCCGCCGCGCAGGCAGCAGAGGCCGAAGCCGCGGAAGCCGCCGAGCCCGAGCTCGACGAATACGGCATCGCCATCGAGGGTGCCGGCCAGGAGACGGCTTCGGCTCAGGATGCCGCTGCGCCTGCCCCAGCCGAGCCCCGTATCGCCCGCGTTCTCGAGGTCGGCTGCGGCACGGGTTGCATCTCGCTCTCCCTTGCCTGGGAGCGCCGCGGCCACGTTACCTGCACCGCCACCGATATCGAGCCGCGCGCCATCGATCTGGCCACCAAAAACCGCGACGCGCTCGGCCTCACGGCAGATGAGGTTGCCTTTAGTCTCACCAACCTGGTGAGCTCCATTCCCCGCGAAGAGTGGGGCACCTTCGACGTGCTCGTTTCCAACCCGCCCTACATCCCGACCGGCGTCATGCGCTCGCTGCCGCACGAGGTCAAGGACTTTGAGCCCGACTTGGCGCTCGAGGGCGGTGCCGACGGCCTGGACATCTTCCGCCGCCTGCTCAATGCGGCGCCTTACATGCTGCGCGCCGGCGGCCTGTTTGCCTGCGAGCTCTACGAGGGCGCCCTCGATGCCGCGGCCGAGCTCTGTCGCCAGGCAGGCCTTTCGGACGTGCGTATCGTCCACGACCTCACCGATCGTCCCCGCATCGTTCGAGCCATCGTCACCGAGCCCAAACAGCGTATTTAAGCTGAATAAATAGACATTTGCGCAAGTTTGTCCTTGCAATATACCGTAAAACTTCTACTATAGAAGGAGAAAGGTATGTCAAATCAGCTGCATCGGTACCGTATCGTGCTTGATTACATTGAACCTTGGCTTGATGAGCAGGATGAAGCTACGCTGAAGCAGATTTATGCAGACCTTTTGGTGCTCGAGAAGGAAGGTCCCAGCCTTGGTCGTCCGCTGGTTGACCGCGTAAAGGGCTCGAAGCTTCATCATTTAAAGGAGCTGAGAGTGACGTCGTGTGGTGGGCAGGTGATTCGCATCCTCTTCGCCTTTGACCCCAAGCGCCAGGCGGTATTGCTATTGGCGGGTGATAAGTCGCGAGCGGGATCGTCAAGGGCAAAATGGAACGGTTGGTATGCGATCAACATTCCAAGGGCCGAGCAAATATACCGTCGCCACGTAAGGAGGCTCGATCGAGATGGAACTGCATGAGTATATGGAATCTCGCGGGATAACACGCGACTCCATTACCGCCGAGCAGGAGAGGACTCGCGATCGTATCGAAGCCTATAAGCTTGCTCAGATTCGCAGGTTAAAAGATCTAACACAGGCGTCGGTCGCCCAGTCGATGGGCGTTTCTCAAAAACGTGTATCCGAGCTCGAGCGTGGGGAGTTGGGTTCGATGAGGCTCGACACGCTGAGCAGGTACGCAGAGAGCCTCGGCGGAAAACTGGTTGCAAGCATCGAGTTTCCCGATCGTACCGTTACGCTTGCGCGCTAAAAATCTTCAATTAACCCCCTCACTTTCACCGACTACTAGAGCCGCTCACCAAACCAACATGCGCTCTGGGCAAATAGGTTGAATGTTTCGTGCGAGAATGCCCCACAGTAAACAAACTTGCACCGGAGCGTAAGGGGCTGGCATACACATGCAGACGGTCTATCGGGTATACGAGGGAACGCGCGAGCCGCATCGGCTTGCCGTCGAGCGCACGGCCGAGGTGCTCGGCCGCGGCGGCCTGGCCTTGATTCCGACCGAGACCGTCTACGGTGTCGCCGTGGCAGTCAACGCCTTCTCGGGCGCCGTGCCCCAAGATACAAGCGAATTCCCATCGTGGCCGCGCGATCCGCAGGCTGCCGTCAATGGCGCCGCAGTTCCTGCGCTCGGCACCGGCTATCGCCGTATCTTCACTCTCAAGCAACGTGAGCTCACGCAAACCGTCGCTTGGCTGGTCGATGGCGTCGAAGCACTCGACCGCTATGGCGTGGATATCCCGGAAGATGCCCGCGTACTCGCGCGACGATGCTGGCCGGGAGCCCTGACTATCGTGGTCAAGGCAGCCCCCTGCGTGCCGACCTTTATGCGCGCTGCCGACGACACCGTGGCCCTGCGCGCTTCGGCCTCTCCCGTGGTCCAAGCGCTCATCCGCGCCTGCGGCAGTCCCCTTGCCTGCACGAGCGCCAACACGCACGGCGCGCCTTCGCCGGCAAGCTTTGCCGCCGTCGAGGGTCGCATCCTGGAGGGGGTCGATGTTGCCGTCGACGCCGGTGAGACCCCGTGTCGCTACGCCTCGACCATCGTGTCGTTCCAGCACGGCGGGCTCCAGATCCTGCGCCAAGGCGCACTTCCCGCATCAGAGATCGAGCGGGTCCTGTCCGACCCGATGCAATAGAAGGGTGTAAGCGATGTCGTTGAATCTGGGCAGCCTGGGCATGGAAGATGCCTCGTTTAACTTTGGCGGTTCCTACATCATGGCGCTCGACTGCGGCACTACCTCGGTACTCGCGGCCATTGTCGACGAATACGGCTGCATCGTTGCCCAGGCGCGTCGTAGCGTCAAAACCAGCTTCCCGCGCTCCGGCTGGGTGGAGCAGGATCCCATGGAGGTGCTTGCCAGCCAGATCGGCGTGATGATGGAGGTCCAGTTTAAGAGCGGCATCCATTCTGACCGCATCGCCGCCATCGGTATCTCCAACCAGCGCGAGACCACGGTGGTGTGGGACCGCATAAGCGGCCAACCCATCTATAACGCCATCGTGTGGCAATGCCGTCGCACCGCACCTCTGATCGACGAGCTGGTCGAGCGGGGCGCAGAAGAGCTGGTGCGCTCCCGTACGGGACTCACGCTCGATCCGTATTTCTCGGCTTCCAAGGTGCAGTGGATCCTCGACAACGTCGACGGTGCGCGTGAGAGCGCGGCGGCGGGCGACCTCATGTTCGGCACCATCGATACCTGGCTCATCTACAACCTCACCGGCAGTCAGGTCTTTGCCACCGACTACACCAATGCCAGCCGCACGGCGCTCTTTAATATCCATACGCTCGATTGGGACGACGACCTGCTGGCGCTCTTTGACGTTCCACGTTCCATGATGCCCGAGGTTCGTTGGAGCTCGGGCGACTACGGCCGCGTCGCGAGCGACATCATGACCAACATGCCGCCCATCATGGGCGTGGCGGGCGATCAGCAGGCGTCGCTGTTCGGCCACTGCTGCTTCCATCCCGGCCAGACCAAAAACACCTATGGCACGGGTTGCTTTATGCTCATGAACACCGGCGACGAGGTCGTCGAATCCAAGAACGGTCTGGTCTCCACGATCGGTATCGCCGCGGACGGCAAGATCAGCTATGCGCTCGAGGGTTCTATCTTTGCCGCCGGCTCAACCATGAACTGGCTGCGCAACAACATGGGCATCATCTCGAGTGTGAGCGAGTCCGCGCAACTCGCCGCTTCGATCAACGACAACGAGGGCTGCTACTTCGTTCCCGCCTTTGCGGGTTTGGGTGCTCCCTGGTGGGACCCGCATGCCCGCGGTATCGTGTGCGGTCTGACCGGCGCCTCGAGCCGTGCGACCATCGTACGTGCCGCCTGCGAATCCATGGCATATCAGAGCTACGACGTGCTGCGCGCCATGGAGCAGGACGCGGGGCTTTCGATTGAGCGCCTGTCTGTCGATGGCGGTGCCTCGCGCAACGAGTTCATCATGCAATTCCAGGCTGACCTGCTGGATATCCCCGTGCTGCAGTGCGAGACGGTGGAGACCACGGCAATCGGTGCCGCGTACTTGGCGGGTCTTGCCGTCGGCTATTGGGAAGACCTTGAAGAGCTGGAGCAAAATGCCCAGATCGTTAGGACCTTCCTTCCCTATATGTCCGCCGAGCGTCGCGAGCAAAACCTTGCGGGCTGGCGTGATGCAGTCAAGCGCTCGCTCAGTACCGCACAGTAGGGCTGCGATGGGCTGCTCGATACAACAAACCGCTAAACTTATGCATGGCGTGCGGCGGCAACATTGCTGTGCGCCTTGTCAGCAAGGCCGTTTTGCGGCCGCAACGAAAGGGGCAATCAACCCATGACCGTCACCTACGATACGTCCCGTGTGACGCTTGTCGATCACCCGCTCGTCCAGCACAAGCTGTCGATCCTGCGCGACAAAAACACCGGCACCAACCAGTTCCGCCAGCTCGTGCGCGAACTCGCGCTTTTTGACGGCTACGAGGCCATGCGCGACCTGCCCATGGAAGACGTCGAAGTCGAGACCCCTATCACCACCGCAACGTTTAAGCAGCTCGCCGGCAAGAAACTCGCCATCGTGCCCATCCTGCGTGCGGGCCTTGGCATGGTCGACGGCATCCTCGACCTGGTGCCCTCCGCTCGCGTGGGCCACATCGGCATGGAGCGCGACGAGGTCACCCACGAGCCGCACGAGTATTACTGCAAGATGCCCAAGGATATCGACCAGCGCATCTGCCTGGTCGTCGACCCCATGCTCGCCACGGGCGGTTCGGCCGAGATGGCCATCAGCTACCTGCGCGAGCGCGGTGTCAAGGACATCCGCATGCTGTGCATCGTCGCGGCCCCCGAGGGCCTCAAGTCGCTGACTGAGAAGGACCCCGATGTGCATATCTATACCTGCGCCATCGACGACCATCTCAACGAAGCTGCCTACATCGTTCCCGGTCTGGGCGACGCCGGCGACCGCATCTACGGCACGCTGTAATCTCTGGGCCATACCGGCTAACGTCGAAAATACGAAGAAATGGTGCGCGCGGGCGAGCAAAAGACGACCACGCGCACTCCTGTTAACGGACGTTTTGCCCTGCAGGGTTCGAGAAAAACGTATTACCGTACCTGCGGCATAAAGAAGGTCTTAAGAAAACGGACAGGTGCGTATTAACCGATGCTTTTTCGGTTGTACTTTAGCGATTGGCTCGTACAATAGTCACCAATGTTTGGCGGGAACTGTCCTGTGAGGCGTTAAAAAGGAAAGTGAGGACGCCAGTGTTTCAGATAGCCGATCTGCTCGCTATCGTTGCAGGCGCCATCGCGGGCGCAATTGCCTTCCTTCCCTTTGTCTTTACGCTCAAGCCGGTTCTTGACGATAAACAGAATGCGGACATGCTCAAGGGTATGGTGAGTCTCGCGGTCTCGGCAATCGCGTTGCTTGTCTTTACCTTGGTTGTGTTTGTGTTGTTCGGAGAGGCATTTCGCATGTTCCTCCTGGGCGAGGCGATCGGCTTCGTGGCCTTTATGGCCGCCTGCGCGGTTCGCGTCGCCAAGGCGCTGCGAGATCCTCATGAGGTCGAAAGGTAAGTCGTGGAAATTTTTGAAAAGCTGCCTGATGAGATTAATCATCTGGTCAGCGAGTTCAGCTCCACCCCTGTCGTGGGCGATCTGAGCTGCGGCATCACGCAGTACTCGTTTTGGCTGATCGTCTCCACGATCGTGCTCCTGATCGTCCTGGCCGTGTTCAAGAAGAAGCAGACTTTGGTTCCCAAGGGCTTCTTCGTCAACGGTTTCGAGTACATCATCGAGTACGTCGAGAACGATATCGGCAAGGGCGTCGTGGGTGAGAACTGGAAGAAGCACTTCCCGTTCCTGTGCTCGCTTTTCCTGTTCATCCTGATCAACAACATGATCGGCCTGATTCCGGGAATGAAGCCCGGCACCGGCGCAATCGGCTCCACCGCCGCGCTCGCCATCTTCGCCTTCGTGTACTTCATCTACTACGGATGCAAGGCTCACGGCGTGATCGGCTACATCAAGAGCCTCGCTCCGCAGGGCGTGAGCTTCCCGATGAACGTGCTCGTGTGGGTCGTCGAGCTTTTCTCGACCTTCCTGCGCCTCATCACGCTCGCCGTCCGTCTGTTCTGCAACATGTTCGCAGGACACGTGGTCATGGGCTCGTTCGCCATCATGGCGAGCATGTTCATGCAGCCGCTGCTTCAGCAGGTTTCCGCGGCCCACGCCGTCGGCGCCCTGCCTTCGCTGGCCTGGCTTGCCATTCTCATCCTGATCTATGCGATCGAGCTTGTGGTCGGCGCCATCCAGGCTTACGTCTTCACGGTCCTTACCGCCGTGTATGTCTCCGAGGCAGAGGAGGTCGCGGAGGAGGAGTAGTCTTCCGTTCGCGCCTTAAAGGTAAGGCAATTCGTTAAACCGCCGGTGCCCGTACCCATGGAGCCCGGCAGTTATAAAAAGGTTATCCTGCGTGAAATAAGACACGCACGACAAAGGAGGAATCGTGGGAGTTATCGGTTACGGTCTCGGTGTTATCGGCGCTGGTCTTGCTATCGGCCTGTCTGCTCTGGGTGCTACGGGTGCTATGGCCCGTCAGCCTGAGGTCCAGGGCCGCGTGTTCACCGTCTTCATCATGGGCTCCGCCTTCGGCGAGGCTCTGGCTCTGATCGGCTTCGTTGTCGCGCTGATCGTTAAATAGCACGGAGCGTCAAGTATGAATCTTTCATCCCAGAAGAGCGCGATCGCACTCTCCGCGTCCGCGGCCGCGCTGCTCATGCCGGTTTCCGCGTTCGCCGAGGACGGCGCCGCCGGTGCGGACATCCTCATCCCTAAGATGGCGGAGTTCATCCCGGCGCTTATCGCCTTCCTGATTATCTGGATCGTGCTGGCCAAGGTCGCCCTGCCGGGCATCATGAAAACCATGGAGGAGCGCGGCAAGAAGATCGAGGAGAGCCTCGACGAGGCCGAGAAGACCAAGCAGGAGGCTATCACCAAGCGCGCTGAGTCCGACTCGATCGTCACCGACGCCCGTCGTCAGGCTGCCGACATCGTTCTCGAGGCCCGTAAGGACGCCGAGTCCGAGCGTGCCCGTATCATCGAGGCTGCTCACAAGGAGGCCGAGGAGATCATCGCCAAGGCCCATACGACCGTCGAGGACGAGCGCAAGTCCATCTACGCCGGTGCCGCGAGCTCCATCGCCGACCTGTCCGTTGCCGTCGCCACCAAGATCGTGGGCGAGGCACTCGAGAACGAGGCTGAGCAGAAGAAGCTCATCGAGCGCTACATCCAGGAAGCAGGTAGCCTGAATGCCGACTAGCCGCTATCAGGACAAGGTGCTCGAGACCTACGCGCGTTCCCTTTTGGAAGCCGCCAAGGCCGAGAACCATGTGTTCGAGGACCTCGAGATGATCGAGCGCTTGGCTTCTGCCAGCCCCGAGATCATCGCCGTGCTCGACACCATGTCCAAGCGCGACCAGCTCGACCTTCTTCCCAAGGTGGCAGCTGCCTTTAAGTATGTTGCCGAGGAAGACGAGGATGTAGTGGGCGTGACCGTCACCACGGCGATCCCGCTCGACGACGAGCTGCGTCAAACCATCACTAAGAAATGCGAGCAGGACTTCGGCCGCAAGGTATTCCTTATCGAGCAGGTCGACCCGTCTATCGTGGGCGGCCTGGTGCTCGAGGCCCGCGGCGAGCGTCGTGACATTTCCGTCAAGACGCAGCTGCGCATCGCGCAGGAGACCCTCGCAAACTCTGCTAATTCGTACGGAGGTGAAGCCTAATGTCCGAAACCCTCAATGCCCAGGATATCGCCAAGAAACTGCAGGAGCAGCTCACGAGCCTCTCCGCGACGGTCGATACGCATGAGGTTTCAACGGTCGACGAGGTAGGCGACGGCATCGCGCGCGTCTCCGGCCTCAAGAGCGCCATGGCAGGCGAGCTTCTGGAGTTCAAGAGCTCCGATACCGGTGAGACCGTCTTCGGCCTTGCCCAGAACCTTGACCGTGACGAGGTCGGCGCCGTTCTGTTCGGTGCCGTCGACTCCATCAAGGAAGGCGACGAGTGCCGCACCACTGGTCGCATTATGGATATCCCTGTGAGCCGCGCCATGCTCGGCCGCGTCGTCAATCCGCTCGGCCAGCCCATCGACGGCCTGGGCGACATCGTCGCCACGCACCGTCGCCCCATCGAGTTCAAGGCCCCCGGCGTTATCGACCGTACCCCGGTGTGTGAGCCGGTTCAGACCGGTCTGTTGGCCATCGACTCCATGGTGCCTATCGGCCGTGGTCAGCGTGAGCTCATCATTGGCGACCGTAAGACCGGTAAGACCGCCATCGCCATCGACGCTATCCTCAACCAGCGCGGCAAGGGCATGGTCTGCATCTATGTCGCCGTCGGCCAGAAGGCCTCCACGGTTGCCAACATCCGCGAGACCCTCGCTCAGCACGGTGCGCTCGACTACACCATCATCGTTTCGGCAACCGCTGCCGATTCCGCCCCTATGCAGTACATCGCGCCTATGGCCGGTGCCGCTATCGGCGAGTTCTTCATGTACAACGGCGAGGATGGCAAGCCCGCTAGCGAGACCAACCCCGGCGGCCACGTGCTCGTCATCTACGATGACCTGTCCAAGCAGGCCGTGGCCTACCGTCAGATGTCGCTGACGCTGCATCGTCCGCCCGGACGCGAGGCCTATCCTGGCGACATCTTCTACCTGCACTCTCGTCTGCTCGAGCGTGCCGTCAAGATGTCCAAGAAGAACGGCTACGGCTCCATGACGGCACTGCCGATCATCGAGACCCAGGACGGCGACGTCTCGGCCTACATTCCGACCAACGTCATTTCCATTACCGATGGTCAGATCTATCTGCAGTCCGAGCTCTTCTTCCAGGGTCAGCGCCCGGCAGTCGACGTGGGCATTTCCGTGTCCCGCGTCGGTGGCGACGCGCAGACCAAGGCTATGAAGCAGGTCGCCGGTAACCTCCGTCTGGACCTCGCTTCGTACCAGGAGCTCGCCGGCTTTACGCAGTTCGGCTCCGACCTCGACGAGGCTACTCAGAAGCAGCTGACCCATGGTGCCCGCATGACCGAGCTCCTGAAGCAGCCGCGCTACAAGCCGTTTGAGGTTGGCGAGCAGATCGTTACGCTGTTCGCTGGCAACGAGGGCTTCCTGGATGACCTGGAGATTGCCGACGTGCTGCCTTTCCGTGCCGAGCTCATCGAGTACATGGACAATGGCTTTGGCTCGCTGCTCGATAAGGTTCGCGCCAAGAAGATCGATGATGACACCAAGGCTGAGCTCTTGCGCGTCATCGGCGACTTCAAGCAGCAGTTCATGGCCAAGCACCATTCGGATGTTTCTGGATCAGAGGAGAACTAAGCCCCATGGCCAACCTTCGCGACATTAAGAAGCGAATCTCCTCGGTTACCACGACCAAGCAGATCACGCGCACGATGGAGATGGTCTCTACGGCCAAGATCCGTCGTGCCCTCGATCGCTCCAAGCAGGCCGAGCCCTATAAGGAGGCGCTGACCGACGTCATGTTGACGGTCGCCGGCGACGCCTCCTGTTCGGGCACCGATCCCATGCTGCAGAAGCATGAGAGCGTCAAGCATGGCCTGATTGTCGTTATTGCCTCGGACCGCGGCCTTGCCGGCGGTTTCAATACGACGGTGGAGCGCACGGCCGAAAAGCTCGCCGCTTCTTGGGCGAACGACGGCATCGAGTGCGAGATCATCGCGTGCGGGCGTAAGCCGGCCACGTATTTCCGTGACCGCGCAAACGTCGTCATGCACTTTGAGGGCAACTCCTCTGAGCCCGATTTCAATCAGGCCCGCATGATCTCCTCTCATATCTGCGATGCGTATCGTGCCGGTGAGCTTGACCGTGTCGAGCTTGTCTACCACCACGCCAAGAATCGCGTGGATCAGGAGCTTCGCGTCGAGCATCTGTTGCCGCTCGACCCCGAGATGATCGCTATGGCCCACGGTCCGCGTAAGAACGAGACCGACGCCCCTAAGCGCATCTCGTCCACGTTCGAGTTCGTGCCCTCTCCCGAGCATGTTCTCGGCAAGCTTGTGCCGTCTTATATCCTGACGGTCATCTACCAGGCCCTGATCGATTCGGCGGCTGCCGAGCAGGGTGCACGCCGCAAGGCCATGCACTCCGCGACGGAAAACGCCACCGCGATCATCTCGACCCTTACCCGCACGTATAGTCGCGTGCGCCAGGCTTCGATCACGACCGAGATTAACGAGATCGTCGGCGGAGCCTCAGCATTGGAGGAACAGTAATGGCTAATAACACCGTAAAGCTTGCGGTCGAGGAAGCCACCAAGAAGACGACTGCCGGTGATGGTCGCATCGTGCGTATCATCGGCCCTGTCGTCGACGTCAAGTTTGACGGTGCGGTGCCCCCGATCTACAACGCGCTCACGGTCGAGGCCGAGACCCCGATCGGTCACCTGAGCACGATCCTCGAGGTCGAGAGCCAGCTTCCGGGCGGTGTGGTCCGCACGGTCGCCATGTCCTCGACCGACGGCCTGCAGCGCGGCCTCATTGCCACCGATACCGGTGAGCCCATGAAGATGCCCGTTGGCCCCAAGACGCTCGGCCGCATTTGGAACGTCATGGGCAAGCCCGTCGACGGCAAGCCCATGCCCGAGGTGGAGGAGTTCTACCCCATCCACCATGCAGCGCCCCGTTTTGACGAGCTCACCACCAAGACCGAGATCTTCGAGACCGGCATCAAGGCCGTTGACCTGCTCGAGCCCTACATCCGTGGCGGCAAGACGGGCCTGTTCGGCGGCGCCGGCGTCGGCAAGACCGTTCTGATTCAGGAGCTCATCAACAACCTCGCCCAGGAGCACGGCGGTACCTCGGTGTTCACCGGCGTCGGCGAGCGTACCCGCGAGGGCACCGACCTGTTCCTCGAGATGAGCGAGTCTGGCGTTATCGACAAGACCTGCTTGGTCTATGGTCAGATGAACGAGCCGCCCGGAGCGCGTCTGCGCATCGGTCTGGCCGGCCTTACCACCGCTGAGTATTTCCGTGATCGCGGCCAGGACGTTCTGCTGTTCATCGACAACATCTTCCGCTTCTCCCAGGCAGGTTCCGAGGTTTCCGCACTGCTGGGCCGTATGCCGTCCGCCGTTGGTTACCAGCCCACGCTGGCAACCGAGATGGGCGACCTCCAGGAGCGCATTACCTCGACCAAGACGGGCTCCATTACCTCCGTCCAGGCTGTCTACGTCCCCGCAGACGACCTGACGGACCCGGCGCCTGCCACGACGTTTACGCACCTCGACGCCACCACGGTTCTTTCGCGTAGCATTTCGTCGCTCGGTCTGTTCCCGGCTATCGACCCGCTCGCGTCTTCCTCCGACGCTCTCGATCCCTCGATCGTTGGCGAGGAGCACTACCGTGTCGCCGTCAAGGTCCAGGAGCTTCTGCAGGAGTACTCCGACCTTCAGGACATCATCGCCATTCTGGGTATGGACGAGCTGTCCGAGGAGCAGCGCCTTACGGTCAACCGTGCCCGTAAGATCCAGCAGTTCCTCTCACAGTCCTTCCACGTCGCCGAGAAGTTCACCGGCAACCCCGGTGTCTACGTCCGCGTCGAGGATACCGTCCGCTCTTTCGCCGAGATTGTCGACGGCAAGGCCGATGACCTGCCCGAGCAGGCTTTCCGCTATGCTTCCACGATTGAGGACGTGCGCGAGCGCGCCCGCAAGATGGGGGAGAAGTAGGTTATGCGTATCCGCATCGTGTGCCCCGTGAGCTGCGCCTATGAGGGCGACGCTGCGTTTGTGTCGATTCCGTCCACGGATGGCGAGTTTGGCGTTCTGCCTGCTCACTCCAGCGAGATCTGCACGATCGACCGCGGTTACGTTCGCGTTTCCGATAAGGCCATGGGCACTGTCGACCACACGTTTGCCGTGTCCGGCGGCTATGCCCAGGTTGCGGACGATGTCGTGACCGTTCTCGCCGAGCGCGCTTGCGATTTGGCGACCGTCGATGCCGACAAGCTTAAAGCTGATATTCAAGGTTTTGAAGAGAAGCTGGGTAATTTGTCGGAGGATGATGCACGCCGCGCCTACCTCTATAATGAAATCGCATGGTGTAAGCTCAAGCTTGCCCAATAGTCAAACGATTTAGCGTTCGACCATTTGCGAACACATCATGCCCGGGATGGCCCAGCCATCCCGGGCATGCTTTTTGAAAGGGTAGACCTTGGATATTATCCGCGTTGAGGGTGGCCACGCCATCGGAGGCTCTGTGCCCGTTTCGGGCGCCAAGAACTCCGCGCTCAAACTCATGGCGGCAACGCTTCTGGCGCCGGGCAAGACGACGCTGCAGAACGTGCCCGATATTTCCGATGTCCACGTGATGGGCAAGGTGCTCAAGGGTATGGGCGCCACAATCGATGTCCTTGACGAGCACACGCTCGAGATTGATACCTCTCAGGTCGATTCTTGGGAGGCCCCCTACGAGCTCGTTGCCAAGATGCGTGCTTCCACCGCCGTGATGGGACCCCTGCTGGGTCGCTTCCATCGCGCCAAGATTGCCATGCCGGGCGGCTGCAACCTGGGTGCTCGCAAGATCGATATGCACATTCTTGGTCTTGAGGCCCTGGGCGTTGAGTTCGATACCGCCCACGGCTACATCAACGCTAATGCGCCCCAAGGTCTGCGCGGTACCACCGTCACGCTCGAGTTCGCCAGCGTCGGTGCGACCGAGAACCTCATCATGGCATCCGTGCGCGCGCAGGGCACCACGGTTATCGACAATGCCGCCCGCGAGCCCGAGATCGTCGATCTCGCCAACATGCTCAACGAGATGGGCGCCAAGATTGTCGGCGCGGGTACGCCCGTCGTGACCATCGAGGGCGTGGAAGAACTGCATCCTGTTACCCATCGCGTAGTGGGCGACCGCATCGAGGCCGGTACCTTTATCGTTGCCGGTGCGTTGATGGCCGACGATCGTGGTGTCGATGTCACGGGCTTTTGCCCCATTCACTTGGGCATGGTGCTCAAGAAGATGGAGCTCATGGGTATCGACTGCGAGCGCGTCGAGGATGGCGTCCATGTGAACCGTGCCGAGCGTATCAAGCCGGTCGACATCCAAACGCTTCCGTTCCCCGGCTTCCCGACGGACATGCAGGCGCAGATTATGGTGCTCTCCGCTCTCGCCGACGGCAGTTCCGTTATTACCGAGAACATCTTCGAGAATCGCTTTATGTTTGCCTCTGAGCTGGTGCGCATGGGTGCCGACATTCGTATCGAGAGCCATCATGCCATGATTCATGGCGTCAGGGGCTTCTCGGGCGCACAGGTTACCTCGCCCGATCTGCGTGGCGGAGCGGCCCTCGTCGTAGCGGGCTTGATCGCCGACGGGACGACCGAGGTTTCGGCCATCCATCACATCAAGCGCGGCTACGAGCAGTTTGTCGAAAAGCTGCAGGCGCTCGGCGCGCATGTCGAGCATGCTACCGTCCCCGATCCCGTCATCTACTAATACAGGTTGCCTATGTTTAATAAAAAGCCCCTCGCGGATACCACCGCCCGAAGACCCTCAACTGGTGCGCAGGCCAAGATCTACAGTCGCGATAACGTGGCTCGCTATTCCGAGCGCGCTCGCCAACGTCGTCGTAGCCACACGATTCGTCACGTCGCGCTCATTGTCGTGCTTGGCGTGCTGCTGAGTGCCACTACCGCTGCCGGCCTGTGGTTTGCCACCATTATGGGCAAGCTCGGCGATTCTAATGTCATTACCGACAATCTGCGTCGGGTTCTGGTTGACACCGATGAGGCAAAGGATCCGTTCTACGTGCTGCTTCTTGGCACCGACGGCCGTCCGGGCGAGGATACGTATCGTGCCGACTCGATTATCCTGGCACGCATCGACCCCACGCAAAAGCAGGCGACGCTCATTTCCGTTCCGCGCGACACCAAGGTCGAGTACAAGGGCGAGACCATGAAGATCAACGCCTGCCATACCGTTGGCGGCGCCGAGGCCATGGTCGAGGCGGTCAACGAGCTGTGCGGTGTTCAGATTTCCCACTATGCCGAGGTCAGCTTCGACGGTATGCAGGCACTGATTGATTCGGTTGGCGGTATCGACATTAACGCAACCGATGATGTTGACGACCCCGAGCACTTGGATATTAAGATTACCGCTGGCCAGCAGCATATGGACGGTGCCACCGCCCTTACCTATGCCCGCTGCCGCTACACCTATGCCGACGGCGATTACACGCGCATGCGCCACCAGCGTCAGGTGCTTGGCGCCCTTGCCAACCAGACTCTCAATAACTTCGATGCCACGAAGATTTTTGGCCTGGTTAATTCGCTGTCCGATATGCTCGTAACCGATATGAGCGTTCAGGATATCGTGGCTACGGTCAACGCCATGCGCGGTATGGATGTCGACGGTATCTACTCGGCCAACCTGCCCTCGTACGCCGACGACAGCACCATGATCGACGGTGTGAGCTACGTCTTTGTCTACGAGGACGAGCTCAAGGAAATGATGGAGCGCGTCGATGCCGGCAAGGATCCCAAGGGTCCCAACACCATGGGTCTTTCCGACGGTTCCAGCTCTACGATCGGCGACCTGAACAACAACACGTCTGACGACTACGCAAACGGTACCGCAACCTCATCGGTCAGCTCTGACGATTCCGATGACTCAAGCGATTCGAGCGATTCGGACTACTACGAAGAGCCCACCGGCGACGGCAACGGCTACGAGGCCAACTACTAAGTTACGCGGTTTTACCAAACCGCGTAACCGCTTGACGCTGCGCGGGCCGCATTTGGACAATCTGACGTTCAACTTCAAGGGCGCGACCAGAAGGTCAGCGCCCTTTCGTTTCACGTCACCTTGTCTCAAATGCGACCCGCTCGCTGCCCGTCCTCAACCTGCGACGTTAGTCATTGGGGACGTTCTTAAACGACTGGTCAAAGGGGACACTCTTGATGCACTTGGCACTTGGGGACGTTTCTTATGTGCCGGCAGTTTGGGACACTCCTTGCGTTAAGAGGCTGGCGTGCGTCAACCTGTTCTCGTTGCAGCAAAAAAATCGTCCCGTTCTCGGTTGAGGACGGGGCGATTCGTCTTTTGGGCTTATGCAGCCAGGCTTATGCAAAGCGGGCGACGAGCTCCTGCAGGACGTCGGTCATCTTGACGAGCGAACTGACCGGGACGAACTCGTTGACGCCGTGGTAGCAATAGCCGCCGGTGGAAAGGTTGGGGCAGGGCAGGCCGCGGAACGACAGCTGCGCACCGTCGGTACCACCGCGAATCGGCAGCACCTGGGGCTCAATGCCGCAGGCAAGGTAGGCTTCCTTGGCGACATCGATAAGCTCGGGGTAGTCACGCACGATCTCGGCCATGTTGCGGTACTGCTGCTTGATCTCGACCGTCACGCGCTCTTCGCCCAGGCGCTGGTTGAGCAGTGCTGCGGCGGCATCCATCAGCTCGAGCTTCTGCTGGAACTTGGCGGCATCGTGATCACGGACGATATAGCGCGCCGTGGCATGGTCGACCGTTGCCGAGACGCCCTCAAGGTGATAGAAGCCCTCGTAGCCCTCGGTGTATTCCGGACGCTGCTCGTAGGGGAGCAGGGCATTGAAGTCGCAGAACAGATTGCCCGCGTTGACCATGCGGCCTTTGGCGTCACCGGGATGGATGGATTGGCCCTCAAAGCGAACGGTTGCCTCGGCGGCGTTAAAGCACTCCCATTCCAGCTCGCCAACGGGACCGCCGTCGACCGTGTAGGCGTACTTGCAGCCAAAGGCCTCGATGTCCAACAGCTCGGCGCCGTGACCGATCTCCTCGTCCGGGCAAAAACAAATGCCGAGTGCGGGGTGGGGCAGCGAGGGGTCCTGAGCGATACGCGCGACAAGCGCCATGATCTCGGCGACGCCGGCCTTGTCGTCAGCGCCCAGCAGTGTGGTGCCGTCACTGCAGACCAAGTCCTCACCCACAAGGTCGTTCAGGGCGGGAAGCTTGGCGGTGCTCATGGCCACAGGCTTGCCGTCAACGGTACCGCAGACCAGGTCGCCGCCTTCGTAGTGCACAATGTGCGGCTTCACACCGGCGCCCGGCGCAACCTCGGTGGTGTCGAGGTGTGCTATCAGGCCCAGGGCGGGCTTGTTCTCCGCGCCCGCGCTCGCAGGAATATGCGCGCACACGTAAGCATGCTCGGTCACATGGGCATCGGTCGCGCCGAGCTCGCGCAGCTCCTTGGCCAGGATGTTGGCAAGGTCAAACTGAACGGTGCTCGAAGGCACCTGGTCGCAGTTTGCATCCTCGGATTGCGTGTTGATTTGGACGTAGCGCAAAAAGCGCTCAAGGACGTCGGGGTTCGTGGCGTTGTTTTCCATAAAGACCGCTCCAATCTTGGTCGTCGTGTGCAACAAGAACTCTAGCACGGTATGCCACGGCATACCGCGACACTTGGATGGGGTAGAATCAGCCTTTGAACGCAGAAGGGACGGAAGGTCATGGATACGACAAATAGCTCGCGCGAGCTGCACCTAACAGTGGCGAACGAAGACTACTTGGAGTGCATGGTTCGCATCGAAAACGAAGAAGGGGAGACCAATGGCGTGCGATCAGTCGACATCGCACAGCGTCTTGGTGTCTCCAAGGCATCGGTCAATAAGGCAGTTTCGGCGCTTAAGGCGTCCGAGCTTGTCGAGCAATCGCATTACGGCAAGGTCATCCTGACCGACCGTGGTCGCGAGGTCGGCACGGCTATCTGGTACCGTCATCGCCTTATCCGCACGTTTTTGGTCCAGGAGCTCGGCGTCGATTTTGAGCGGGCCGATTCCGAGGCGTGCATGATGGAACATGCGCTTTCCGAGGACACGATGAGCCGCTGGCTCGCCTATCTCGAAAAGCAGGGAATCAGCGTCGAGGAATAGCGGAACACATATATGGATACGAGTTATTACAACCGCCCCGGCGGCGAGGAACTTATGCGCCGCATGTCGAGCGAGACCCTGTTGACGCAGGGCCCCATGGGCAGCGTGCTGATGAGTGAATACGACGCTGCCGACATCCCACCAGCGTTTTGGAACCTTGCCGAGCCGCAGACGGTTTCTCGTATCCATCGCCTGTATGTCGCCGCCGGTGCGCAGGTGCTCATTACCAATACCTTTCAGGCATCAAGCTATGCCCTCAAGCAAGATCAGATTACGCCGTCCGTGGCTGAGGTCAATCGCGGTGCCGTCGACGATGCGCGCCAGGCGCACCCTCAGCTGCTGCTGGGCTCGATGGGCCCGATCGGCATTGAGTGGTTTGCCGAAGACTCTGCCGAATATCGAGAAATCCGAGGCATTTCGCGAGAGCAGGCATACGACCTGCTCAATGCTGGTGTTGACGGTCTGCTGATCGAAACGGTGACGTCTATCCGTAATTTGCAGCCCATGCTTGCCGGCGCCCAGGATGCCGCCGACGGCATGCCTGTTTTGGTGAGTTTTGTCGTTGACGATAAAGGCGACCTACTAGGCGATGGCCTCAACATCGAGGCTGCCGTTTTGTACGCCGAAAAGCATGGCGCAAACTCGGTTGGCGTTAACTGCTGTTCACTTGCGGCCGCGAACGTGGCGGTGCCCAGGATGGTTGCATCGGCGACTACGCCCGTCACGGTACGCCCCAACGTGGGCGATCCGGTCCAAACTCAGGATGGTCCTGTGTGGCGCGAGAACCCCGAAGCCTTCGCGCGCGCTTGCATCGAATGGAGGCATGCCGGTGCCGCAATGGTGGGCAGTTGCTGTGGAACCACGGCGATCACCACGGCGGCGATGGCCGAGGCGCTCGATATATAGAGGTCAAAACCGCTCCATACGGGGCGGTTTTTTATTACTTGCACATCGCCGGTAGCGTTTGCCCAAATGGTGAATGCCGGTTTTGGCAGGTTGCTGGGCGAGCGTTGCGGGTATACCCCATGCGTACCATGATCCAAACACTGTGAGGTGTCTGCGCGTGTGCGCGATAATTCATTTTGGAACTGACGGTTGGCGCGCCCGCGTCGACGACGACTTTACCGCCGACAACGTTGCCCGCATTGCCGATGCCGTCGGCGAGTTGTGGCAAAAGATCAATCCCGGCAAAACAGTATATATAGGGTTCGACACCCGGCCGCAGGCGCGCGAGTTCGCCGAGCTTGCGGCCGGCGTGCTTGCGGCTCACGGATTGGACGCAGTGCTCGCATCTCGGCCTGTCCCGACCCCCGCCCTTACGTGGGCGGCGGCGTATGACGGCGAGGCCTGCGGTGCGCTCATGGTGACGGGGTCCCATCATCCGCAGGGGTATCTGTGCCTTAAACTACGCATGGGAGATGGCTCGACGGCCAATCAGGATGTCATCGAAGAACTCGAAGAGATCATGGCCCCCGAGCCGATGGGGATCGAGGAACGCTATCGCACCGCGGATATTATTCCTGACTATATGCAGGCGGTGGCATCGTTTGTCGATGCCGAGGCCATTCGAGCCGCTCACTTGCGTGTGGTAGTTGACCCCATGGGCGGCGCGGCCCAGGGATATCTTGCCGACCTGCTGCGGGAGCTAGGCGTCGAGGTGCACGAGATTCATGCCGGACAGTCGTCCGATCAAGAGGACATTTGCCCCGACCCTGTTGAGCCGTGGGTGGACGCTTGCGAGCGTGCGGTTGTCGAGGACGGGGCGTGCGCGGGCCTGGTGACCGACG
Source organism: Collinsella sp. (assembly GCA_036304725.1). Lineage (GTDB taxonomy): Bacteria > Actinomycetota > Coriobacteriia > Coriobacteriales > Coriobacteriaceae > Collinsella. The sequence goes on along the minus strand of JAXIYC010000038.1, from coordinate 915 downwards.
GCGATGCCGACCGTATCGGCGCGGTCGACGAACGCGGTAGATATATTCATCCGCATCAAATCATGGCGCTTGTTTTGGGCGACCTCGTTCAATTCCGCAATTTGGAGGGGCGTGTCGTCGTCAATCTCTCGTGCTCGACGCTCGTGCGCCGCATTGCTGAGGCGCTTGGCTGTCGTGTGACCGTTAAGCCGGTCGGTTTCAAATATATAGCTGCAGAGATGAAGAAGGGCGGCGTCCTCATGGGAGGCGAGGAGGCCGGCGGTATCGGCATCGCCGCGCATATGCCCGAGCGTGATGGAATCCTCGCCTGTTTGATTCTTTGTGAGCTTATGGCAAAGACGGGCGCGCCCTTGGGCGTTTTGATCGATCAGCTCGAGGCCAGTTTTGGTAAAACAAGCTACGGCCGTCGCGATTTGCGTCTTGAGGCTGAGGATGCCGAATCGTTGCGAACGCTACTTCCGGGCGTAAATCCCAAGTCGATTTGCGGCAAGGCGCCGCAAGGCGTAAGCCATATGGATGGTTTGCGCCTAGCCTTCGAGGATGATACCTGGCTGCTGATCCGTCCCAGCGGGACCGAACCGGTGGTGCGTGTGTACGCCGAGGGGTTCTCGGTGGAGGAACGCGATGAGCTGCTCGATGCCGGCTGTGCCTTGGCCAGGGGAGCCTATCAGCTATAGCCATGAGGAAGCACTCTATAAAGAGGAGCTCGGTGAGCGGTAGATAACGGCGGGCAAACGTAAGTTGGCTTTAAATATGTGTAGGAAATGTGTACGGCCAGATTCCCGCCCCCGGGGCCCCTCCGGTCTGGCAATATATCTCCTTGCCGCGCGGCCCGGTCGGACCGGATGAGCCGCAAAGCGTGCACCTTGAGAACCGGATACTGCGAGGATGGACACACCAGATGTGTCGCATCCG
>JAXIYC010000037.1:0-96806 GCA_036304725.1 Collinsella sp. | reverse complement strand
GAACAGGAGTCGCTCGAGCTCGTCGGGCGGCAGGTTGAGGAGCTCGTCGCCGGGACGGTGCAGGCAGACCTTCCTGAGCTTGCCGATCTCGGAAGGCACGTGCAGACCTTTCGTCATGGCCTCCTACCTTTCTTTCGGGCCTTACTGGCCGAATGTATCAGCGCCCCTCCGTATGGGACGCTGCTTGCTGACAGCTCTAGTTATATCCAAAAACCACCCGCAATTCCACCTCGCCCCCGAACGGTCAGCAAAGTGCGATGAACGGTATATCGCATATGATTCCCCCATGATGCACTTCAGTTCTCTAAAGCAGGTTTTCAAAGGTAATCGTTCTTTTTTCTAAGGAATTGAGCAAGATTGCACAAATAATTTCATGTTTAGGAATTGCATAGCTAAAACTGTTTTCTGCATATATATGTCGTCTGTCCATGATTCAATTTGGATTCGATTATATTCAGCTCGCAATCATTCTTATTCATACATCCTCACCAGTTGAGTATGGATATAGATTGTTTTCAAAACGAGTCGGGCAGTTAGTTGCATGCCTTGACGGCGTAAGAAGTAGGTTAAGATACCGTTCGCACAATACGTCCGTGCCACAAGTCGACTAAATTGAGACAATAGTGAATAGGGTTAGGCTACCGTCCCCTGCGGGGACTGAACGGACAGATGCATATGCCGAGCAAAATCGAAAAAAAGCAAGCCGCCGCAAAGCTGCGCAAACCGCCGCGCGACTTCTCGTACACGCAGAACCGAGAGCTCAGCTGGCTACGCTTTGACAACCGCGTGCTCGACGAGGCTTTTGATGAGTCCGTGCCGCTGTTCGAGCGCCTTAAGTTCGTCTCGATCTTCGAGTCCAACCTCGATGAGTTCCTTATGGTGCGCGTGGGTGGCCTGTCCGACTTGGCCGAGCTCAAAAAGCAACCTGTCGACAACAAGAGCAATATGACCGCCTCCGAACAGGTCGATGCTGTCATGGCCGAAATGCCCGGGCTCCTTACCCGTTGGGAGTCCATCTTTAAGAGCATCGAGGGCAAGCTCGACACCTTGGGCGTTCACCGCGCCCGCATCGATTCGCTTACGCCCGAGGAGCGCACCTTTGTAACCCGCTACTTCCAGGCCTACGTGTCGCCGGTCATCTCGCCGCTGGTCATCGATCCGCGCCACCCCTTCCCCAACCTACGCAATGGCGCGCTCTATCTGGCCTGTGGTCTGGACGGCGCCACCGACGAGGAGAGCCTGCTGGGCCTTATCGAGATTCCCGCCTCGATGAACCGCGTGGTCGAGATCCCCTCGCCCACCGGCACCTACTCCTACATCTTGCTCGAGGACGTCATCCTCGCCTGCCTGGACAGCTGCTTTGGCTCCTATAAGCCGCTGGATCGTGCGCTGATCCGCGTCACCCGCAACGCCGACATCGATCCGGACGGCGAGGGCGTCGAAGAGGAAGAGGACTACCGCCAGCACATGAAGCGCATCCTCAAGAAGCGCCTGCGTCTGCAGCCGGTAGTGCTCGCGGTCTCGGGGTCGCTCGAGAAGGCAACGCTCAAGACCATCCGCAAGGCGCTCGAGCTTTCGCGCCGCTCTGTCTTTACCTGCGATATCCCGCTCGACCTGGGCTACGTCTTTGGCATTGAGGGCAAGATTCCCGAGCACCTGCGCAACGAGCTGCTCTTTACGCCGTTTAGGCCGCAGCCCAATCCCACCATCGACATGACCCGCTCCATCCGCGAGCAGGTGCTGCAGCACGACAAGCTGCTCTTTTATCCCTACGAGGCCATGAACCCCTTCCTGGATCTGGTGCACGAGGCCGCCTACGACCCCGAGTGCATCTCGCTGCGCATCACGCTCTACCGCGTGGCCAAGCAGAGCCGCCTGTGCGAGTCGCTGATCGATGCTGCCGAGAACGGCAAAGAGGTCACGGTGCTCATGGAACTTCGTGCCCGCTTTGACGAGCAGAACAACATCGAGTGGGCCGAGCGCCTGGAAGAGGCCGGCTGCACCGTCATCTATGGTTCCGAGGGCTTTAAATGCCACTCAAAGATCTGCCAGCTCACCTATCGCGAGGGCATGGCGCTAACGCGCCTCACGCTTTTGGGCACCGGCAACTTTAACGAGAAGACGGCCAAACTCTACAGCGACTTTATGCTCATGACAGCCCATCCCGGCATCGGCGAGGACGCCAACCTGTTCTTCCGCAATCTGTCGCTGGGCAACCTGCGCGGCGACTACCGCTTCCTGGGTGTGGCGCCCGTCGGACTGAAACCGCTCATCATGCGCGGGCTTGACCGCGAGATCCAGCGCGCCCTTGCCGGCGAGCCCGCCCGCGTGTTCTTTAAGCTCAACTCGCTGACCGACCGCGAGGTTATCGACAAGATCGCCGAGGCATCGTGCGCCGGCGTGCGCGTGGACATGATCATCCGAGGCATCTCGTGCCTCAAGCCCGGTGTTCCGGGCAAGACCGAGAACGTGCATGTCCGCTCCATCGTCGGACGCTTTTTGGAGCACGCCCGTGTTTACGCTTTTGGCGTGGACTCGGACATGATCTATCTGAGCTCGGCAGACATGATGACGCGCAACACCGAGCACCGCGTGGAGATCGCCTTCCCCGTGCTCGACCCCACCTGCCGCGCCCTAGTGCACGAGTACATGGGCATGCAGCTGCGGGACAACGTGAAGGCCCGCAGCCTCACGAGCGACGGCACCTGGGTCCCCGTGGAGCGTGCAGAGGGTGAGAAACCCTTCAACTCACAGGAAGCCCTGCTGGAGCGCGCCTATCGCAACGCCGAGGCCGCCGCGCAGCAGCGTGCGCAGGAGAAGGAACGTGTGGCCGAGGAGGCCATTCGGGCCGAGGTTGAACACGGGGCAGCTGCCAAACCGGAAGCGGTTGCAGCTCCCCCGGTGAATGAGCCCGAGGCTGCCGCAGAGCCCGCCGTGGAGAAAGCGCCCGAGCTCGCTACTGCGACTCCGGAGCCCGCCGCCGAGGCAAAGCCCGCCCCTGCTCCTGAGCCGCAGCCGGCCACAACCGAGGTTCAGAAGGTCCAGGCGACCGTCATTGAGCCCGAGCCTGCACCTGCACCTCAGCCCGATCCGCAGGTCACCAAGCCCGCACCCGAGACGAGCGCCCGTCGCGATAAGCCCGCCGGCAAGACCAAGGCCATCGAGCGCCATCGCCCCGGCCGCGTGCGCATGGGCCTGGGTCTGATCGGCCTGGGTCTTAAGACGCTCATTACCGGCAAGATGAAATAGTCGTTTGTAGAAGCAGTTTGTAGAAGCGCCCCACATTTGAGGAAAGCCTCGGATGCGGGGCGCTTTTCCCTGCTACCATGGTGCGAACAACAACGCGAATGACAGGCAGGAATATGAAGCTCACTATAGAATCGATGACCTACGGCGCCGACGGGCTGGCGCACGCCGACAACGGCAAGGCCGTCTTTGTGCAGGGCGCCGTGGCAGGCGACACCGTCGAGGCCGAGGTCGTACAGGACGGCAAGTCGTTCATGCGTGCCCGCACCACCGAGATTCTGGAGCCAAGCCCCGATCGCATTCAGCCTCCCTGCCCCTTCGTGGGCATCTGCGGCGGCTGCTCGTGGGGCAATCTCTCACGCACGGCACAGCTCGCCGCCAAGGAGCAAAATCTGCGCTCCACGCTCGAGCGTATCGGCAAGTTCAGCCCCGATCAAGTCGATGAACTGGTGCAACCCATCCGCCACACCAAGGATGATTGGGGCTACCGCAATAAAATCGAACTCGAGCCGACCGTCGTCAACGGTCGCGTGCGCCTTGGCATGCATGGTGTCGACCCCAGCAAAATCGTGACCGTCGATACGTGCCCGCTGTTCGATAAGCGCTTCCCGAAGGCGCTCAAATCGGTCGTCGGCGCACTCAACTATCTAAGCGGCAGCCATGACTTGGGGCTCGAACGCGTGGGCATTCGCGCATCGCGCCGCACCAAGGCACTCGAGGTCGCACTCTGGACGCCCACAGGCTCTTTTCCGCGCTCGCAGGTCTCCCGCGTGCTGGCGGACGCCGCTCATCCCACGAGCATCGTGCGCGTGATGAGCAAGGGCGAAAAGAAGGCCCGCCGTGTCTCCAAGGTCGAAATGCTCGCCGGAGAGGGCTCATGGACCGAGAATATCGCCGAGGGTCAGATGCGCTTGTCTGCCCCGTCTTTTTTCCAGGTCAACACCAAGGGTGCCGAGATTTTGATCGAGCTTGTCATGGAAGCGCTCGACCCGCAGGAAGACGAGCTTGCCGTGGACCTGTACTGCGGTGCCGGCACCTTTACCCTGCCGCTCGCCCGCCGCTGCGACTTTGTCGCTGCCGTCGAGGCCTACGGCCCCGCCGTGCGCGACCTGCGCCGCAACCTCGAGATCAACAAGCTCGATAACGTCGACGTCATCGGCGGCGATGCGGTGCGCGAGTTCCCCGACCAGGATGCCGACATCTTGGTGGTCGACCCGCCGCGCGCAGGCCTCGCCCCCGAGGCGATCGACCTTATCGCCAGCACGAGTGCCCGCGATGTCGCCTACGTGAGCTGCGACCCGGCCACCCTGGCGCGCGATCTCAAACGCTTTGTCGAAGAAGGCACCTTCTCCCCCGTAAAGATCACGCCAGTCGATCTGTTCCCGCAAACCTTCCACTGCGAGACCGTCGTCCACTTCAAGCGCAACTAGCCACTTAATCATTGCTCAGAAAAATCATTGGGAAATCGAGCGTGGCAAGCGGAGGTCTTCGGGGTATAAGACGGCTAATTGTATGCCGCCTATGAAAGGAACCCTCATGCCCAGCGTTGCCGTTCTCGCCGCCGATGGCTTTGAAACGATTGAATGTCTGACCATGGTCGATGTCATGCGTCGCGGCGGCGTGCGTGCCACGCTCGTCTCGATCATGCCCACGCGCGAGGTCGTAAGCTCGCTGCAGATCCCCGTGACCTGCGATGCGCTCTTTGATGAGATCAACTTTGACGAGTACGACTGCGTCGTGCTGCCCGGCGGCCTGCCCGGTGCCACCAACCTGCGCGCAGATCAGCGCGTCTGCGACGTAGCCTGCGAGTTCGCCGCAACCAAGCACGTCGCCGCCATCTGCGCCGCCCCGTTTATCCTGGGCGAGCTCGACCTGCTCGAGGGGCGCCATGCCACGTGCTTCCCTGGCTTTGAGAAAAGCTTCCCCGAAGGCGCCTATACCGGCGAGAAGGTCACGCAAGACGGCAACATCATCACTGCCAGCGGCATGGCACAGTCACTCCCCTTTGCATTGGAGCTGCTGCGCACGCTCGCCGGCGACAAGGCCGTCGAGAAGGTCGCCGAGGGCATCCAACTATGATTTTGGCTTCGCAATCGCCGCGCCGCATAGAGCTGATGCGCGAGGCAGGCTACAACATTCGCGTGATTCCCGCGGATATCGACGAAACGCCCTTTGATGGAGAGGCCCCGCTCACGCTTGTCGAGCGCTTGGCACGCGCCAAGGCGGCTGCCGTTGCTGCCGAGTATGCCGAGCCCAATGAGCTGACGGTCGCGGCCGACACCATCGTCACCTTTGACGGCGAGATTCTGGGCAAGCCGGCAACCGAGGACGAGGCGCGCACCATGCTCCGTGAGCTTTCGGGCCGCACGCACCAGGTCGCAACCGGCGTCTGCATCGTTAAAGCCGGCGACGCTACAGCCCCGCATGCCGCCGAGAGCCTATCCTTTGTCGATGTGACCGACGTGACGTTCTATGAGCTTACCGACGGGCAGATCGAGCGCTACGTCGCCTCGGGTGAGCCCATGGACAAGGCCGGCGCCTACGGCATTCAGGGCACAGGCGGACGCATGCTCGTGCACGATATTTCGGGCGACTTCTATAACGTGGTGGGCCTACCCATCGCCCGCGTCGCGCGCGCGATTCAAAAACTCTCGTAATTGCATCTGGCGCTGGGTATTCCCCAGCGCCTACAATTTTGGCGTACCGTACGGATCCCGACCGGGCACAAGGCGCGGCGGAAAACCGATAGGAGTTAAACATGGATACACTGCTCGAGGCCATTGACGTCTGCGATGTCGATGGCTTTTGCTATGGCAACTATACGGACGAGGAGGCCGGCACCGGTTGCACCGTAATCGTGGCACCCGAGGGCGCCACCGGCGGTGTTGACGTTCGCGGCGGTGCTCCCGCTTCGCGCGAAACCGACCTGCTGCGACCTGAGAACACCGTCGACAAGGTCCACGCCGTCTGCCTTTCGGGCGGATCGGCCTTTGGCCTCGAGGCTGCAAGCGGCGTCGCTCGCGAGCTTGAGAGCCGCGGCATCGGCCTTCCCGTCGGCCCCACGCAGGTGCCTATCGTGTGCTCCAGCTGCATCTTCGACCTTGCCTTTGGCGACCCCACCGTGCGCCCCGACATTGAGGCCGGCATCGCCGCCGTGCGCGAAGCACTCGACCACACCCCCACCAAGCTCGAACAGGGCAACGTAGGCGCCGGCACCGGCGCCACTGTAGGTAAGCTCATGGGGCCTGCCACCTGCATGAAGGCCGGCCTTGGAGCTGCTGCCGTGGCGCTCGGCCCCATCAAGGTGGGCGCCGTGGTCTCAGTCAACGCCTGCGGCAACGTTGTCGACCCCTTCACCGGCGAGTGGGTCGCCGGCATGCGCGCCGCAGCCGATAGCGACCAGATCGTCGACATGGAACTCGCAGCCTTTGCCGCCGCCGGATCCATGCAGATGCCGCTCGACCGCACCAACACCACCATCAGCTGCATCATCACCAACGTGGAACTCACTAAGGCACAAGCCACCAAGGTCTCCCAGATGGCCGCAGACGCCTACGCACACGCCATCCGCCCCACACACACCACCAACGACGGCGACACCATCTACACCCTCGCCAGCGGCAAACTGGGCGCCCAGGCAAGCGCCGCCGTTCCCCTAGACCTGCTGGGCATGCTCGCCGTAAGGGCCCTACAGACCGCCATCGTAAACGGAGCCAAAACCGCCAAAACCTCCCACGGCATCCCCGGCGCCGCGAAGTAGCCTAACCTGACCGGTTGCCCGGTGGGGCTTGGTTATGTTTGCTGCTCTACAGTCCTGGCTCGCACGAAGAACACATTAAGTGCTCTTCGGCTCGTGCGGAACTCGCGACAAACATAACCAAGCCCCACCGGGCAACCTACCAACCAGATTCTTTTCAGCCCAGGCCCCTGTGTACCGCGCGTCGAAGATCTTCAAATTCAGCTTGCTGATATAAAGCGGGACATAGCAGAGGACCCCTGGTCCTTAACTTGATACGAGTTCCGCACGCAAAGGAGGCGCCAGTGGCGCCTCCGTCTTGCGCAGGACTGTTCGAAGTAGCAAGTTAAGGACCAGGGGTCCCCGTTACCCGAGCGTTTATGCACTAGTTGAATTTGAAGATCTTTGAGGCAAGACGGTATAGGCCGAGTGTGGTTTTGTCTCCGGCCCGTCCACGCAGGTTAGTGAAGAAGCCGACCACGCCGTAGCGGGCACGACGATACATGCGCTCGTCGTAGGCCTTCAAATCATTCCACAGCGTCTTTAGGCGCTCGTCGGCGCAATCTTCCTCGGAAAGCTTGGTGAGCACCGAGCAGATCGCCATCATCATGGTGAAGTAGCCCATCATGTACGAACGCAGGCGCGACGACTCAACATCGCTGTACAGGTGGTACGAATCCATCATGATACGCGTAACACGGAATTGCTGGTCCAGACGCTTGACCATCGTTGCCTCGTTGACGCTCTGGCCTTCGCGACCGATAAAGTAGCGGTAGAGGTCGATGTCGGCGTAGTACATGGTCTTGCAACGCGGCAGCGGCACGTAGGCGTAGATGTTGTCCACATAGAACGTGTGCGGCGGCATGGGAAGGTTGGACTCGCGCAGCACATCCGTGCGATAGCACAGGCTGTGCATAAGTAGGTTCTGGTCCAGGCGGAAATGACCGATCTGATCCCAGGAAAAAATCTTTTTGCGCGGCAGGGCAAATTTGTAGCCAATAGCGGTATGCGTGCCCTCGTAAACCTTCTCGTACACGTAGTTCGAGATAAACAGGTCAACGCGCTGGTCGCGCTCCTCAAAGCCACGCAGAATCGACAGCATGGTCGAAAGGGCAGCGCCGTCAAGCCAGTCGTCCGAATCAACAACCTTGTAGTAGGTGCCCTGTGCCTCGCGCAGACCCGAAAGGACGGCAATACCGTGGCCGCCGTTCTCCTGGTGTACCGCGCGAATGATACCGGGATAACGCGCCTCCCACTCGTCGGCCTTGGCGGCCGTCTCGTCCTTGGAGCCGTCGTCCACCACGATAATCTCGATATCGGTGGCGTAATTGCTCCCCTCCAAGATGGAGGTGATGCAATGGTCCATGTCCTTGGCGGCGTTATACGAGGGAATACCGAATGTTATGACTTTATGCATGGCAGGCGATAATCTCATCCGAAAGATCGAGGGCGGAATTGGTCACAGCGTCCATATCGTAGTAACGATACTCGGCCAGACGACCCACCGGGTGGAAGTTCGTCAGGTTCTGGACGCGCTCAAGATAGCGCTCATAGAGCTCACGGTTCTCGGGCTCAAGAATGGCGTAGTACGGTGTCTCGCCCGAGCCGGGCGTATAGGCCTTGGAGTACTCCTTCATGATGGTGGTCTTGCCGGGCAGGACCTGACCGGTCATGTTCTTGAACTCAGTGATGCGCGTGTAATCCTCGCTCGTGGTGTAGTTGACGGTGCCCACGGGCTGGAACTGGTCCATATCGAGCGTCTCGAACTTCATATCGAGCGTGCGGTACGGCAACGCACCCAAGTCGAGGTTGAACAGCTCGTCGAGTGGACCGGTATAGACAATCTCGCCACCATAGACCTTGCCGTCGATCTTGACGGTGGTCTCGTCGATCTCAAAGAGATTGCGGGCGTCCACGTCGCAGAACACGTCGATCAGGTCGTGGTCGAGCATGTGCTCAAAGAGCGCCGTGTAGCCCTCCTGCGGCATGCCCTGGAAGGGGGCTTGCGGGAAGTAGCGGTCATCATCGCCCACAAAGACGGGAACGCGGCCGGTGATCGAGGGATCGATCTGATCGGGCGTCTGGCCCCACTGCTTCATGGTGTAATGCAAAAAGACGTTCTCGTAGACGTAATCGGCGACCTCGGCCAAGTCGGGGTCGTTCTTCTTACGCAGCTCCATAATGGGCACCTTGACATCCTTGCCAAAGGTCTCCACGAGCTTCTGATACAGCTCCTCGCCGCGCTCGTCACCAAAGGCGAGCTTGAGACTCGCATGGTTGAAGGGCACGGGCATAAGGGTACCGTTGATGTTGGCGAGCACCTTGTGCTGATAATCCGTCCACTTGGTAAAGCGCGACAGGAAATTGTGCACGCGCTCGTTAAAGGTGTGATAGATATGCGGACCGTACTCGTGGATCAGGATTCCGGCCTCGTCAGTGCAGTCATAGGCATTGCCCGCAATGTGGCTACGGCGCTCCAAAACGGCAACACGATAGCCGATGGTCTCGGCGAGACGGCGGGCACAAACGGCACCGGCATATCCAGCACCGACGACAATCATGTCGTACGCGCCGGCGTTAAAGCCTTCAGGCAGGCCTGAGGTAATCTGCATCGATACTCCTTGTCAAAAGCCACGGGCTCGTTAGCTGGGCTTTTCTCGAACATTCTTCGAGACACATTTATCAGAGCGATTATAGCGCTAATGCGTCCTATAATGAGCTTGCCACACAAGGAAAGCTCAAGCACCGCGGCGAACATTAACGTAAGGTAAACCCGCTAGCAGCGGGTTTATTCGTGAACAGCCGGGCGCCTGGAGCTTAGCGAAACGCTTGTAAGGAGTAACATGAGCGATTTCCTAAACCGTATGAAGTCTGCCGCCAAGGCCGACCTTAAGACGATCGTCCTGCCCGAGGGCGAGGATCCGCGCACTATCGTCGCGGCCACCAAAATCATCGAGGAGGGCCTGGCAAAGATCGTCATCCTGGGCAACCCCGACGAGATCAACGTTCCCGGCGCTACCGTCATCGACCCGCGCAATGCCGAGAAGCACGAGGAGTACGCGCAGAAGTTTGCCGAGCTCCGCGCCAAGAAGGGCGTTACCATCGAGCAGGCTCGCGCCCAGGTGATGGACGCCACCTACTTTGGCACCATGATGGTCAAGATGGGCGACGCCGACGGCCTGGTCTCCGGCGCCTGCCACTCCACCGCCGACACCCTGCGCCCCGCGCTTCAGATCCTCAAGACCGCCCCGGGCACCAAGCTGGTCTCGGCCTTCTTCGTGATGTGCACCGACACCCCGCAGTTCGGCACCGACGGCACGCTGATCTTCGCCGACTGCGGCCTCAACATCAACCCGTCCTCCGACGAGCTCTCCGAGATCGCCATCGCCTCCGCTCACTCCTGGTCCACCTTCATGGGCAATGTTGAGCCGCACGTGGCCATGCTCTCCTACTCCACCATGGGCTCCGCTGGCGGCGAGGTCGCCAAGAAGGTCCAAGAGGCCGTGAAGTTCTGCAAGGAGAAGGCTCCCGAGCTCGCCATCGACGGCGACCTGCAGCTCGACGCCGCCATCGTCCCCACCGTCGCCCAGCTCAAGGCTCCCGGCTCCTCCGTCGCCGGTAAGGCCAACGTGCTTGTGTTCCCCGATCTCGAGGCCGGCAACATCGGCTACAAGCTGGTCCAGCGCTTCGCCGGCGCCGACGCTTACGGCCCCATCCTGCAGGGCATCGCCAAGCCGGTCAACGACCTTTCGCGCGGCTGCTCTGCCGACGACATCGTGGGTGTCGTAGCCATCACCGCCGTCCAGGCTCAGATGGCTGAGTAGCGTACGCATCGCCCGAAGGCCGTACGGGCTAACCCCTGAAAACGTCCTCGACCAATGAAACGCCCCCGTTCTGCTCCTTCGGAGCTACGAACGGGGGCGTTTCTGGTCTGCGGAGTGTTTTCAGGGGTTAGCCCGTACGGCCTTCTACCGCCACGTAGCAATCAGGGTATCTGGGGTGGACGGCGGCTTGGCTACGAGCTGGCGCTGAAAAACTGAATGGATGAGTGCCGTTGCTGGAGGGTCAAACGATGCAGATATGGTCACTTTGGGACCGAAATGTTGGCTGCGGTCTGATGTCTGGCCCACCGGAAAGTGTGTCCCGGTTTGAAGGCGGATTGTGGGATGCAGCTTCCGCTTGGGGCCTGTTTGGGAAACCGTGGGACGGAATTATGCTTTATTGTGGGTCGCACTTTCCGCAACGTGCCTCAACCGGAAAGCGTGTCCCAGTATTTGCGCTCGAAATGGGATGGGGTTTCCGCCGTCCGCCTGCTAGTAAAAAAGGCCTCCGGAGCTGTTGCTCTGGAGGCCTTTCGTTTACTTGCAAATGCGTGCGTTAGTTGTTCTTGGTCAGACGCTCGACGTCGTGGGCGATCATGTATTCCTCGTCGGTGGGGATGACCATGACCGTGACGGCGGAACCGGCGGCGCTGATGACCTGCGGGCCGTTGCCCACGGCCTCGCGGTTCTTGTTGTTGTCGATGCGTACGCCCAGCCACTCAAAGCAGTCGCAGAAGGCCTTGCGGATCGACCAGTCGTTCTCGCCGATGCCGGCGGTAAAGGTGATGGTGTCCACGCCCGCCATGGAAGCGATCATGGAGCCGGCCTGCTGCATGGCCTTGTAGGCGAACATATCGAAGGCGAGCAGGCAGCGCTCGTCGCCCTCAGAGGCGCGTGTACGGATGTCGCGGGCGTCGTTGGAGATGCCCGAGATGGCAAGCAGACCAGACTGCTTGTTCATCATGTCATCGACTTCCTGATAGCTGTATCCGCCCTCGCGCTGAAGATAGCACACGGTGGCCGGGTCGATGGAACCGCAACGGGTACCCATCATCAGACCGTCAAGCGGCGTGAGGCCCATCGTGGTGTCGCGGCACACGCCGTCCTCGATAGCAGCAAGCGAAGCACCGTTACCCAAATGGCACGAAAGCAGACGGTGGCAGCGCGAACCCAGGATCTCCTTGGCCATCATCCACTCATAGCGGTGGCTCGTGCCGTGAGCGCCGTACTTGCGCACGTGGTACTTGTCGCACACGTCCTTGGGCAGCGCGTAGGTATAGGCGACCTCGGGCATGGTCATGTGGAACGAGGTGTCGAAGACCGCCACGTTGGGCAGCTCCGGATACTTCTCACGGCAATACTCAATCGCCGCGGCCTCGCCGTAGTTGTGCAGCGGGGCGAGCGGGGCCACCTCGAGAATCTTGGCCATAACCTCGTCGTCGACAACTGCGGAATCATCGAAGTGCCAGCCGCCCTGAACGATACGATGACCAATGCCATCAATCGTAAAGTCGGTCTTCTCAAGCTCCTCGAGCACGCGAGCGATAGCAGAGCGATGATCGGGGAAAGGGACCTCCTCGGTCTGCTTGGCGCCACCGTTCTCGGAGTGGCCAAAGATGCCCATGTCCGAACCGATACGTTCGCAGTTGCCCTTGGCGAAAACCTCGCGGGTATCGGTATCCAAAAGCTGATATTTAAGGCTTGAGCTGCCGGCGTTGACAACAAGTACGTTCATGAGACTCCTTTGCAGTGCAATACGGTCGACGCAGACCCCTTAAGGCGGCCGCATTTTAATAAGAAGTTATCACAACTTGATAAATAGCTATCAAGCATATCGCCCAACGAGCGCAAAAGAGGGGCCGAACGGCGCTCGGTCGTCCAGCCCCTCCCCTCTTGCAATTACTTGCCGTTGACGATGCGCTCGACGTCGGAGGCGATCATGAACTCCTCGTCCGTGGGGATGACGAAAATCTTGACCTTGGAATCCTTGGCGGACAGGCACCAAGCGCCGTCGCCACGCAGGGCGTTGCGGGCATGATCCATCTTGACGCCCATAAAGGCCAGACGGTCGGCAACGCCGGCACGAACGGCCGGAGCGTGCTCACCGATGCCAGCAGTGAAGACGAGCGTGTCCATGCCGCACATGGAAGTAGCCATCTCGGCAGCCTTGGCGGCAATCTTGTAGACAAACATGTCGAAGGCGAGCTGAGCCTCAGGGTCACCAGCGGCGGCGAGCTCCTCGACGTTGCGGCAGTCGTTGGTCTTGCCGCCGGTCACAGCCAAAAGGCCGGACTTCTTGTTCATCATCTCGTCGACCTCGTCGAAGGTGTAGCCGCCCTCGCGCTGCAGGTAGCACACGGTAGCCGGGTCGATGGAGCCGCAGCGGGTGCCCATCATGACACCGTCGAGCGGCGTCAAGCCCATGGTGGTGTCCATGCACTTGCCGTCCTCGATGGCGCACAGGGAAGCGCCGGAACCGATGTGGCACACGACGACTTTGCGAGCCTCGCCGTTGGTCATCTCGGCAACCTTCTTGGAGATGTAGCGGTAGCTGGTGCCGTGGGCGCCGTACTTACGGATGTGCAGCTTGTCGCAGACGTCCTTGGGCAGGGCGTAGGTCTTAGCGACCTCGGGCATGTTGAAGTGGAAAGCGGTGTCGTAGACCGTAACGTTGGGCAGGTCGGGATACTGCTCCAGGCAGTACTCGATAACGTTGGCCTCGGGGTTGTTGTGCAGCGGCGCGAGCGGGGCGACCTCTCGGATCTTGGCGAGAACGTCCTCGTCGACGAGGGAGGAGTCGCCAAAGTACCAACCGCCCTGAACGATACGGTGGCCAATGCCCTCGATCTTGACGCCGTTGGCCTCGAGGTCCTTCAGAACGACCTCGATGGCGACCTTGTGGTCGGGGAACTCGATGTTCTCGGTCACCTTCTTGGAACCGTTGGCAGCGTGGGTGAAGGTACCGCCGGTAAAGCAAACGCGCTCGCAGGAGCCCTTTGCGGACACCTTGTGGGACTTGGTATCGATGACCTGATACTTAAGGGTCGAAGATCCTGCGTTGACGACCAGAACGTTCATGTGTCTCCCTACTAACAGGCGGTGTGGCGCCGCCAGGTTACATACGCTTCAATAATAAACCCAAACGCCCTCGCGCTCGGGTTTATTGGCGTTGATATATAAGTTATCGGTGCCTAAATACTCATGTCCTTTGGCTTGTAAGACGAAATAGCGCGGGAATATACACCAAAGAAGAAATCCCGAGCGCGACAAGCAATACGACTCGAATGCCCGCAGCGCTGCTCAACACAGCGTTGAGCAGATAGAAAAGAACAGCACCCACCGCCACCATCTGGCTTTGAACCGAAATCAATGAACAGCGCATCGAAGAATCAGCAGCATTTTGAAAAATTGAGTATTTAATTGGAGCAAATAAAGAGTAAGCGACCGTCTGCAACACATAGAACACGGGCAGCAAACAGACCGGAGTAAAGGGAATCAAAAACAGAGCAGTCAGGGAAAGGCGCACAATGCCGCAAATACACGCAAAACGGCCCTTGTCGACACGAGCAATCACACTAGGCACAATAAACCCTATGGAGGCGGAGGCAAGGAGC
The DNA here is from genome assembly GCA_036304725.1 of Collinsella sp. GTDB lineage: Bacteria > Actinomycetota > Coriobacteriia > Coriobacteriales > Coriobacteriaceae > Collinsella. The sequence continues at coordinate 82,389 of JAXIYC010000037.1, read as the reverse complement.
TGAACCGCAATGGTCACGCCCGAAGCGACAGCATTCATTCCGCGACCCGCAAGCAGCAGTGAGAAAAAGTCTTCCAGGGCGACAAAAGCAAATGCCTGAGAACAGTCCATGATGTACGCCGAACGAAGAATACCATTACACGCAATAGCGGCACCGATCATCTTCGGGCTAATTCCACGTTCAGGTGTCGCCGCAGCGCCCTCTCTTCGCATCTCAGGAATGCAGACAACAACAACCAACGTCAACACCATAGCGATGATATCTGCCGAAAGACCAATGAGATATGCACCGACAGACGAAATGAAACCGCCCACACAAGCGGAGAGGGCATAAGACGCATAGAAAACAAATCGCTCAACGACATTAAGTCTTACGAGCTGGTCCTGAGAGACGCTGTCAATGTAAATCGCTTCTATGGATCCGCTCACACATGCAACGGCAAAACCCTTGAGAGCGAACGCACCGATTAAAAGCAGAGGAGAGCGGACAAGGAGTAGGGCGGCGTAGTATCCAAGCATTCCCACGACGCCAACGAGACCACTCGTCTTTCGTCCAAGCCTATCAGCAATATAGCCAGTGGGAACTTCAAGGATGAACTTGCTCACTTGATATGCAATCATCATGCTAGAAATCGCCACCATCGAGAATCCGACGAATTCAAGGTAAACCGTCAGAAAATACAAAATGGTGCTGAAGTTCGACAGAAAAACGAACGTCATATAAAGCAAAACCGTACGGTTTTTCATGCTCCGCCCTCCAAGAGTCAGCAATCTAAATCGGAATCTTGGAAAAGTATGAGGGCAAAGCTGTCAGCTATGTGTTGCAAGGCGTCAACATTCACTTGACGACACGAGGCCAAATGGCCTCACGAAGCAAGATGACGCAATAGGTGAAGAAATACCGTCTGGTGTCGATCGGTCCAGGCATTTTGTCGATAGCAAAAGTAGATGGGCAAGGCTACGTCATGCGAGCCTTCAATAGAGCACTCGCTCACTTCCAATCCATCTGATGCGAGAGAAGAGCCAGAAAAACTCAATATCAATCCCCCGGCTTGAAGAAACTCGGCCTGCGCCCTGCTTCCGTATTCGACATCGCGAAAGCGGAAATTAACCAGCTGAGCTTCGGGACATTGATTGATTGCATTGAGACAGGGTGACAAATTGATGGGAACAGCGAGCCTGCCGCCCAGTAACTCACGAATGGTCATAGCGTCAACAGATTGATGACCAGCTGGGCATGAAAGAACCCTGAGCTCCTTTTCACCCATATATTTTGAAGAAAGGACGCTGTCCCGTGGTTCCTCAAACGAGATAGCCGCGTCCGAAATTCCAAGTATAAGTGATTCAAAGCATGTTGCCGTTGGCTGATGCCACACATCAAGATGAATCTGAGGGTGCGAGCTTTCAAACGAGTCGTACCAGTTTTCGGAAAAAAGGAGCCCCCGCCCGTGAAGACAGGGGGCGTAAAGACGGAAATGGCCGTCGGGCGAAACGCCGCCGTTCCCCGATTGAGCGTACTTTTTGAGATCGTCGACTTGCGCCAGGATCACGCGTGCACGACGCGCAAATTCTCTGCCCGCCGGAGACAAAACAGCCTCCCCCGCCGATCGGTCGAGCAAAACAATCTGATACTCAGATTCCAACTTTTTTATTGCCGACGAAACGGCCTGCGGACTCACGTGAACGGCGCGAGCTGCTTTGCGCACGCCGCCATAGTTCGCTACAGCTTGAAGGTATTCGAGTTGAGAAAGCTGCATAGATTACTCCAAAGGCAGCCAAGTCGACGGCCTACGCGCCCTCAGATGAGGTTCTCGCCCAGGTTCTTGCCACCGAGAACGTGCATGTGGAAGTGCATGACGGTCTGGCCGGCGTTGACGCCCTTGTTGGAGATGACGCGGAAACCGTCCTCCAAGCCCTTGGCCTTAGCGACCTCCTGGATGGCGTGAGCCACGGCGCCCATGGTCTCGGCAGGTACGTTGTCGGCAATGTCACTGTAGTGCTTCTTGGGGATCACGAGCGTATGGACCGGCGCCTGGGGATTGAGGTCGTCGAAGGCGATGACCTGGTCGTCCTCATAGACAACGGTCGAGGGGATCTCGTGGTTGGCAATTTTGCAGAAGATGCAATCGCACATAGTTGGTTCCTTTCTCACAGACCAAGGTAATTATATTTGGTCGGGATGGCTAGAACGAGAGGTTGTCGTCGGTGTTGGCGGCTTCGCCGTCGGCGAGCACGTCGTTGCCGTCGACATCCTTCAGGAGCACCGAGACCTTCTGCTCGGCATCGGCCAGGCGAGTACGCAGGCTCTTGAGGAGCTCGACGCCGCGGGTATAGCTCTCGAGCGATTCCTCGAGTTCCATGTCGCCCGACTCCAGGCTGCGGATAATGAGCTCCAGCTCCTGCGAGGCCTGCTTGTACGTAAGCTGCTCGACCGGGGTCTTCTCTGCCATATCTGTTTCCTTTCCTAAAGGTCTATCACCATAAAACGCGGTCTACTCAACCGAATCGACGGTTGCCGCCACGTTACCATCCGCCATACGCACGCGAATGGCGTCGCCGGGCTTAAAGGCCTTGGCACTCGTAGCCACACCGTCCTCGCTGTACGCGATGGAGTAGCCGCGGGCAAGCACCTTGAGCGGCGACAAGGCGTCGAGCGAGGCCGCTGCGCGGCCCAAGTCGGACGCGGGTTTGCTTAGCATCGTGCGCCCCTGATGCTCCAGACGGGAGCTCGCAAGCGTGAGCGCATGGCGCTTGCCATCGAGCCCCGAGGTGCTTGCGACCAAGCGCTCGGGCAGACGCTCGAAGCTCGAACGGAACGCCCCGACCGAGCGCGCAATGGCGCCCGACAGGCGATCGGCCGTCAGCGCAAGCTCCGACTCGCGACGCTCGACCATAAACGTGGGGTCGTTGAGGCACGGGCGGCATGCAGCTGCATCGAGCGCATCGCCCAAGCGTGCCGTATAGGTATCCCAGGCACGCCGACCGCGCTGATCGAGCATCTCCAGATCGACTTGATCCGACCCGATCATCGATGCCATCGCGGCACCCAGACGCTGATGGCGCGTCTCGAGCACGTCTGCCAGCTCTGTCATGGCAGGCGCCACGGATTCGGCCGCCGCCGTGGGCGTGGAGGCTCGACGGTCGCTTACCATGTCGCAGATCGAGGTATCGGGCTCATGGCCAATACCCGTCACCACAGGCACGGGACAGGCTGCCACCGCACGGGCAAGCTCCTCGTCGTTGAAGGTCATGAGGTCCTCGAAGGAGCCACCGCCACGCACGAGCAAAATGCAATCGGGCGCCGGTGTGATGGCAGCAGCGCGATGCAAGCCTTCGATGAGCTCCGTCGGCGCACCCTCGCCTTGGACCTTAGCGCCTACGCAGACAAGCTCGACGAGCGGGTTACGCCGACGCAGCGTGCGCTTGACATCGTCGATCACGGCGCCGGAAAGCGAGGTGACGACCGCCACGCGCGAGCAAAACACCGGGATGCGACGTTTACGGGACTCGTCCATCAAGCCCTCGCGGCGCAGCTTTTCGGCCAACTGTGCCACCTGTTGACGCAGCAGGCCCTCCCCCGCCAGCGAGAACGAGCGAGCGACAAAGCTCATACGGCCTGTGGGCTTATAGAGATTGAAGCTGCCCTTAAAGCTCACCTGCATACCGTCGCGCAAATCGAAGGTGCGCTTGAGATAGGCGCCCTTCCAGATAATGCAGTCGACGGCGGCCGAGTCGTCCTTGATCTGGAAGTAGCAATGGCCGCTTCGGGCATTGGGGCCACGAAAGCCGGTGACCTCGCCCAGGACGCTCAGCTGCGGAATCGCATCGAGCGCACCAGCGGCGATCTCGACCGCCTGGCTCACGCTGAGCTCTTTGCGCTCCCGCTCGTCCGACCCGTCGAACTCGGCGGAAACGCTGTTGCCGGTTAGATTCCAGCCTGCCACGCAGCCTCCTTTCGTCATCGTGCACATGGGCTCCGGCCCTGTGCAAATTCAAGTCCCACACATAGTACAGCGCCGCGGGGACACAAATCCCCGCGGCGCCTGTCAGTCCCATTTGCTATCGGTTGGAGTTTCTGTTGTAGCGTGCCATAAGGTAGAGCAGCTGAATAATCGAGGTGAGCGCCGCTGCCACATAGGTAAGCGCAGCTGCCGTCAATACCTTCTTGGCACCGTTGACCTGCTTGGAGCTCATGCCCGACTGCTCAATGTAGGCCACGGCGCGGCGGCTGGCATCGATCTCGACCGGCAGCGTAACCAGCTGGAACAACACACTAAACGAGAAGAAGATCAGCGCGAGGGTCGTGAGCCCCGCGATGTTCATGAACAGGCCCATGAGTAGCACGATGGTCCAGGTGTTCTGGGTAAAGTTGACGACCGGCACGAGGGCGCTGCGCACCTTCATCATGGTGTAGCCGCTTTGACGCTGGGCGGCATGACCCGCCTCGTGGCAGGCAACGGCAACGCTTGCGACCGACCCACCCGAACGGTTGGCGTCCGACAGATACAGGTTGTTGTCCTGCGGGTTGTAATGGTCGGTGAGCTCGCCGGCAACCCCCTTGATACCCACGGCGTTGCAACCGTTGGCGTCGAGCATGCGGCGAGCGACGGCAGCGCCCGTATCGCCGTCCGAGCGCACCTTGGACCACGTTTTGTACGTCGAGTTGATATAGCTCTGCGCGGCAAGGCCAAGCACCGTGCAGACAAGAACAACTAGCAGGTACAGCGGGTCGATACCAAAGCCGTATCCATAGTAATAAGGCATGCGAATTCCTCCGAATCGAGTTACACGTTGGAGGCATTCTACCCACCGGAGCGGGACAAACGACCTCACCCCGATGTTGGTGGGACAAATTCATCAGTAGTGCATGTCCCAGGTGTGACAGTCGCATCGAGTTCGTTGCCGCAAGCGACCCTGGGACTTGCACTACTGATGAATTTGTCCCACCACTCGGCTGTTAGGCTTCCTTACAGCAATTCAATTTTGCCGTCTTTGACCGTCAACCCCATGTTGCCCGAAAGCAGATCGTCCAGGCGCGAGCCCACAAGCTCAAAGCGCCAACCTTCGCGCAGGCGGCTCTGCTCGGGATGCTCAATGTAGTCGGCCAGGTCATCGCGCGAGGCAATGACCGAGGTCGCAACGCCTGAGCGCTCGGCAACCAGGCGGATAAGCGCATACATAAGGTCAGTCACGCTCTCCAGCTCCGGCGAAATCTGACGATGTCCGCGCACCAAGAGCGGCAGGCGATCGTGCGGACAGCTCGCACCGCGCTTGATGGCCATGAGCGCACCGTCCACGTCGCGCTCCCCCAATTGATCGGTACCGCGAATGCTACGGAACTCCTCAACGCGCACGGGATTGCGCTTAACGAGCGCAAGCAGCGTGTCGTCGGACATGACCCACTTGCGTGGGATGTTGCGCCGCTCGGCGCGGTCCTCGCGCCAGGCGGCGAGCTCGCGCGCGATACCCAGCTGATGACGGCTGCACGAATTGATGCGCTTGACCTTGCGGAACGCCTCGTGGCGATCGGCGCGATAGTGCGACTCGTCAGCCAGCGGGCGCAGCTCGTCGAGCACCCAGTCCACACGGCCCAGCTCGCGCAGGCGGCTCATCATCTCGGTATAGGCGACGATCAGGTACTTGACGTCATCGATCGCATACTCAATCTGCTTATCGGTCAGCGGGCGGCGCGACCAGTCGGTCAGTGACTCGGTCTTGGGCAGCGATACGCCGCAGAACGTCTGAACAAGCGCGCCATACGAAATCTGCTGGCGCTCGCCCAAAAAGGCGGCGGCGACCTGCGTATCGAAAATCGGTCGTGGCAGCACGCCCACGGTATGGAGCATGACCTCCATATCCTGCGAGCACGCGTGGAAGACCTTGGTCACGCTCTCGTCGGCCATAAGCTCGGCCAGCGGCGATAGGTCGTCGATTACCAGGGGATCGACCGCGACGCTCTCAGCAGGGGTGGCAATCTGAACCAAACATAGACGCGGATGGAACGTGCGCTCGCGCAAAAACTCGGTATCGACGGCAATCGCGTCGAACTCACGGGCGCGCTGGCAAAAGTCGAGTAGAGCCTGATGTGTGGAAATGTACATATCAACCCATCGAATAAGGTTAGGCCCGAAAAACACGGGTAGGATATCGGCATTGCCTTACAACTATACTCGGTTAGTCACAGAACGGGAACGTAAGTATGCGCTGCCTTATCATCCACAACCCGGCATCGGGCCCCAGCTCAGATGAAATCTTCGCATTCACGCACGCCCTTGCACAGGGCGGCGACGAGGTCGTGATGCGCTTTATCGGCGATGGCATGGAACCCGAGGACGCCGTGGCAGACGTGCGCGAGTTTGACCGCGTGGTCGTTTCGGGCGGCGACGGCACTGTCTCCAACGTGCTCGACCAGATGCGCGGATGCGGTGTCCCCACGCTCGTCTTCCCCTCCGGTACGGCCTGCCTGTTCTTCAACAACATCGGCAATGCCCCCGAGGCGGCGGCGCTCGCCAAGGCCTGCCGTGCCGGTCGCACGGTCAAAGTCGACATGGGCGAGCTCTTTTGGCTCGACGAGAACGGCAACGAGAAGCGCCACGGCTTCATCATCATCGCCGGCTCGGGCTTCGACGCCGAGATCATGATGAAGGCCGCCCCCACCAAAAACGACATCGGCGAGATCGCTTACTTCCTCTCCGCGCTCGCCACGCCCAATCCCACGGTGGCGCACTTTACGATTGAGCATGACGGCATTGTCGAGGAGCTCGACGGCATCTGCTGCATGGCCGGCAACACCTCGGTCATCCAAAACGACATCAACCTGTTCCCCGACTGCCGTATGAACGATGGCATGGTCGACATTGCGGTCATCGAACCCGTAAAAACTGTGCAGCTTCTACCGACTGTGATCACCGCCGCACTCGACCCCGCCGGCAAGGTACTCGGCCGCCCGCAGTTCAAGATCATCCAGACCAAGGAAGCCAAGATCACCTGCACCCCGTCGCTGGGCATGCAGTTCGATGGCGAGATTATCTCCAGCAATTCGGGCGTCTTTGGAGCCCGCGCGCTTCCGCAATGCCTCGACCTCATCGTCGACGAATTCTCCCCGCTCGGAAAATAGGAGGACCCTATGAACGACAATCCCCTGCTCGGCTTTATCATCATCGTTTTGGCCATGCTCGTCGGTTACGCCATCAACGTGATTCACCGCCGAAAGAAGTAATTCCACATTGGTCTGATATTCATCAAATTATCGTCTCTCCCGTTGTTTATGCAAATCCTAAACAGCGGGAGAGTTTTCTTTTTGACCGCCGTCTAATGCTTTATTCAGCTACAGTAAATGCAGGGTGCCTTTATTTAACTAAAGCCATATAATGAGTATTCTTATCCGTTCATCGTATATTTCTTCACGCTCATCGAGTAAAAGCTGTTGTCGAATGAATACTCTTTACACTTCCTTTAGGCTAATAGATGTATTTATTAGCTGAAATCCTGCACGGTTCCGCGGGGTTTCAACGGTTGGGAGGGATTATGAGGTTTACTCATCCTGTCAACACGCTCAAAAAGCTCGGCTGCGGCCTTGCGTTTGGAGCAGCGGCCATCATGGCCATGCCGACTTCGGCACTCGCCTGCACCCAGATCTACATGGGCAGCAAGCTCACGGCAGACGGCAACACGTACTACGGCCGTTCCGAGGACTTCGGTCCGCGCTATGTCAAGCACTTTGGCATTGAGCCCGCACACAAGGACGGCAACGAGTACACCTCGGTCGAGTCCGGTTTTGAGTACAAGTCCAAGGGCGCAACCTACCGCTACACCTTCGTTCGCGACAACCCCTCACAGTGGGAAGATCGCTACGACGCATATTCCGAGGCAGGCATCAACGAGAAGGGCGTCTCCTGCTCTGCCACGTTGAGCACCTCCTATAACGAGAAGGCCGAAGAGGCCGACCCCATCACCGAGGAGACTGGCATTGGCGAGTACAGCTATGCCAGCGTCATCCTGGGCGAGAGTGCCACGGCCCGCGAGGGCGTCGAGCTCATCGGCAGCCTGATTGACGAGCAGGGCGTCTGCTCCAACGACCAGATCATCATCGCCGACAGCACCGAGACCTGGCTGTTCGCCGCGCTTTCCGGCCATCAGTGGATTGCCATGAAGCTCGCCGATGATATCGCCTCGCTCAACCCCAACATCGGCAACCTCACCTATAACGTCGACCTCGATGACACCGAGAACTGTCTCCATTCCGAGGGCATTGAGTCCATGCCTAAGGAGAAGGGCTTTGCCGAGTACACCGACGGCAAGTTCGACGTCGCCAAGACCTACGGCGAGGAGATCAGCGAGGCCGGTATGCACCAGTGGTCGCGCTATATCCAGGGTCGCGATTACTTCATGGCTCCGCTTGCTGAGGGCACCGACTACGAGATCGTCAAGGACGAGCGCGAAGACGCTCGCGCGACGACCGGCGCCCTGGTCCACGAGATGCAGCCGCTGTTCTTCCAGCCCGGCAAGTCCGACTGGAACACCTTTGAGATGATTCGTTCCTTCGCCGCTCGCGGCGAGAATGTCGCCGGCCTCAACGCCAACACCGACGGCGCCTATGCCATCGGCTCCAACCGCAACACCGAGATCCACACCTTCCAGATCCGTCACGGCATGGATCCCGAGATCGCGACCATTCAGTGGGAGATGCTCTCCAACGCCGAGTTCTCCGTCGCCATCCCTCTCTACTCCGCACTGCTCACCAAGGTCAGCCCCTACTTCAGCGATCAGGATGTCTCCTTCGATCACTGCGAAGAGGAAGACGTCGTGAACAACGAGGAGCCCAAGAACTCCATCAACTACGTCCTCATGGACATCAACACGCTCGCCTATGAGAACCGCGACCACTGCGCCACCGGCGTCCGCGCCTATCTCGACGCCCTGCAGAAGGAACTCATCGAGCAGAACCTGACCGTCGACGAGGCCATGCAGGCCGAAGAAGGCACCGAAGCCCGCACCGCCCTAGCCAACAAGGCCGGCAAGGCTGCAACCAAGAACACCTATGTTAAGTGCAAGGCCATGCTCGAGGAGATGCGTGACTACCTCCAGGAGGGCGACTTCTCCGAGGAGTTCGTCCCGAGTGACTACGATGCCGACAACGACCGCCTGGTCGAGTCCATCACCTACGCCGACGAGGCCCTTTCCGATGAGGACGTGGCCGAGCCCGAGGCCGAAGAGGAAGAGGTCACCGAGGAGAAGTCCGAGGGCAACAACATGGCCGCCATGGCCGTTGGCGCCGTCGTCGTCATCGGTGTCTGCGCCTACGTGGTCTATCGTCGCAAGAAGGCCTAAGGCCCTCATGTCCTAGCCGAGCGGGCAAGGCAGCAATGGCAGCCTCGCCCGCTTAACCCGCCTTTTGACCGACGGGAAACCCGCCTGAAATCTTTTCAAAAAAGATTTCCCCGCACATACTTCGCTGTGCTATAGTGCAGCGCAACAGCAACTAGGTGCGACCGCGCCACGGCATCACGAAAGGAGCCACCAACATGAAGAACACGATGAACTCTCTCAACAACTGGTGGTGGCGTGATGCGAATACGATCGGTCGACAGTGAGTCCCTCACGCCTGTTTTTGCGCTCTAGGTGATTGGAAGGCCTCCGGTTTCGACCGGGGGCCTTTTTCTATCTCGAGCCCGATCGCATTCGCATCACGCGCCTCCGCTTTTCCCCTGCGCTTCCCTTCAGAAAGGATTTTCACCATGTCTCAGAACACCACCGCCACCCAGCCCCGCACCGTCCAGACCGCCGACCGCGGCAAACTCGACGTCCGCGCTCTCGTCCTGCTCGCCATCCTGCTCGCCGCCGGCTTCATCCTCAACTTCACCGTCGGCAAGGCCATCTCAGGCATCTCGGGCGGCATGATCAGCCCCGAGTTCATCATCTCGGCCTTCTGCCTCACCATCCTGGTCGTTCGCCCCAACATCGGCCAGGCGCTCGTCATTGGCCTCATCTCGGCTGCCGTGATCCAGATCACCACCACTTCGCCGTTCGTCGATTTTGCCGCCGAGGGCATCGCCGCCATGCTCATGGCCGGCATCGTCAACGCCGCCGGCAAGGACGGTCAGGTCAAGCCCGCAATCGCCATTGTCGCAACCTTCCTGACCACCTTTGTCTCCGGCGTCATCTTCATGGTCATCAAGATGGCCATGCTCGGCGTGGTCGGCGAGCTCGCCGCCGCCATGTTGCCCGTCGTCGCCATGACCGCCGTCTTTAACGCCATTCTGGTCGGCGCCCTCTATCTGCCCATCCAGAAGGCCCTTAGGCTCAACTAACCCGCTCGGCTTTACGAGCCACCCCATCTTGGCGTTCATTCGATGCTCGCGTACCCAAGTACGCTTCGCTCCTCTTTCGCGCCAACCTGGGGCCCCTCGTAAAGCCGTCTCCGTGCTTCACCACCAAAGGCCATCCCAAACAACGAGCTTTTTTGGGACGGTCTTAAACAACTGGTCATTTAAGACTGTCCCCAATGACTATGAAAGGTATCCATGGAAACGATCATCAACGTCGACGATGTCTCGTTCTCCTATGGCACGCAGACCGAGCAGGCGCTCAGCCACATCTCGCTCAGCGTGAACAAGGGAGATTTCATCGGCATCATCGGGCCCTCGGGCGCCGGCAAGTCCACGCTTGCCGCCTGCCTGTCGGGTGCCGTGCCCCACCACTACACCGGCACGTTCTTTGGGTCCGTCATGGTTGACGGCCACGACACCTGCGAGGTCTCGCTGACCGACGTGTCGCAAATCGTCGGCAGTGTGCTGCAGGATATCGACACGCAGATGGTCGCCTCGGTCGTCGAGGACGAGATGCTCTTTGGCCTCGAGAACTTTGGCGTTCCCCACGACCAGATCGAGCGGCGCGTGAGCGAAACGCTCGAGACCGTCGGCATCAGCGACCTGCGCGACCGCGAGATCGCCACCCTCTCGGGCGGACAGAAGCAAAAGGTAGCCATCGCCGCCATCCTCGCCATGCGTCCGCGCGTCTTGGTTCTCGACGAGCCCACCGCGGCACTCGACCCCGCTAGCTCCACGTTGGTCTTCGAGACGCTGCGTGAGGCAAACCGCGCACTTGGAATCACCATCGTCGTCGTTGAGCAAAAGGTCGCCCTGCTCTCGGAGTACTGCAACCGCGTGCTCGTGCTCAACCATGGCGAAATTGCGCTGCAGGGCGAGCCACACGAGGTCTTCGCGCATACCGACGAGCTCCGTGCCATCGGCGTCGACTGCCCTCGCGTCACGCGTATCTTCAATAGCCTCCAAACCGATGGCCTGGTAAGCGGTACCCCCTGCTTGGATGTCGATGAGGCTGAGCGCCTGATTTCGGGCATCGTCGACCCCGCACACGCGGCCATCGAAGCCCAGGCACCCGCCGGTTCCCCGCATGCACCGTCGTTGCGTCCTCATGCCAAGGACGCCGAACCCGTACTCACCTTCGACCATGTTGAGTTTGCCTACCCCAATGGCGGCGCCGCCGTACACGACCTTAGCCTGACGCTCTATCCTGGCGAGCTCGTGGGCATCGTCGGCCAAAACGGCGCCGGCAAGACCACGCTCACCAAACTGCTCACGGGCCTGCTTAAGCCCGCCTCGGGCAGCGTGCGCGTCACGGGACTGGATACCGCAGCCGTTCCCACGAGCCGCATCGCTCGCGAGGTCGCGACCCTCTTCCAAAACCCTGACCGTCAGATCTGCAAGGACACCGTGCTCGACGAGGTCGCCTTTGGCTTGGAGCTTGGCGGCATGGACCGTGCCGAGGCTCTGCGTCGTGCCCAACTCGTCATCGACCGCTTTGGCCTGCCTGCCGATGAGGCACCGTTCTCGCTTTCGCGTGGCCAGCGACAAATGGTGGCGCTTGCCTCCGTCGTAGTGGTTGAGCCCAAGATCGTCGTACTCGACGAGCCCACGAGCGGCCTTGATTACCGCGAATGCATGACCGTCATGGAAACGGTGCGCACCATGGCCGAGCGTGGCTGCGCCGTTATCATGGTCTGCCACGATATGGAAGTCGTCTCGGATTTTGCCGAGCGCATTGTGGTAATGGCCGACGGTCGCATCCTCGACCGCGGCCGCACGCACGAGCTATTCTCGAACATCGATCTCATGCGGCGTGCCTACGTGGAGCCTCCCCAGGTTATTGAACTCTCGCGCCGTCTGGCATCTTCCGTCTCGCCCGCTTTTGCGCAGGTGAGCGAGGTCACCGATGTCGTTCGAATTACCAAGGAGATGGTCCACCGTGGTTAACGTCATCGACTACATGCCGGGCGATACGCTACTGCATCGCCTGAACCCCGTCGTCAAACTGGGCCTCGCCGCCGCCATCATCGTCGGCATCTTCTTGTCCGACACCTACGTGGCGCTGCTGGGCTTTTTGGCACTCACCCTTGCGCTGGGTGCCTATGCCGGCGTCGTCGACCGTCTGTTCTCGCTGCTCAAGTTGCTGATCCCGCTCGCGCTTATCATGCTGGTGCTCCAGCTGGCCTTTATGCGCGATGGCAACGTGGTGTGGGGCTTTATCACCGACACGGGCCTCATCACAGGATCGAAGGCCTGTCTGCGCCTACTGGGTGTGGCGTTACCACTCATCCTCATGCTCATGGTGACCAAGCTCAACGACCTTGCCAACGCCTGCGTCGAGGTGCTGCACGTACCGTATCGCTATGCCTTCACCTTTACCACGGCGCTGCGCTTTGTGCCGGTGTTTGGTCAGGAGATGAACGCCATCATGGAGGCGCAGACCGCACGCGGCGTCGAGTACGACACCAAGAACCCCATCAAGAAGCTTAAGCTCATGCTGCCACTGTGTGTGCCACTGCTCATCTCGAGCGTGGGCAAGACCGATGCCACAGCCTTGGCGGCAGAACAGCGCGGCTTCTATCTGCGTACGCGCGCCAGCTCGTACAAGCGCTACCCCATCAAGGGCCTGGACATCGCCGTACTCATCGTCAGCATCGCCCTCATCGCCATCGGCTTCCTGTTCTAGTTCACCACCGACAGCAACCGCCCAACGCAAAAGGCCTCGGCTCGCACCAAACGAGCCGAGGCCTTTACTGTTTCACCAGATAAAACCTACCAAAATTAACCTGTCCCTTTTTGACAGGTCGGAAGCTAGAGGCGGTAGGGAGCGCCGCTGCGGATGATGGATTCGCGCACCAGGACATCCATGGCGTCGAGGGTGATCTCGGGCATCTCTCGGTACTTTTGCAGCACCGAGAGCTCGGTGCAGGCCAGAATGACGCGGTCGCAGCCGCTACGGGCAAACTCCCACATCACACGGTCGAACTTATCCATATCGGGCTCACGCCCGGCCTTCACATCATCGTAGATAAGCGACATCACATCGTTCTGACGTTTCTCGCTGGGATAGACAACCTCAACACCCGCAGCCTTACATTCGCGGCCGTAGACGCCCGCGCCCACGGTGCCATCGGTTCCCATAATGCCAATCTTGTGCACCGGCTCGGCCGGCATACTCAGGTTGGGATCGAACTCGCACTCCCCCATCACCGCACCGGCCAGAGCATAGCGCACCGACTCACGCGGCATGTGGATAATCGGCACCTTCGTAAACGACTGGATCTGGTCGTAGAAGTAGTGCGACGTGTTGCAGGGAATGGCAATGTGCGCACAGCCCAGCGACTCGAGTGCCTGGGCGCACTCTTTCATGGTCGCCAGCAGCTTGGCATGCTCGCCGGTCTTAATGGCCAACGTGCGGTCGGGCATGGTCGACTTGGAGAGCACCACCATGTCGATATGTTCCTGATCGCAGGCAGCAGCCGTATGACGCACCACCTGGTCGTAGTAATACGACGTGGCCTCGGCGCCCATGCCGCCGATAACTCCCAGCTTTTCCATCGCCGCCTCCTTGGTAACGCTTGCGCAATTGCGCGTATCATACCCGCGCCCGCCCGATGCAAACCGGACGGGCGCCGCACTCATCTACTTGTAATACGTCTTGAACAGCTTAAAGTGGCGCAGCTTGGTGTGCCACATGCGCAGCCAGCGGTTAAAGACAAAGTCGCCCTTCATAAACGAAGGGTCGGCGCCCTTACCTTCCTTGTCCAGGCGATGCACCTTAGCGCGCAGCTCGGGATCCTTGACGTACTTGTCGACGACGCCCATGGGGACGACCATCCACAGGGCCTCGTCCTGCGCCGTCACAAACTCCGGCTCAAACGGGCGGTTGAACACATACTCGTCCACCACATACTTGGCAACGTTAAAGCCACTGTTAGTGACGTAGTAGTTGCTGCGGCCCTGGCGCGTGTTGAAATCGAAGAACTTAAACGAGCCGTCGCGCTCGTCGTACTTAACGTCAAAGTTGGAATAGCCCACAAAGTGAAGGTCCTCGAGCAACTTGCGCACGCCGCCCATGAGTTCGTCGTTAGGCTCGGTAATGATACAGGCATGGTTGCCGACACCGTGGGGCTGATGCTCCTCGAGCAGCACATGGCCCAGGCACATCATGCGGACCTTACCGTTGCGGTCGGAATAGCTGGTGAGCACGCGCATGTACTCGTCGTTGCCGGGCACGCGATCCTGCAAGATCAGATCGTCGGTGTAGCCGCTGGCATACGAATCGCGAATGGCCTGTTCCAGCTCGGCGCGGTCGGCAATCTCATAGGCCTTCTTCTGGCCCTCGAACTCATGCTGCCACCACATGATGCCGTCAGAAGGCTTCAGAATCATCGGGTAAGGAAAATCGATCTGGTCGAGCACTTCGGCAGGCGCCTCACCCTGAGCATTGAGCATCGCCTTGGTAAAGGTAAACGTGTGTGGATAGGGCACGCCATGCTTCTCGCACAGCTCGTAGAAGATCTCCTTCTTCTGGCACTGCTCGAGCATGCTGTAGGGCGCGTAGGGAGCGACGATGTTATCCGCCAGCTCATGAGCATCCTTGGCTTGAGCCACGAGAGCGACATAGTTGTCGCCGCAGCCCACAAGGACAATAGTCTTGTCGGCATGCGCTTGGGCAATGCCGTTGACGGTTTTGAGCATCACGGGCATGGTGTCGATATCCACGTTGGGCGTGTAGTCGATAATCTGGCTGCGGTACGCGGGACCCGTCTGATACTTGCCAAAGACCAGACTCTTGACCTGGTACTCCTCGTAGAAGGCGCGCGCCACCGAATAGGCGTTGATGTCGCCACCAAGCAGCACGGGAATGAACTCGCGCTCTGTAAATTGCAATGCCATGGAAACTTCCTATCATGAACTGCCCACACAACGGGCGGTCTTTGCGCAACTGATTTATTTTAGCGTGCCAAGCCGCCGGCGCCCAAAGCTCCACCGTATCTATGGCAATCGACGTAATCGTCCAGCACGAAGGCCAGCACGAAGACGGCGCTCACCGTTGTATGACAACGGGCAATGAACCTACCATTGTTGTAGGATTCAGTGTATTGACATCCTCGAGCGAAAGGCGCGCACGTGCCCCAAGACCATCCGACCGATAATCCCATCCTCAATGCCGCGAGGCGCGAGCTGGCGAAACGTGCGAAAGCGACCGCTCCCCTGTGCACGGCAAACGACGCCTACAACGGACCCGCCCACATCGTCTCGATCAACACGTCGGTACACAAGGGCACTCGCAAGTCGCCCGTCGCCGATGGACGCGACACCGTTATAGAGCAATTTGGCCTCGCCACCGATGCGCACGCCGGACATTGGCACCGTCAGGTTTCCTTTTTAGCCGCGGAGTCCATCCAGACGGCGCAGGCACGCGGGCTCGACGTACACGAGGGTGACTTTGGGGAGAACTTCACAACCCGGGGCATCAACCTGCTCTCGCTCCCTTTGGGCACACAGCTCAAGCTTGGAAGCGACGTGCTCGTCGAAATCAGCCAAATCGGCAAGGTCTGCCACACCCGTTGTGCCATCTACTATCTCGCCGGCGACTGCATCTTTCCCCACGAGGGCGTTTTCGGCGTGGTACTAAAGGGCGGAGAGGTCAACGCCGGTGACGAAATCCAGGTAGTCAAGCTCGGCGACGGCACCTGTTCGTTCACCCCCGCCGAGGCCCTCGAAGAGATTGAGCAGGCTCGCCAGAAGGGCACGCTGTAGTTATAAAACCCCACGTTGAGATGGCTTTTACAGCCCAAAACTCCTCTCAAACAGAGCTCTGTAACGTTAAAGTTGAACTCTATGGTTTCTCAACAATTCATCATAACTGCAGGTCAAAGCCAAAGCCTCAAGTTCAACTTGACCCTTTGGAACCTTTAAGGTTCAAGTTGAGGTCGAAAGCAGTAGTAGAATACCGTTCGAACCATAACCTACGATTGATTGCAGAGGGACTGGATGCAGCATTCGAATCATCGCACCGCAGCGTTCATTGCGTCGAAGCCGGCTCGTATCATCACGAGCGCCGTGCTCGCCGTTGCGCTGACGGCCACGCCGATGCTCTCCCCCGTTGCGGCGTATGCCGCCTCGCAGGCAACGCAGGACCAGCTTTCCGCAGCCCAGCAGAAGATCGAAGCCGCCACGAGCGCCTACAACGACGCCCGCACCAAACTCGATGACCTGCAAAAGCAGATTGACTCCAATGAGGCAAGCATCGAGGAAATCGAGGCCAAGCTTCCCGAGCAGCAGGCCAAGGCAAGCTCCGCCATGCGCGATCTGTACAAGTATCAGAAGGGCACCAATCCCATCGTGAGCTTCCTGGTCAACGCACAGAGCCTGGGTGAGTTCATCACGACCTGCAAATACACCAACCAGATCACGAGCTCGAGCGTCGACGAGATCGAACAGCTCAATAACATGCAAACCGAACTCGAGCAGAACAAGGCTGAGCTCCAGCAGGCCAAGTCTCAGCTTGAGGCAGAGCAGAAAAACGCCGAGGATGCGCTGGCACAGGCCCAGCAGCTCCGCAGCGAGGCACAGGCAAAAGCCGAGCAGGAAAATGCCGCCGAGCTTGCCAAGCTTGAGGCCGATAAGGCCGCTGCCGCCGAGAAGCTCTCGGGCGAGGGCGTAAGCGGCAGCAATTCCAGCAGCCAGGCCACCAACACCAACACCACCATCGACACCACGGTGAACAACGCCAATACCGGTAGCTCCGATTACGATTCGTTCATTAATGAGTGGACGAGCCGCATCGACAATTATCTCGCCGGCTCCCCCATGGCAGGCCAGGGCTATAACTTTGCCGTCGCCGCTTGGAATACCGGTGTCGACCCCCGTTGGTCCCCCGCCATCGCTTGCATCGAGAGCACCAAGGGTGCTTATTGCGCCAATTCTTACAACGCCTGGGGCTGGAGTGCCCGTGGCGGCGGTTGGCGCAGCTTTGGCAGCTGGAGCGAGGGCATCTCCGCTCACGTTGCCTATCTGGGCGCCAACTACGGCTCCACCCTTACCCCGGCAGCAGCCAAAAAGTACTGCCCGCCCACGTGGCAGGACTGGTACAACAAAGTCGCCGCTCAGATGAACCGCATCTAAGTGCAACTGCAAAGGGCCCCAATGGGGCCCTTTTCTTTTAGGTAGCGGAGGTATCGACGACGCCGGTCGCATTGGCAACCGCGACTATGACGATCATGCATAGGAGCAGCACACCCAATGCCTTGAGCCAGAGTTTCGCGAGTTTCTTGCCGCGATAGCTGTCGAGCAGCGCGAATCGCCGACGAAGACGACGCTTGTCGAACAGCGCAAAATGCATAAGCACCATAAGGCCATCGACAAAGAAAAAATACTCGATTATGAGAAGCCACGTCGGGTAGCTTTGGTTTGCTCCCGTGGGGTGAAAGACGGCAAAGTGACTTCCGGCAAAGAACACAAGCAGCGAGAAGAAGACGAGCGTATTCCAAATGCGCCCCAGAGACTCCGGAACGCGAGAGAGCAGACCGCATGCAGTGGAGGCGGCAGGCCTAGGAAGCCCTGTGGGGTTCTGGAGTCCTTGGGGCGTCAACACCGTCTCCGAGGCCGGAGTACGGACAAGCACAGGCGCAGGAGGCCGCACGGGGCGACTTAGATCGTATGCCGCGCGCGTCGCCCGTCCCAACGCTTCCGCGCTCGCAAAACGCTTGGCCGGGTCGAGCGCCATCGACATGCAGACGGCATCGGCAAGTGGAGTGGGAATGCCGCATGCCTCACATTGCTCGCGCATGTCGAGCCCTGGTTTAGGGTCGACTCCCGTCAAGCAAAAGAACAACAGGGCCCCAAGTGCGTAGACATCGCTGCGCACACTCGTCTGCCCAAACCCATACTGCTCGGGCGGCGCATAGGGTCGCGTGCCAAACTTGACGGTGTCAGCATCGGCGCCATCGCGCCATACGCGCGCGATCCCCAGGTCGATAATCACCAGCGATGAAAATGCCAGGCCGTCATCAGGCGTATAGTTGGCACCTGTCACGATGATATTCGACGGCTTGAGGTCGCGATGGATCACCGGCGCCGACGTCTCCCCCACCATTGCAAAACCGGCATGGAGCTCGCCCACGGCATCGCATAGGGCAGGATACAATTCACGCGCATAATCGGGGGTGGCTCCCAGACGGTCCACCAGCGCCCCGAGTGTCTCCCCTTCGATGTATTCCATAACCACGTTGAGCTCGTCGCCCACACGACGACAATCGACGATTCTGGGCAGGTGCTCAAAACGCCTGCCTGCCCGCTGAGCGGCAAACAGACGCTCGTATGCCCCGCCGATTTGAGCCGAGGCATCGATGCGTTTACGAACAAAGGGACCGAGCGAACCACCGCCGGTTCCTTCAAAGTACACGAGCTCGGTTGTTTCGACGGACGAGCGCTTAAGTACACGCTCCACGCGATAGCTGTCGTCGCGATCGAGCGACGCCAGGTGCTCGGCAAGCGCTGCGGTCAGCTCGTCATCGGAATATGTTGGGCTCTGAGTATCCATAGCCTCCATCATAGCGCAGGGCGCAGACACCCCATGGCATCTGCGCCCCGTTCGCTTGCATCGTTGTTCGGCAGCTCCGCCGGCTCAGATATCAGCCGCTAACTCACCGTCTCCTCGCCAAAGCGATACAGCTCCTCGTTGACCTTTTGGAGGCTGCACCCGCGATCGATGCAAAAAATGATAATCGCATCGCGGCGGTCCTTGCAGTTAAGGACGCTTACCCCGGCAGCCGTCAGCGCACGGTTGGTTTCTTTGAGCGCCAGCGCCATCGCAAAGGCAATCTGCAGCACCTTATTGCGGCTCGGATGCCGCGCACCGGTAAAGATCTGATAGCCAAAGGTCTCATTGAGATCGGCCATACGAACCACGCGCGAGCGCTCCAAGCCCTTTTCCTGCAGTAGCTGCTTCAGGTAGTCCGAAAGCGACGGGGCGGCAAAGTCGTGTTCTTTGATATAGCCATCGATGTTTGGCGCGTCGAGAAGCTCATTGAGTAACTCGTCAGTCAGCTTTTTATCGGGCATACGACTTCACCTCCCCCAGTGCATACAACATGCTAAAAACCGCTTACGTCCGAACGCTCCCAACTGGCGACCTGATCGGGAGACACCGTGCCCAGCGCCTCGAACTTCCAGGAGCCGCCCGCCTTCAGATGATTGGTGTTTGCAAGAGCCGTTCCAACCTGGTTGCCATCAGCATCATACAGAACATACTCAATCTGAATGTAGCTCTTTTCCTTGTCCGTGTTATTGGTCAGCGTCCCCGTGATCTTATAGGCAAACTGATTGGAAGTGTCTTCAGCCTCGTCAGCAATGGTATACGGTTCTTGCGGTTCTTTTTGCTCCTCAGCCTGCTGTGTCGTCCCGGCAGGTTTTGCCGAATCGCTCGCAGGCGAATCGGTTGAGTTGCCGCCCATAGAGCCCACGGCACCGACAATAACCAGCACCACGATGACGCCTAGGACAATCTTACCGATCGGCTTCTTTCCCTCTTTTGCCATTATTCATCCTTCCTACGATCCGGCTACCGTGCCGGCACACAGCACATCGTAGGAAGGATTAAACTTGAATTCATTAGCAGAGAGCTAAGGTTGCGGTAAACGGCCAATGCAGTTATCCAAACGCCGAGCAAACGCACTTTGCGCGACCGTCTGCCGGCAGCGCATCAACCCACCGTGACGGATTCCCCGGTAAAGGCACTGACCATCAACAGGACAAAGAACACCAGGTAGCTGACACTCAGCGGGTACGCAATGACCAGGAATACAACCCAGCCGACATTGGTTTTACCGCCGGCACGGCGTCGCTCGCGATTGCGGCAGAGCCAAATCGTCACGCCGATGGCAGTGATAAACAGTACGAGTGCCGCCGCAGCCAGCCCAGCAAGCGCAAACATCACGCCAATGCTCACAGCAATAACCGGAAGCAACAACAAGCCGCATCCACACCCACCGGGACTATAAACGGCAGACTGTCGGCGTCGTTCCATCGTCACTCCAACCTCAATATCTTTGAGCACTACAACGCAGCGGCCTGCTGGACAGGAACGATCTTATTCAGCTCCGGTTCGATCCGCCTTTTCTCGGCCTCAAGGTCAAACGCCACCTGAGCGCGCAGCCAATAACCATCCGTCAGGCCAAAATAACGGCAAAGACGGAGGTCGGTGTCGGCCGTCACGCGACGTTTTCCCAAGACAATCTGCCCGATACGCTGAGCCGGAATCCCAGTCTCTTTCGCAAGGCGATATTGAGAAATGCCCATGGGAACAAGAAACTCCTCTTTGAGAAGCTCACCAGGAGTCACCGGCGACAGCAAATCGGCCGAAGTCTCATCACTTGTGATAATCGACGATTTCGACATTCCAAGCCATCTCCTGTCTCCACTCAAAACAGACCCGATAGCGCTCGTTAACACGGATGCTATATTGACCGGCACGATCGCCCTTCAAAGCTTCCAGGCGGTTGCCCGGTGGAACGCGAAGATCATCAAGCGAAGCACAAACCTGCAGTTGGCGAATCTTCCTCAACGCAACACGCTCAAAGGGCACGAACCTCCTGACCCGCACACCCATGGCAAAGCGTTCGGTATCCTCATCTTTATACGATGCAATCATAGTATCGCCTTACGTTAGTAACGTCAAACGTTTCTATAGACTTACATCTCTATTATATCGTACGTTTGTTCGTGTTTTCTAGAACAAATAGTCCTTTGCGCCTTAGTCAAGCAAAAGCAATCGTTTGTAGACATCGAGGCCTTTGAGAAGGATTTCCTCGTCGAAGAGCATGCTATCGGTATGCAGAGCGCTTGTGGCATAGGCGGGACAGCCATCCGAATCACTCGGGTTGTCTTGGTCCTCTGGCATACCCGTGCCCAGCAGGAAAAACACGCCCGGCAGATGGCGTTGATAGAACGCGAAATCCTCGGCGATCAGCAGCGGTTCCTCCACAAGCTGCAGCCCGGGCAAGGCAGGCGCGACGCTGGCAAACAACTCGGGGTCGTTGTCGACCGGCGGATAGCCCTCGGCAAAGTTGAGATCATACGTGCAGCCCGTTGCGGCACAGGCATCGTCCAGCACGCGGCGCACGCCTTCGCGCGCCCGGTCGAACATGTCGTCCGTAAACACACGCAGGCTTCCGGCCACATGGGCCTCCCCCGCCACCGCGTTGCAAACCGTACCGGCCTGCAGCAGACCAAACTTACCGATACAGGGCTCGTCGGTGCCCAGCTCGTCCATCAGTTCGCGCTCGGCAACCAAGAACTTGGCAGCCGCCAGCGCCGCATCGTGCGACTCCTCGACCGGAACGCCATAGGTCTTAGCGATATGGATGCTCGTCCCGTGAATATGAATGTGTGTCTCACTCGAACGCGCCAGCAGCGGACCGGAACAACTCGCCAACGTGCCGGCAGGCAGATCGGGCCACACATGGAAGCCAAAAATGCGGTCAGCCCCATAGCGCTCGAACACACCGCTCTCGCATACCGTCTTGGCACCACCGGTCGTTTCCTCGGCCGGCTGGAACACAAAGAGAACGTTGCGCCTAATGGCGCCCGGCTGCTCGCGAATCGTACGGTCGACATACGTCGCGGCGGCAAGTGCCATGGCCATGTGTCCGTCATGTCCGCAAGCGTGCATCTTGCCGGGATGGATCGAGGCAAAGGCCGCTCCCGTCGCCTCCGCGATGGGCAGCGCATCCATATCGGCGCGAATCGCCGTGGCACGCGCGGCACCAACGCCAGCGTCGAAGAAAGCGCAGACGCAGCTGGGACACGGATAGGTCACCTCGCAAGCGAGCGGCGCCAACACGCCCTCGATATAGGCGATAGTCTGCGGAAGATCGAAATCGAGCTCCGGAATGCGATGGAGATCGCGGCGATAGCGACGGAGTTCTTGGAGCTCGGTCATAGAGAATCCCTTCGTGAGGCACATCTGTTGCAACTTATTGTGATACAGGATTGTGGCACACATGTTTCCAGCATATTGCTGCATTTTTTAAACGTTATATACGAATACTCTTGTTTGGTAAAGTGCAACGTGATAGGGTCTTTACCACTTGATAGAGGCGCGGGCACGAAGAGCCGCGGGCGAGCCGGCAGGCTTTGACCCCGTGGGGAGGCGAAACCCGCCGAACTGGGTTTTTCGGGCACGAACAACCTGGTGGGCCTGTGGGAAACACCCACAGGACTGTCTGCAGCAATGCGGGAGCGCTATCCGGACATTGGGTCCACGCTATGCGGATTCGATGCGCAGATGGCGCCGTCTGGATAGCGAGGTTTACGGGACATGGCATTGACCCCCAACGAGGCATATGCGGCCAAGCAGCCGTTTGTGGACAAGGAGACACTCGAGCATATCGTCGAGCAGTTCCCCACGCCGTTTCATCTATACGACGAGGCGGGCATCCGCCGCAACATGCAAGAAGTGCGCGACGCCTTTGCATGGAACCCGGGCTTTAAGGAATACTTTGCCGTCAAGGCCAACCCCAACCCGGCGCTCATCTCCATTCTCAACGAATACGGCTGCGGCTGCGATTGCTCGAGCTATACCGAGCTCATGATCGCCCGCTCGCTGGGCATCACGGGACACGACATCATGTTCTCTTCCAACGACACGCCGGCTGCCGACTTTGAGCTCGCCAACAAGCTGGGTGCCATCGTCAACTTTGACGACATCAGCCACATCGAGTTCTTTGAGCGTGTTGCGGGGCCCATCCCCAAGACGGTCAGCTGCCGCTTTAATCCAGGCGGTCTGTTCCAGCTCTCCAACGGCATCATGGACAACCCGGGCGACTCCAAATATGGCATGACCACCGAGCAGCTCTTTGAGGCCTTCCGCATGCTCAAGGCCAAGGGCGCCGAGAATTTTGGCATCCATGCCTTCCTTGCCAGTAACACCGTCACTAACGACTACTATCCCAAGCTCGCACGCATCCTCTTTAAACTTGCCGTGCGCCTGGAGCGCGAGACCGGCGCACATGTCGCCTTTATCAATCTGTCCGGCGGCGTCGGTATCCCCTATCTGCCCGAGCAGCAGGCCAACGATATTCACGCCATCGGCGAGGGAGTGCACGCGGCATACGACGAGATTCTGGTTCCCGCTGGCATGGGCGATGTGGCGATCTGCACCGAGATGGGCCGCTTTATGATGGGTCCCTATGGGTGCCTGGTCACCAAGGCCATCCACGAGAAGCAGATCTACAAGGACTATATCGGCGTGGACGCCAGTGCCGTCGACCTCATTCGTCCCGCCATGTATGGCGCTTACCACCACATCACGGTGATGGGTCAGCCGGACGGTCCCGATAAAACCGCAGCCACCGTCACGAACACGTACGACATCACGGGCAATCTGTGCGAGAACAATGACAAGTTCGCCATCGACCGCGAGCTTCCGCATATCGACATGGGCGACCTGCTCGTGATTCACGACACCGGCGCGCATGGCCACTCTATGGGCTACAACTACAACGGCCGTCTTCGCTCCGCCGAGGTCCTGCTGCGCCCCGATGGCTCGGCAGACCTCATTCGCCGCGCCGAGCGCCCGGGCGATTACTTTGCCACGCTCGACGTGCTGCCGTGCGGCCGCGAGCTGCTGGCCAAATCGCGCGCCGAAAGCGCCCGCCGTCGCGCTCAGGACGAGCGCCTAGCAGTCGCCGCCCAATGGAACAAACGCGTCCAGATCGCGGAAGCGAAGGAGAAGAACACGGATATCCGCAATCTCGAGGGCTCAATCGTCGCCCTTGTCACGCCGTTTAAAAAGGACGGCAGTGTCGACTTTGACGCGCTTGAGCGCCTTATCGATTTCCACCTGCAAAATGGCACTGACGCCATCCTCACCCTGGGCACCACCGGTGAGAGTGCCACGATGACCGATGACGAGGACAACTCCGTCGTCGCCGCTGTGGTCAAGCATGTTGCAGGACGCGTCCCCGTTATTGCCGGCTCGGGCTCCAACTCCACGCAGACCATGCTCACCAAGTCGCTCACCTATCAGGGCCTGGGCGCCGACGGTCTGCTGCTCATTACCCCCTACTACAACAAGTCCAATGAAGAGGGTATCTATCAGCACTTTAAGACCGTCGCCGATGCCGTGGACATCCCCTGCATCCTGTACAACATCCCCGGCCGCTGTGGCTGCGGCATCAGCGAGCGCAACGTAGAACGCCTGGCCGCGCACCCCAACATCATGGGTATTAAGGAGGCCTCGGGCAACGTCGCCTACGCGGCCAAGATCGCCCACCTGCTGTCAGACGACTTCCGCATGT
The DNA here is from genome assembly GCA_036304725.1 of Collinsella sp. GTDB lineage: Bacteria > Actinomycetota > Coriobacteriia > Coriobacteriales > Coriobacteriaceae > Collinsella. The sequence goes on along the minus strand of JAXIYC010000037.1, from coordinate 57,753 downwards.
ACTCGGGCGAGGACGCGCTTACCGTACCGCTCATGAGCCTGGGCGCCTCGGGCACCATCAGCGTGTGGGCCGATGTTCAGCCGCAGCTCGTGCACGACATGTGCCGCGCCTATCTGGACGGTGACGTGGCACGCGCCCGCGATATCCAGATTGCCGGCCAGCCGCTCATCAATGCCCTCTTTAGTGAGGTCAACCCCATCCCCGTCAAAGAGGCGCTCGCCCAGATGGGTATGATCGAGGCAAACTACCGTATGCCGCTGTGCCCCATGGCAGACGACACGCGCGCTGCACTTACCGATGCTCTGAAGGGAGCTGGTCTGCTTGATTAAGACCGTCATTATGGGAACGGGCCGCATGGGCTCGCTCATCCGCACTACCGCCGAAGGCATTGTCGACGCCGGCGGGCAGCCCGTTTTTGATATCGTCGCCCAGATCGGTTTTGATCTGTCCGAGCTCGAGAGCGCCCCGGCGGCCGACGTTATCATCGACTTCTCGAACGTCGTGGCCTTCGAAGCCGTCGTCGCCTATGTCGAGCGCACGGGCGCGGCGTTGGTCTCGGGCACCACAGGCTACACCCCCGAGCAGATGGACCGCCTGCGTGAGCTGGGCCAGAACACCCGCGTTATGCACTCGGGCAATTACTCCATCGGCATCGCAGCCCTGCGTCATCTAGTGGCCCAGGCCACGCGTGAGCTGCCCGGCTTTGACTGCGAGATTGTCGAGACTCACCACAACCAAAAGGTCGACGCCCCCAGCGGCACCGCCAAGCTGCTGCTCGACGCCGTAGTCGAGGCCGAGCCCGAAGCAGGCTACCACCCCGTCTACGGTCGCGAGGGCATGTGCGGCGCGCGCGACTCCAAGGAGATCGGTATGCACTCGCTGCGCGGCGGCACCGTCGCCGGCGTGCACGAGGTGGGTTTCTTTGGCCAGGACGAGGAGGTCACGCTCACGCACCGCGCCACGAGCCGTCAGATCTTTGTCAACGGCGCCCTGGCAGCCGCGCAGAAGCTCGTCGCCCGCGAACCCGGCTTCTATACGTTCGACCAGGTCATGTTTGCCTAACCAGGTATCAACCGAACCCGCCCAAAGGAGAGATAGCAAATGAGCAACGCAGCCGAGATGGATGCACAGGAGATTATCAACTACATCGCCACCGCGCCCAAAAAGACGCCCGTCAAGCTGTACGTGCGCGAGAAGCCCGGCATGAAGGTTGCCTGGGGCGACGCACATGTCTACGGCGGTCGTCGCGGCAAGACCGTCTTTGGCGACTGGGATGAGCTTAAGGCCATCCTGGACGCCAACGCCGATTCCATCGATTACTACGACGTGGAGAACGATTGCCGCAACTCCGCCGTGCCCATGCTCGACCTTAAGGGCATCAACGCCCGCATCGAGCCGGGCGCGATCATCCGCGACCGCGTCGAGATTGGCGACCGTGCCGTCATCATGATGGGCGCCATCATCAACATCGGCTCCGTTATCGGCGAGGGTTCCATGATCGATATGGGCGCCGTGCTAGGCGGCCGCGCCACCGTGGGCAAGAACTGCCACATCGGCGCTGGAACCGTGTTGGCAGGCGTCGTTGAGCCCGCAAGCGCCACGCCCGTCATCATCGAAGACGACGTCATGATCGGCGCCAACGCCGTGGTCCTGGAGGGCGTACGCGTGGGCAAGGACGCTGTTGTTGCCGCCGGCGCCGTGTGCGTCGAGGATGTCCCCGCCGGTGCCGTCGTGGCCGGTGTCCCCGCCCGCGTCATCAAGATGCGCGACGAGAAGACCGACAGCAAGACCGGCCTGGAAGAGGGCCTGCGCCAGCTTTAATAGTTACGGCGTTTTACCAAACGCCGTAACGACCCGACGCTGCAAACGCCCCTAGGCGGCAATCTGACGTTCAATCGTCGGGCATGACCAGAAGGTCAATGCCCTCCTCTTTCGCGTCACCTTGCTCGCCTAGGGGCGTTTTCGCTCATATGACCCAATCCGCTGTCAAGAGCCACAATGGCCCCGCCGACCGCTTGCAATCGGTCGGCGGGGCCTGCCGTTGAACCCGTCCCGGTCCGCCCCCGGCATGTCGTCGACGCCTTCGGCTCAGTCTCATATCCGCGGATACCGCTCCGGCGGCCCGCAATCCTCTCCTTCGGCGGGGCTCCCCAAGTCTGTCGACGCGAATGCGGCGGCCGCCGCTCGCACAGCGAAAGCGGGGGTGTCCCCGAAGGCCGCCCGGCTCGCCGGGACGGGGGCTATGTCTATTCGGTTGCCTCCCGGCACATCGCGCCGAGGGCCCACAGCCACCTCACGAGCTCGGCGGCGGTGGCGGCGTTCGCCTTCGCCTGGGGCATGCCCCTGGCGAGCATCTCCTCGCGCCGCCGCAGGAGCCGCTCGGACCCCTTCCTCCCGTGCATCCTTATCTCGAGCGGGACCCCGGAGCCCCTGGGCATCAGTTTCGGCTGGTGGTTGGCCTGGACGTAGCACCAGGACCCCTCGACCGCCAGCCTCCTGACGAGCGCGTTGCCGGTCCCGCTGATCCCGCCGAGGCGCACGGAGTCCGCGCTCGACCTCTGCCTCGGGACGAGGCCGAAGTAGGCCGTCACCTGCCTGCCGGAGCGGAACCTCGAGAAGTCGCCGACCTCGGACGCGAAGGCGGCGGCGAGCGCGAACCCGCACCCCTTGATCGACTGGAGCGCCTCGACCTCCGCCGAGAGGGGGCCCGCCGCGACGGCGGCCCTGTACTCGGCGAGGAGGTCGTCGCGCGCCTCGGCGGCCGCCTCGACCTCGTTCCTCAGCGCCGCCAGCGCCCGGATGCCGCCGTCGTCGGCGGGCCGGACCTTGTCGAGCCACCTGAGGAAGTCGTACGTCCAGTACTTCCGGGGGTTTCCGGCCGGCGTCGTGCCGCCGTAGGCGTGGCCCCGGCGGGCCAGGAACGCCAGGAGCCGCTGCTTCGCCGCCGCGAGCCTCGCGGTCGCCGCGTCGTGGGCCCCGGCGAGGTCCCTGAGCCCCTCGATCTCGGGGGACGGCACCCATACCGGGGTGACGTCGTGCGACAGTATCGCCTTGGCCATCCTGGCCGCGTCGTTGCGGTCGTTCTTGGACGAGAGGTCCGCCGCCGACCTCGGGACCCTGGAGACGGCCGCGACGACGCAGTCGACGCCGAGCGCGGAGAGCTCCCTCTGCGGGGCGAAGCCGAGGTAGCCGCTCTCGTAGGCGGCGAGCGACGGGCCGGGGAAGCCCGACATCCACTCCGCGACCTCGCCCCAGGGGCTGCCGCGGAACCTCCTCGTCACGGCCTCGCCCGTCTCCGCGTCGAGCGCGCAGACGGTGGTGGACCTGAGGTGTACGTCCATTCCGAAGGCGGTAGAATATCTAGGCACGGGAGCCTCCCAACCTCGTTGCGGCGCGGCTGCGCCTCTGGCACTTCAACAACATTGTCGCAGCCCCGACCCGCGGTCACGAGCGGGGGCTCCTGTCGTTTCCGTGCCCCTGGATTGGGTCATAGTGTCTGACGTGTGCTCAACCTGCGGGGTAATGTCAGCAACCAAGCCGAAAACAAAAAAGGCCGAAGTCCCGAAGGGCTTCGGCCTTTGCTTTCTCGCTGTAGGCGCAACGCAACTTATCGATTCTCGATGCTACCGATATTTTTGAGCTCGATGGAGATGAGGCCGTTAGGCTCATTGACGAACTCGATGTACTCGGAGTTGGAACCCATCTCGGCCGGGAAGCTGATCTCGATACCCGTGTCGGTACGGATCTTATGATTGCGCACCGCCGCGCGTTCGACCTGCTTGCGCTCCACGGGCACACGCTCAGGCACCTTCTCCTCGGTCAGTGCCGCGCGCACGCTCTCCTTGATGACCGGCTCGTCCTCAAAGACCTCGTCGACGATATCCCAAGGCGGCAGCTCCTCGTCATCCTCAACCTTCTCGGCAACGGCAGCCTTAACCTTGGCGAGCGCTACGGCCGTGTTGGCACCGTGCTCCTCGGCGACTTCCTCGACCACACGCGTCACGGTGTCGATGACCTCCTTGCCCGACACGCCCGTGTCGCACTGCAGCAGGCCATCAGGGATAAGCATACGGTCCTCGCCGGCAATCTTGCGCTTCTTGTCCACGTAGCCGATCTCCATGGTACTCGCACGCACGATGGCATAGCTCGGCACCTTTTGCGAGGGGTTCGGCAGAATGGCGTAGTGGCGCGCGATGTCGTTGCGCACCTCCCCCTCCTCGCGGCCCACTTCGTGCATAAAAGCCTGCTTGGAGCCCAGCAGCATCACGGCGAACCAGCGGGCATCCTCATCGTCGTCAAAATCGGCCACGAGCACGTCGGTGGACTCGGCTTTCTCGGCTTTGGTGAGCTCGGAGGAGATAAACTCCGCAATCTGCTGCGACAGGTCCACGAACTCGCGATCGCCAAAGAAATAGCCCTTGAGCTCGCCGCCGAATGCGGAGTTCTCGGCAAACGTGGCGCGTTTATTGTCGGCCGAGGTGCGTGCGCGGCGCAGATGCGTGGTTACGAAATTGCGCACGGTACGGCTTTCGATATCCAACTCGCGCTGGCTCATAACGTTGACGGCAGAGTCAAAGTCCAGGATATGCAGAATCGCGTGATTGATTTTCATATACGGCATTCCGTTCTAGATCGATTTCGGCACGAACCAGTATAGCGGTCGATCCCGCCCCAGGCGCATCGAAGATTGGTGCATCGGGGACAGGTTGCTTTGCACCAATGGTTAGCGCAGGAGCTCGGACTGCCAAGCCTCGAGCTGTTCTGCCAAGCTCTTGCCGCCAGCGGGCATGTCGATCTGGGGACGTTTGGGCAGAAGCGCACACTTAAGAATCGCAACGATAGTCTGCGAGACAAAGCGTCGCGTATCCTTGTCAAAGCCTTGCGCAGCCTGGAGCATCACGGGCAGGCTCTCGCGCAGATTCCCAGCGATATCCGCAAACCGCTCAGCACCCGTAGCCTCAAGCACGGAGAACAACGCATCTACAAAACGCTCGCGCTCGTTAGGCGACACCGCAAGCAGCATCTCGCGAATGGAGCCATCAACGTATCGAGCACCGGCGGACAGGCGCTCACAGTACACGAAGTCGCGACCATCAACCACCCAGCTAAAGGGATTATGCTGAAGCAGGCTGAACTCGGTGCTCTCAACGATGGCATAGTCCTCCTGTGTCTCGAACATCATGCCAAAGATCGACGACCGAGGTAGCGTCTTGTCGATTCGACCGGATAGATCGGCGAAGGCGTTGCCGCTCAGAAACTCCTCGACGAAGCCCGGACCATCATGGGAATACGCCCGTTCGATTCGCTCACGGGCGACATCGGGGCACATCGCCGCACCGTACACCGCAAGGTTTCCACCCTTGGAATGACCTCCGCACAAAAGCGGCCCGTCAATCGCATCCGCCGCCTCGTCTACATAACGCGCCGCGGATTCCTGGGCCGGCACAGGACACCGGAACGCCATGTTAAAGTCCTCTTTCCAGCCCACAATCGTGCTGTCGGTCCCCCGGAAGGCAAGATAGCTAAACCCCGCCGGAAATCGGAACGTCATGGCCGCAAACTGCTCCGTTGTCTCGGCATCACTCACGCTACGATAGCCGCAAACACGAACGCCACGGTAGCGAGGGCTTGCTGCCACAGCCTCCAACAGGGCACGACTCCCCTCCGGATCCCACAGGTCGCCAATCATGTCTTGGTAGCACTCGGCGCGCAGCAGCTCGCGTACGTCTAGGCCCTGCCAGTTCGTCAGCTCCGCCATATCACCCGGCAAACGCAAATAGGACAACCACGCAAAGACCAGGCTATCCACCGCGCAGAACGGCCGCTCCTCAAACGAATCAAACGCCGTCTGGGCATAGGTCAAAAAATTAGGCGAATCCGACATGGCCCTCCCATCAACTATGGTGCATTGGGGTCAGGTTACTTTGCACCAAAAAGGCGCCCGGGCCGTGTGGACCCGGACGCCTTTCATTGTAGCCTGTTGCCCAAAAGAGCTTGATTTAGCAGGAGAAGTCGACGCTGTCGATGATGTCCTTGAGGGCCTTGGCGGAGGCGGTGAGCTCATGCTGCTCGTCATCGTTCAGCGGCACGGGGACGCGGCAGACAACGCCATCGCGGCCAACGACGGTCGGCATGGAGATGGCCAGATCGGACAGGCCATACTCGCCCACCATGAGCGAGGAGACAGGCAGAACGGTCTGCTCATCGCGCATGACGGCAGTGCAGATGCGCTTGACGGCCATAGCAACGCCATAGTAGGTGGCGTGCTTCTTCTCGATGATGGTGTAGGCGGAGTTCTTGACGTCCTCGGCGATGCGCTTCTCGGCAGCCTCATGCTCCAGGTGGCCGTGAAGCTCGCAGAAGGTGTTCAGCGGAACGCCAGCAACCTGAGCGCTGGACCAAGCGACAAACTCGGAGTCGCCGTGCTCGCCCATGACATAGGCCTGGACATCGCGCGGGTCAACCTCGACGTGGGCACCAAGCATCTGCTGCAGACGGCCAGTGTCGAGCACGGTGCCGGAGCCGATGACATGGCCCTCGGGCAGGCCGGACATCTTAATGGCAGCATAGGTCAGAACATCAACCGGGTTGGAGACGATTAGCAGAATGCCGTCGAAGCCGGACTTCTTAATCTCGGGGATAATGGACTTAAAGATGTTTACGTTCTTGTTGACCAGGTCCAGGCGGGTCTCACCGGGCTTCTGGGCAGCGCCAGCGGTGACGACGATCATGGCGGCGTCGGCGACATCGGAATAATCGCCGGCGTAGATCTTCATCGGCTCGGCAAACGTCATGCCGTGCGCGATATCCAGAGCCTCACCCTCGGCGCGGTTCTTGTCCACGTCGATGAGGACCATCTCGGAGAACAGACCGCTCTGCATCAGAGCGAACGCCGAAGACGAACCGACGAAACCGCAACCGACAATAGCGACCTTCTTCTCGTTAACCATTACAAACTCCCATCTCTCTCCACAAACAAGCCGCCCGGGAACGACCCGAGCGGCTTGCCGTAATCCCAATACATCCAATCGGGACTTTGATTATGCTCCTATTCGCAGCCAAAAATCGACCGTTTACCGAAATTGTTTGCAGAATTCGTAAAATAACTGCACGAAATCGGTTTCGAGCTATTGACGAGTCGAAATAGGTTTCTAATACAGGCCCGCCTCGCGAATGGCCTCGACAGCCAAAGCGATCTGATCGGGCGGCAGGACCAGTGCCATACGCACGTGCCCCTCGCCCGAAGGGCCAAAGCTCGCGCCCGGCGTCACCACAACGCCGGCCTTCTCCATAAGCTCCTCGCAAAACGCCATGGAATCGGTGCGACCACCGGGAAGCTTGGCCCACACAAACATAGAGCCATGCGCGTTGGGACGCTCCCAGCCCAGGTCCTCAAGACCGTCGCACAGGGCATCGCGGCGTTCCTGGTACTTCAGACGCTGCGCCTCGACCTCATCGCGCGGGCCATTAAGGCACGCGATGGCGGCCTTCTGAATCGGGAAGAACATACCAAAGTCGATCTGGCTGCGCAGCTTGGCAAAGGCAGAGACCACATCCTCGCGACCGACCAAAAAGCCGATGCGGGCACCGGTGACGTTAAACGACTTGGAAAGCGAGAAGAACTCCACGCCCACCTCAAGCGCACCGGGATACTGCAAGAAGCTGCCGCCCGGCTCGCCGTCGAACACGATGTCGGAGTATGCGTTGTCATGGACGATGAGCAGGTCGTGCTCGCGGGCGAAAGCGATGATCTCCTCGTAGATCTCGGGCGTGCCCACCGAGCCCACCGGGTTCGCGGGCAGCGACACGATCATATACTTGGCACGATCGGCCACCTCGGGATCGATACCCGCCACATAGGGCAGGTAATTGTGCTCGGCAACCAGCGGATAGTACTCGAGCTTGGCATCGGCGATCTTGGCACCCGCCTCAAAGACCGGGTAGCACGGATCGGGAACCAAAATAGTGTCACCCGGATCGAGCAGGGCCAGGCCCAAATGACCCACGCCCTCCTGCGTGCCGTTGCACGACTGCACCATGGACGGTGTAATGCCCGAAACGCCAAAGCGGCGCTCATAGTAATCGCACACGGACTGCTTGAGTTCGGGCAGGTCGCGCAGGGCATACTTCCACATCTCGGGATCTTGCGCCGCTTGAGTGAGCGCCTCGACCACGTGGTCGTACGGCTTAAAGTCGGGCGTGCCCACGCTCATGTTATAAATGGTCTTGCCCTGAGCCTTCAGCGCAAGCAGTTTGTTGTTGAGCGAGGCGAAGACCTCCGCGCCAAAGCGGTCGAGACGCTGCGATGCCTGCATGGTGCCACCTTTCGATATAAAAAAACGCGGCGCTCCGACAAGAGCGCCGCGCGATACGGGCCATCAGATTGCAAAAGTGTAACGCTTGCAACCCCCGTATTGGTTCAATTTGGCCAACCTTAGTCAATTGCATTAAGCGCGTCGATCTGCGCAAGCCACAGTCGCGAGCTGGCGTCACTCGGCATACGCCAATCGCCGCGCGGGCTGAGCGTCACCGAGCCCACCTTGGGACCATCGGGCAGGCAGCTGCGCTTAAACTGCTGGGCAAAGAAGCGACGGTAGAACGTACGTAGCCACGTGTGGACGGTCTTGGCGTCGTAAACGCCCTCGAAGCTCTTGAGCGCCATGCGGTAGATCTTGCCCGGCTCAAAGCCAAAACGCAGCAGGTAGTAGAGGAAGTAGTCATGCAGCTCGTACGGGCCCACCAAATCCTCGGTCTTCTGCGCAATCTCGCCGTCGCCCGTGGGCGGCAGAAGCTCGGGGGACACCGGCGTATCGAGGATATCGAGCAAGACCTCGGCAATGCGCCCGCCAAAGACATCGGCGGCATAGCGCACCAGATGGCGCACAAGCGTCTTGGGCACGCTCGCGTTGACGGCGTACATGCTCATGTGGTCGCCGTTATAGGTAGCCCAGCCGAGCGCCAGCTCCGACAGGTCGCCTGTGCCGATGACAAAACCGCCGGCCTGATTGGCCAAATCCATCAGAATCTGCGTACGCTCGCGCGCCTGGCTGTTCTCGTAGGTCACGTCCTGCACGGCCGGATCATGCTCGATATCCTTAAAGTGCTGTTCCACGGCAGCATGGATTGAGACCTCGCGGAAGCTCACACCCAAGTCACGAGCGAGCGACTCGGCATTGGACTTAGTGCGGTGCGTCGTGCCAAAGCCGGGCATGGAAACCGCCGTGATACCCGTGCGCGGCAGCCCCAGCGCATCGAAGGCACGCACGGTCACAAGCAGCGCTAGCGTGGAGTCCAAGCCGCCCGAAAGGCCGATGACCGCGGCCTTGGTACCTGTGTGGGCGAGGCGGGTCTTGAGGCCCGCAGTCTGTAGATCGAGGATCGTCTCGCAGCGCTCGGCCAAGTCGCCGTGGTCGGCCGGCACAAAGGGCGCGCGCGGGAAAACGCGGTCGATATCGCAGGCATCGCGCAGGACAGGTTCTTCGGCCAGCACGCCCTCAAACGAAAACTCAACGGTCGTGGCCTCCGGCGCATCGTCGGTGCGCGTCCACGTCGTCGAGCGACGGCGTTCGGCAACCAGGCGGTCAAGGTCAACGTCGGCGATGGCCATATCGCAGGTAAGCAGTTTGGTCGCGGCGAGCTTGGAGCCGTTTTCGTAGACGAGGTTCTCGCCCGCAAAGACCATGTCGGTCGTGGACTCGCCCTCGCTCGCGTCCGCGTAGGCATAGGCGCAGTACAGGCGCGCGCTCTGGTTGGAAATGAGGCTGCGGCGGTAATCCGCCTTACCGATAATCTCGTCCGAAGCCGACGGATTGAGGATCACCGTCGCACCGGCAAGCGCCATCTCGGTCGAAGGGGGCGCCGGCACCCACAAGTCCTCGCAGACCTCAACGCCCAACACCATATCCTCGGCACCTTCATCACAGCAGCGGTAGACAAGCCCCGAACCCAGCGGAACCGGACCCTGACCGGCAAACTCGACCCACACAGGATCTGCGGGCGCCGGAGCAAACCAGCGGCGCTCGTAGAACTCGCCATAGTTGGGCAGATACTTCTTGGCCGTGAGCCCCAAAAGCTCGCCCGCGCAGCACACGGCGGCGCAGTTGTAGATATTCTCGGCAACTGCAACGGGAAGACCAATGGTAAAGACAATCGGCAGCTCGCGAGTTTCATCGAGAATATGTGCCAGTGCGGTCTCGCAGGCATGCAGCAGCGTGCGATTATGGAACAGGTCGGCCGCGGTATAGCCGGTCAGGTTAAGCTCGGGCAGCACCAGCGCGCGAACGCCGCGCTCGGCAGCCTCGCGAACAGCCGCCAGCGCAACCTCGGCATTGCCCTCGACATCGGCCACGCGAATCCGCGGCGACGCCGCCGCCACACGCAAAAAGCCATCAGACTGAGAAAGGTGAAGATTCATAAGAATGCTCCCGTGCGTAGACGCTATTCAACACAATTAGCAAGCCCTATTGTAGTTCAACCGCCGGGTGCAACCGCATCCCACTAACTTGGTGAGCTATTGATGAGTTGATGGTATCTGTTAAATGTCACGTACGATTCACATCTGGTGGGTACCCTGATGGCTGCATGAAACGAAGCAGATTTACATCGGGAGGACCCCGTATGACAACCAAGTACACCGACGCGCCGCGCACGCGCGTCATGACACCGGCCGCGCTCAACAACGGCGTTCACGAAAACCATTCCATCGGACAGACCATGGCCATCGCGCCCAAAAAGGGCCTGTTCGATGACATTTCCATTCCTCAGATCATCGCTGGCGCCGCAGCCGCCGCCACAAGCGTCGCGCTTGCTTCCAAGATTGGTATCGCTGGTTCAGTAATTGGCGCCGCCGTGAGCTCGGTCATCACCGTTGTGTCCTCGCAGGTCTACCGCCACTTTATCTCTGCCAGCGCCAAAGCCCTCAAAGGTACGCACGCCGACGTCGACTACCCCGCCGGCGCCTATGAGCCCGTTGAGCTTAATGCCGAGGAGCACCTGGGCGGCGCCGCGACTACGCAGGAGATGCGCCAGGTTGCGGGGCGTGCGACCACGGCGCGCGTCGCCCCTAACAGCCTGCGCGCCAAGGCCGCGGCAGAGCGCAGCCAGACGCAAAAGAAGGTCATCGTCTTCTCAATCGCCATCGCCATCGTCGCGGTCATCGCCTGCACCGGCGCCATCCTTATAACCACCGCCGGTGAGGGTCTGGGCGAGCGTCCCGAGCCAATCCTGTCGTCGCGCACGACCGAGAGCGATGCAAATGGCAACACCCAGTCGCAGGATCAGCAGGCACAGACGGACGATACGCAAGACAGTTCTACCTCTGCCAATTCGTCCTCGAACACCCAAAACCAATCGCAGGGCACCGATTCCTCTACGGCCAACAGCAGCACGCCGTCCGGCACGACCGACTTAAGCCAAACGACTGGCGGTTCGCAGCCGAGCACGGGCGGCCAGACGAGCGACACCACTTCGGGAACGGGCACAGCAGACAGCAACAACACCAACAGCTCGAACAGCTCGAGCGGAACCGCGTCCGGCACGGCATCTGACAGCTCGAGCCAAGGCACGGCATCGGGCAACTAAGCACATTTGCCTCTCATAGATAACCGACCTGTACAACGGGCGCGAATCGAAAGCGGTTCGCGCCCGTTTGCCTTGGGCGCCGCCATGGCGAACACCATGCGATGGTAAGATGCTTTGGTGTGTAAAGAGGAGATTTGCCATGAGCAAGACAATAGTTAGGCCCACGCTTTCGCTGGGCAACCACATCTATCTGTATCGCCTGCTACGCGATGCAATCGGATGCGGCAAGCAAACGTTTATGACGCAGGTCGAGGAGGCGCTCGCCGCCGGCGACATGACCGCTTATGACCTGGGCTTCGAGTCCACGCGCGAGCTGCTCGAGGAGCTCAACGACTGCATTAAGCTGACCGTCTTTAAGGGCGGCCGCCTGTATGCCACCGTCATCGCCAACGAGGCCTGGGATACCGCCCTTGCCAAGGGCGAGGACAAGCCCAAGGCTGCCAAGGGCGCCAAGCAGTCCTACAAAAAGAAGAAACGCGGCGAAAAGGACCTCAAGGCCGTACGCCCCAAGCACGTTAAGCGTCCCGAGCCCGAAGCCATGGTTGAAGCCGCGCCGGAACCCGAGCCCGAGACAGAGATCGAAGTCGCTATTGAGGTAACAGCAGAAACCGAAATCACCGCCACGACCGATCCCGAAGTCATATCTGAGCAGGAAACCACTGCGGAGCTCAACGAAGCTCCCAAGTCGACAACCGAAGAAGCCGCTGACCAGCCCGAGACGTCTGCATTCCAAAACAGCGATGTCTTTGGTGACAAGGCCGAGGACGATCAGTCCGACGAGCCCGCAGATCAAGACGCTACCGAGTCGGCGCCGGAGCCCGAGGCACCGCAGCCCGCCATCTCGCTCACGGTCGTCTATGACCCCGAGAACGTAAACGCCGGCATCACCACCATGGCATCCACGCCCATCGAGGCAAAGTCGTCTATCGAGGCGGAGGACGCCCCAGAAGCCGATGCCAAAACCGAGACTGAAGACACATCCGTCTCCGTGGAACCGACAGATTCCGCAGTTAATCCGGAACCGGTGCCTGAGTCTGCACCTGTCATCGAGTCCACATCCGCACCTGTACCGGCTCCGGCCCCCGCACCCGTAGCGCCCGCCATCCCCGAGGACTTCCCCGTCGATTTCGCAACCGAGGTCTTCTGCCCCGGTCCGTTGCTACACCAGCTGTCGACCTATCTCCCCTACGGCGCCGATACCCTCGGCATCGTCGGCGAGTACTACTGGATCGCCCGCGAGCGCGGTACCATCGAGGCCGCGCGAAACCGCGCAAGCTTCCCCCTGCGCTACACGCAGGCCGGCGAGCGCCACGAAGTTACCGTGCGCGTCCGCCGCAACACCACCGGTGGCCTCGGATCCACCTGGGCCATCGATAAAGTCGAAGAACCCGAGCAGTAACGACAAACGGCTCAAATCCAAATCAGGATTTGAGCCGTTTTTATTTGTTGATGTCGCGTAACCAACAGCGAGCGGGCCGCAAGTGCCCCAGGTTGCCGTGAAAGAGGAGCGACGCGTACTTCGGTACGCGAGCGACGGCTTGAACGGCAAGATGGGGTGCTTGCGACCCGCGCAGCGTCGAGCAGTTACGCGGTTTGGAAAACCGCGTAACGATCTAGTCGCGCGTCAGCTTACGGTGGATACGATGCGGCTGGGCCGCGTCCTCGCCCAGGCGCTCGATGCGGTTGGCCTGATAGGCCTCGAAGTTGCCCTCGAACCAATACCAGTTGCCCGGGTTCTCGTCGGTGCCTTCCCACGCCAGAATGTGCGTGGCGACGCGGTCCAGGAACATACGGTCATGGCTAATGACCACCGAGCAGCCCGGGAACTCGAGCAGCGCCGCTTCGAGCGAGGACAGCGTCTCGACGTCGAGGTCGTTCGTAGGCTCGTCGAGGAGCAGCAGGTTGCCGCCCTGCTTGAGCGTGAGCGCCAGGTTCAGACGGTTGCGCTCGCCACCGGAAAGTACGCCAGCGCGCTTCTGCTGGTCCTGGCCCTTAAAGCCAAAGCTCGCCACATAAGCGCGGCTCGGAACCTCGGTCTCGCCGACCATCATGTGGTCCAGGCCGTCCGAGACGACCTCCCATAGGTTCTTATCGGGGTCGATGCCGGAACGGTTCTGGTCGACATAGGAGATCTTGACGGTCTCGCCCACCTCAAGCTCGCCCGAAGTCAGCGGCTCCAGACCCACAATCGTCTTGAACAGCGTGGTCTTACCGACACCGTTGGGGCCGATGACGCCCACGATGCCGTTGCGCGGCAGGGTGAACGAAAGGTCATCGATGAGCACGCGGCCATCGAACTCCTTGTGCAGATGATGGGCCTCGAGCACCTTGTTGCCCAAACGCGGGCCCACAGGGATGCGGATGTCGGTCCAGTCGAGCTTCTGGCTTGCGCGGGCCTCGGCCTCCATCTCCTCATAGCGAGCCAGACGGGCCTTGTTCTTGGCCTGACGGGCCTTAGGGCTGGAGCGTACCCACTCGAGCTCGGCCTCCATGCGCTTGGCGAGCTTGGCATCGCGGTTGCCCTGCGCCTCGATACGGGCGGCCTTGGTCTCCAGATACGTGGAGTAGTTGCCCTTGTAGGGATAAAGGTGACCGCGGTCGACCTCGCAGATCCACTCGGCAACGTTATCCAGGAAGTAGCGATCGTGCGTGACGGCAAGCACCGCGCCCTGGTAGTTGTGCAGGAAGTGCTCGAGCCACAGGATCGACTCAGCGTCCAGGTGGTTCGTGGGCTCGTCGAGCAGCAGCAGGTCGGGAGCCTCGAGCAGCAGCTTGCACAGGGCCACGCGGCGGCGCTCGCCGCCGGAAAGCACGTTGACCGGCATGTCGGAATCGGGCAGCTGCAGGGCGTCCATGGCCTGGCCGAGCTTGGAATCGATATCCCAGCCGTCGGCGGCGTCGATCTCGTCCTGGAGCTTTCCCATCTCGGCCATGAGGGCGTCCATGTCGCAATCCGGGTCGCACATCTCCTCGCCGATCTTATTGAAGCGATCGACCTTGGCGATCATGTCGCCAAATGCCATGCGCACGTTCTCGATGACGGTCTTGTCGTCGTCGAGCGGCGGCTCCTGCTGCAGGATGCCCACGGTGTAGCCGGGGGTGAGCCTGGCATCGCCGTTGGAGACCTCCTCGATGCCGGCCATGATCTTGAGCAGGGTCGACTTGCCCATGCCGTTGGGACCCACGACGCCGATCTTGGCACCGGGGTAGAAGCTCAGGGTCACGTCGTCAAGGATTACCTTGTCGCCATGGGCCTTGCGAGCCTGATACATCTGGTAGATAAACTCTGCCATTTGCCTTTTTTATCCTTTCTACCTGCTGTTTCCCTTTTTTGTTTCGCTTTAATGGAAACAAAATGAGGGAACCAGCTCTGAAACGTAACGAAAAAGGGGCATGGTTGCCCACACCCCCTAATACTACCTGGGAAAAGTCCCCCGGAACATACTATGAACTGCGTACGCTAGTTTTCCGCAACCTTAACGAGCGGCTCGCTGCGATTTGCGCCACAACAGATACGAGTAGACGTAGACGGCTCCAACCGAACCAAACGCCAGAACCGCAATCACCGCGGCGACGACTTCACTCGAAAGCACGCTGCCTGCCACGCCCATCACAATCAGGCCAATACCTAGCACCATAAAGCAGGCGCCGCCAAAACGCTGCGTACGGCGCCAGTTCTCGGGATCGGCAAGCGCCCAGGGCGTCTTGATACCGAGCGTATAGTTCTGCTTCACACGCGGCAAGTAGTTGCCTACGCCGATGAACAGCAAACCGACAACACCGGAAATCAGCACGTTAACCGAACCGACCGCCGGCACCACGCCCCAGACCGTAAGCTCTCCCAGCCAGCTTATGGCGCACATGAACAAGGTGAAGGCGATTACGAAGCCCTGGTAGAACTTGCCCGAGGTTCGATATGCCTCACCTTTGGGGTCGATGCGCGGCACCACGCAGAACATTGCGAGAAGCGACAGAGGCAGCACGCCGAGCGCGGAGGCCATCCAGCTAGGACCCCAACCGTCGACGGCGCCGTTCGCGCCCCAGTGCGTGGGAATCTGCGCAGGCAAGCTCGGCATCACCATGAGGTGCGCTACGACATTGGCGACGCACAGAGCGACCAGCGCAATCCACACGCGCGACGATACCCCCGTGGGGTGAATGCCCTTGTTTTCGTTATTCATCCTTATCACCTTCCGTGTTTGTAAAGCCCATAAACCAGCCAATCAAATCCTGCATGACGGTGGTGTTTAAGCTGTATACGATGTTTTGGCCATGGCGCTCGTCGGTCACCAACCCGGCGTTTTTGAGCGTCGCCAAGTGATGGCTCAGCGACGGCTTACTGATATCGAAATGCTCGGCAAGCTCCCCCGCCGTGCAATTGCCCTCGCGCAGCAACTCCAAAATGCGCCGTCGCGTTGGATCGGCAAGCGCCTTAAAACCCTCTCCCGGCATAAGACCTCCTCTCATCATCTCTCATGACGCGCACACTATACTCGATATTTAGATGTTTGTCTAATTGTCTAATACAGGAACATCTATAGAACATTCGTTCGTATTTAGCTACAATGGAAGTTGAAGCAGATGGGCCAGCTCCCTCTATCCGAGAAGGAGATGGACTATGAGTATTGACGATGTCCTGACGTTGTTGTTGCTTGTAATCGCGGCTGTGGAGCTCGGCATCCACATTGGAGGTCGAATGAAATAGCCGCCCCCGCGTAATGCGAAGACGGCCACTTCTCACGCTACAAACGTGTTTGGGAGTTGGCCAACCCGCGGCAACGGGTGCCATCTGCTTCATCTTATGCGAATCCCTGCCTCATTTCAACAAGCCCCTAGGTCTCAAATGGAATCGCGATAATACCTATAATGACGATAGCTAAAACACGATTCGCTTCCCCATCGGAGGATATTTATGACCGAAACCGCAGCCGCAGCCCCCATCGAGACACGCGACACCAAGCTCGAGATCATCATGGGCCGCGAGGCACTCGATAAGCTCGCCAACGCCACGGTGCTGGTGCTCGGCTGCGGAGGCGTGGGCTCCAACTGCTGCGAGGCACTCGCCCGCGGCGGCATCGGTCACTTCGTCATTCTGGACAAGGACATCATCGCGCCCAGCAATATCAATCGCCAGGCCATCGCATTTCACAGCACCATCGGCAAGCGCAAGGTCGACGTTATGGAGGCCATGATCAAAGACATCAATCCTGCCGCCACCGTCATCAAGCGTACCGAATACCTGCTGAGCGACAACATCGACGAGTTCTTCGCGAGCGTTTTGGAGCAGACGGACGGCAAGCTCGACTACGTCGTCGACGCCATCGACACCATCTCGGCCAAGCTCACCATTGCCAAATATGCTCAGGACCACGACATTCGTTTGGTTAGCTCCATGGGCGGGGCCAACAAGCTCCATCCCGAGTGCCTCCGCTTTGCCGACATTTTCGATACGGTACGTGACCCCATGAGCCGCATCATGCGCAAAGAATGTAAGAAGCGCGGAATCAAGAGTCTGCACGTGCTGTTTAGCTGCGAGGAATCGGTTAAGACCCAACCCCGCGACCCGTCCAACATCCACGAGCGTACCGAGTTGGGTACCGCCAGCTTTATGCCGCCCATCATGGGTCAGATGATTGCCGGCGAGGTTATCCGCCAGATCAGCGGGCGCGGCACCGAGCGCGTACGCGCCGACGGCCAACGCCTGGACTAGCAGGATGTCCTGCGATGGAACCGCAATTCTTTGACACGCATTGTCATCTTGATTTGATGCTCGGCCCCGATGCTGCAGCCAGTGAGTCGGCGGCGTCGGGTCTGGGGCTCTTTGACTGCGGGGTCGACCCACGCGACTTTTCGGCCGCAAACGAGCGCGCCCGTCGCCTACCAGGCATCATCGCTGGCGTTGGGCTCCACCCCTGGTGGCTCGCCGACGGCCGCTGCGGTCCTGCCGAAGTCGATCTGCTTTGCGAAGTTGCTGCCCAAGAGCGCTACATCGGCGAGGTGGGACTCGACTTTTCCGCACGCTTTGCCGGAAGTGAGCCGCTACAAATTCAGGCATTTGACCGGCTCTGCGATACACTCGTGCAGCATCCTCTTACCGGGCGCGTGATATCAATTCACGCCGTTCGTTCGGCAGGAGCCGTACTGGACGTCCTCGAATCGTATGGACTACTCATCCCAAGCCCCGACTCCCCCGTTATCATCTTCCACTGGTTTAGCGGCACTTCGGACGAACTCGTCCGCGCGCGTGATGCGGGCTGTTATTTTTCCGTCAACGAACGCATGCTCGCGTCTAAACGAGGACGCGAATACGCACGACAGATTCCACTCGATCGTTTACTGCTCGAGACCGATGCACCAGCGGAGGCAAACACAGAAACAAGCGCGCAGTCGCTCATCAAATCGCTCACAAGGACCTCAGAACGCATCGCCTCGCTCAAAAACTGCGACGCAGAGTGTATCGAGTCAGCAGTTTTAGCAAATGCGCACTCTGTTTTTGACCTTCGCTAGCCCCGGTGGGCAAAAAATGCCAAATATGAGTACTGCCAGCGAAATGGATACATTACTTCGAGCTTTCCGACCACCAGAATAATCTACGATTGTCCATTAACTAACACTTTCACAGTCACTCATCCTGCATTTTCGCAATCTTAAACCCCTCCAAACGCTCAAATCACGTCTGAAGGGGTCGATTTTGCTGCGACTAAATTAGTCACAGTACTCATATTTGGCTTTTTTGACCACCGAGTCACGGGAAGGCACCAATACAGCTCCCCGGAACTGCTCACCTATTCGAAAATCGGCGCTCCGTGGCCCCAAGAGCCTTCCATGCCGCATACGGTCGAAGCAAACCCCGCCGCAAAGTCGAGTGCACGCTCGATGGCCTCGGCGCCATCCTCGCCACGCTTGACAGAATCGAGATAGCACATCAAGAACGAAGTCAGGAACGAGTCACCCGCTCCCATGGTGTCCTTCATATCTGCCACAGGCTTGGCACGCTGCCGATAGTAACGCTCGCCGTCATAGGCAATGCAGCCCTCAGCGCCAGCCGTTGCCGATACAAAACGCGGACCTAGGCTCTTCACCCATGCCAGACGCTCGCGAATCTCATCCTCGCTCGCGGCGTCTGCCGCGCTAAAGAATGCGAAGTCAACGTAGGGAGCAATCTGCTCGTAGTACTCGTCGGTCGAATCGTCCGAGAAGTCAAACGAAACCGTGACGCCCGCGGCCTTCAACTTGGGAAGTTCGCGCTCGGTAAAGCAATAGTTGCCCGAGTGGACTACGTCGAACTGCTTCATGTACGCAAGGTCAAAGCGATCGAGCACATAGCGAGCATCACCACGGATGCCACCCTCATTGGAGCCAAGGAAAACACGGTCGCCGTTAACGACGGTCACGCGAGCCGCTCCGTTCTCGCCAATCATCTGCTCGCACTTGTCAAGCTCGATACCCTCATCCTCGAGGCTTGCAATGACATGCTCGGCAGCGGCGTCATTGCCAAAAATGCCCATATATGCAGAGCGTGCGGCACCGCATTTCTTGGCATACACGGCAAAGTTCACCGCATTGCCACCCGGATACATCGTGCGAATATGCTCGTAGCGGTCGACGACGTTGTCGCCAAACCCCAGTGCGCTCACGTTAAATGCCATAGCGCGCCCCTCTCTTATGCCAACGGAACCACTGTTGTGACAGCAGTACCGCCCAGGATCTACGCGAGTTCCAGTAGCTCCGGCAGCTGGTCGATAATCTTGTCCGCGGCATCCTGGCTAAAGCCAAAGCGCTCCTCGCGCTTGGCAATGACTGTCAGGCCGGCTCGCTTGCCGGCAGTGATGCCAGGCACCGAATCCTCGACGCAGCAGCAGCGATTCGCGGGCAGCCCCAGCAGGTCCAGCGCATGCAGGTAGATGTCGGGCTCGGGCTTGCTCTCCTTAAACTGCTCGCCGCTCACCACATACTCAAAGGCATCCGACAGCCCGCATGCGTTGAGCACTTCCTCGATGCTAACCATGGGAGACGAGCTGGCAAGCGCCACGCGAACGCCACGGCGCGGCAGCTCTCGAATCGTATCCACGGCGCCTGGGTTAATCAAAGCCTGATAGTCGCGCGGACGCTTATGAGCCCATTCGTCCCAACGGGCCAACGCTTCATCGCCAGTGAAATGCCCCTTACCGGCGCGCTCAAACCAATCGACCAGCATATGCAGGAAGAACTGATGCGAGGTACCGACCTGCCCATTCAACTCCTCTTGAGTCAGATTAAGCCCAAGCTCCTTGGCAAACGCGGCAGTCTCGCCCAGGTAGTAATACTCGGTATCGACGATGACGCCATCCATGTCAAAGATAACGGCGTCGAACGGAAATGCGGACACGGCACCCTCCCTAACAAAAGGGCGCCCGCAAGCGGACGCCCGAACCATGCACTATCGGCGATTCTAACCCAGTAGCTGGTCAAGTGCCACCGCGATACCGTCTTCGTTGTTGTTGGCGGTCACCATCTGGGCCACGGCCTTGACTTCATCGACAGCGTTACCCATGGCGACGCCGGTACCAGCCCACTCGATCATGGACTTGTCGTTCTGGCCGTCGCCAAACGATACGACCTCGCTGGCATCGATGCCGAGCTTGGGCAGAGCACCCTCGAGCGCACGGGCTTTGTCGATACCGGGCGCCGTGTACTCAAAGTACCAGTCGGCCGTAAACATGCCCGAAAGCGTCTGCTTAAAGGGCGCGTACATTTCCTCGTAATGTGCCTGCAGGTAGGCCGGATCGCCCGCCGTCAGCAGCTTGTCCACGGGATAAGTGTCCACGACCTCATGCAAGCTCTCGACCTCGCGGATCTTAAGGTCGCAGGCATCGCGCTCGTATTTGACAATGTTTTTCTGCGAGCCATCCGGCAGCGTAATCATGCAGTGGTACGAGTCCTCGACATGCAAGTCGCGACCGAGCGAGATCATGGGGATCACATCATAGTTTTGCAGATGATCAATCAGACGGTGCAGCTCGTCAGCCGGCATGGCCTGGTCAAAAAGGACCTCATCGGTCTGAGCGTCGACCACATGCGCGCCATTGAAAGCGACTAGCAGACCGTCATGGTTTTGGAGGTCGAGCTCCTGTGCCAGAGCATGTAGCCCCCATGCGGGACGGCCCGAAGCCAAGATGAGCTTAATACCCGATTCCTGCGCCGCGAGCAGCTTCTCGCGCGTACGCGGGCTGATCACCTTCTGATCGTTGGTAAGCGTACCGTCGATATCCATTGCGATGGCTTTAATTGCCATATGTGCCTCCTTGCATCGTTTTTATCGCGCACTATCTTATCCGAGCCGGGGCACGTTCGCACAGCGCGCGTATGACGGTTGCAAAACCACCCCATTTGAAACAAAGGCAAAAAAGTACTTGCAAAGACGCGTTCCGACATATAAGTTGATAAAAGACCGCCGTTGCGGTTTTAAGTAGATCGAGCATATGAAGTTTGAGTTTTAGCGTGTAAGAGAAGGAAGATCGGCAAAGTACAACCCCAAACGCAATGACAACTTAATGAGGTAACTGCCACATGTGAGGCACCCAGGGCATTGCTGTCTCGATTTTGAGCACGATGCCTTCCGCCTTGCATGGGCCGTTCCATCCCGCCCCTGCAGCAACTGCCTCACGGGCTCATTGAAAACCGCATAGCACCCCAACGTCAGCACATCACCCACGGCAAGCACATCACTCACGACAACCAACACATCAACAAACAGCACGAACATCAACCGATTGGAGAAGCTATGACAAACCACCACGCTGAAGACGGCAATAAGAAAAGCATTCTGGATGCCCGCATTGAGCGAGCATATGCAAACGAATATGACGCCGCCTTTGCCGCCGCGACCATCAAGAACTACGCGTCGCTACCGCTCGCGACGATCTTGGCCGACCACCCTCAACTGCTGAAGCGCTGCACAAAGATCATGGGCGACCCCGACATTCGCAAGCTGACAGACCCCTATGCCCCAAAACGCGACAACGATTCGCACATTCTTACCGTAGGCTGCCTAGCCCATATGCTTACGGCGCTCGACACGAAACTCAAGCTCGAATGGGAACCCGACGAGCGTCATGAACTCGAAAGCAAGCGGAACACCCTGCGCACCGCACTGTTCCTTCCGTTGGACGGCCTCAAGCGCTGCAACGTCGAGCTCAATTCACAGGCGCGGCAAAAGCCCGGGACCACGGGGCAGAAAACTCCTAGACCCCATGTGGCCATCGTCGACCGCAACCGATATAACCGCATGACCGCGCACTTTTCTGCCGAGGGAGCAGCCATAAGGACGCTGATCGACCTGCTGTGCCTCCTGAGCATCAACGAACTATTTGAGGGCTATCTCGCCCTTGTTCCCGCGACGGCACCCAAGTCGGTAGCAAAGATCATCGAGACCTGCAGACGCCAGTTTGAGCGCCATCGCAATGGCAGCGAGATGAACGCCAGCATCGCGCAGTACTACGCGGCTCATTACAAAAATGACGGATGTGCCCCTATCGAGCATCAGCTGCGGCTCGCCTACACCACGCCCGTCGCAACGCTCCATCGCTTTGGAGCCCTTGGCGCTTGCGAGCCGCACGAACAGGCAGCCTGCCCCACAACCGAGCTCGATCTCAGGCTCGGACGAACCCTGTAGCCCGCCAGCCCCTCCGCGGGCAACAATCCTATTCCACAACACAACCAACAGAAAGGAGTCCTCATGGACACCAATCATTCCCCCATCATCAGCCCCCTCACCATGCGTGAATCCGCCCGAGGTATCACGCTCACCAGCATTTACGATGAGATGCTCGCCCGTCGCGAGCTCTCCGTCATGGGAAACATCGAAACCCCGATGGCCCACGACCTATGCCAGCAGATTCGTCTGCTCGATGCCACCGACCCCAGCCGCCCCATCACCATATTTGTCGCCAGCGCCGGCGGAAGCGTGCGATCGGGTCTTGCGATCTATGACGCCATGCGCCTCGCATCGTGCCCCATCCGCACCGTCTGCCTGGAATTCGCCGCGTCCATGGGCGCCGTGATCTTTATGGGCGGCGACGATCGCCGTATGGCGCCCCATGCAGAGCTCATGATTCATGACCCGCTGATCCCCCAGGGGGCAGGCGGCTCGGCACTTGCGTTGCAGGAAACCAGCCGGCGTCTCATGCAGACCCGCAAGACCCTCACGCAAATCCTCTCGGACCGCAGCGGCCTCACGCCCAAGCGCATCCAGTCCCTCACTGCAAAAGACACCTACCTTTCGGCCGAGCGCGCCGTCGAGCTCGGCTTTGCCCACGAAATTCTCTCGACCACCAAGGAGGTCGCCCATGTCTAACCTCGCCAGCCGCCTCGCCGCATCTGAGTCCGCATCGTCCACCATCCTCGCCAAGGATCGAACGCTCTCCTGCGACACCCGCCAAACGGGACTCAACAACAACGCACTTGTGATCGGCCCCTCGGGAGCCGGCAAGACCCGAAACGTCCTCAAGCCCAACCTGCTGCAAATGAACGCAAGCTACATCGTGCTCGACACCAAAGGCACGCTCTGTCGCGAAGTGGGACCCGTGCTGGCAGCCCACGGTTACCGCGTGCAATGTCTCAACTTCGCCGACCTCAACACCGTCCCGGCCCTTGCGCCCGGCATCGAGCGCTACGGCTACAACCCCCTGAGGCACATTCGCCGCAAGGCGGACGGCAGGCCCAACCAGCAAGACATCCTCTCGGTGGCAAAGGCCATCTGCCCCATCGAGGACAACAACCAGCCTTTTTGGGATCATGCGGCGGCAAACCTGCTGTCGTGTCTTATCGCCTACGTCACCGAACAGCTACCCGCCGACGAGCAGACGATCAGCTCGGTCATCAAGCTGATCGAGCACCTGCAGGACGGTGCCACGGGTCGATTGTTTGACGACCTGATCACGACCGACCCCCAAAGCTATGCCCTCTCGCTATGGCGGCGCTACGCCATTACGCAAAATGCCGAGCGCATGCACGCGAGCGTCGTCGGCATCCTTGCCGAAAAGGTCATGTGTCTGGGATTCGACGGTGCGGCACAGCTCTATCGTGAGTGCCATCAGGTGGACTTCGCTTCCATGGGACACACCCTCTGCGCCCTGTTTGTAACCGTGAGCGATATTGACCGCAATCTCGATCCGCTGACCGGCCTTTTTATTTCGCAGGCGTTTATGGGCCTCATTCGTGAGGCCGATAGGCAGCCCGACGGCAGCCTGCCCGTGCCCGTGCGCTTTATGCTCGATGACTTCGCAAATCTGCAGATCCCCCAGATCGACAACGTGCTCTCGATTATCCGAAGCCGCAACATCTGGGCAACGCTGCTGCTGCAGTCGACCAACCAGCTCGATGCGCTCTATGGCGAGGCGCGCGCACGCTCCATCATGGGCAACTGCGACACGCATCTGGTGCTGGCGTTCCAGGATCCCGAGAGTGCCCGGGTGTTTTCCGACCGCGCCGACGCGCTGCCCAGCACGCTCATGGCGACGCCGATTGATCGCTCGTGGCTCTTTGTACGCGGTCGCACTCCCGAACAGGTCGAGCGCTTTAGGCTCGAAGACCATCCGCTCTACGGGGAGCTGCCCGAGGCGCAGCGAGGCCATGCGGAGGCCGAGATCTAGGCGCAGGGTTCTCGCAGCGCGCGGCGCCCCGGCGATGTTCCACAAAGGCCGTGCGCCCCGGGACCACGGCAAAGCAAAGGGGCCCGCATCCGATAGGATACGGGCCCCTGACTATAAGGCGCGATGCGTTAACAGCAGCGACTACTTGCGATGCGCGCGGTAGAACTCGATGAGCGCCTGGGTCGAAGCGTCCTGCTCGGCCTTGGCGGCGTCGTCGTGGAAGGCCGGGGTAATCTGCTTGGCAAGCTGCTTGCCCAGCTCGACGCCCCACTGGTCGTAGGAGTCGATGCCCCAGACCGTGCCCTCGACAAACGTGATGTGCTCGTACAGGGCGATGAGCTCGCCGAGCGCGAACGGGGTCAACGTGTCGCCGAAGATCGAGGTCGTCGGACGGTTGCCCTCAAAGCAGCGGGCCGGGACGATCTGCTCGGGCGTGCCCTCGGCGCGCACCTCATCGGCCGTCTTACCAAAGGCGAGTGCCTTGGTCTGGGCCAGGAAGTTGCCCAAGAACAGCTCATGCACGTCCTGACCGCTATCGGTCGCAGGGTTGGCGGTATTGGCAAAGGCGATGAAATCGGCCGGAACCACCACGGTGCCCTGGTGCAGCAGCTGGTAGAAGGCATGCTGGCCGTTGGTGCCGGGCTCGCCCCAGAAGATCTCACCGGTGTCGGAGGTCACGGCGCTGCCGTCCCAGCGGACGTGCTTGCCGTTGGACTCCATGGTGAGCTGCTGCAGGTAGGCCGGGAAACGGTGCAGATACTGGCAGTACGGCAGCACGGCGTGGCTCTTGGAACCGAAGAAGTTGACGTACCAAACGTTGAGCAGGCCCATCAGCGCGACGGCGTTGTTCTCGAGCGGGGTGTTGCAGAAGTACTCGTCGATGGCGTGGAAGCCCTCAAGGAACTGCTGGAAGCGCTCGGGGCCAAGCACGACGATCAGCGACAGGCCCACGGCGGAATCGACGGAGTAGCGGCCGCCGACCCAGTTCCAGAAACCGAAGGCGTTGGCGGGGTCGATACCGAAGGCCTCAACCTTCTCGAGTGCGGTGGAAACGGCGACGAAGTGCTTTGCCACGGCCTCGGCGTTCTGCTCATCGGAGCCATCGATAGCGCCCTGAGCCTTGAGCTGCTCGAGCATCCAGGTCTTGACCTCGCGGGCGTTGGTGAGGGTCTCGAGCGTGGTGAAGGTCTTGGAGACGATGATCACGAGCGTGGTCTCGGGATCCAGGCCCTTAAGCTTCTCGGCCTGGTCGTTGGGATCGATGTTGGAGATATAGCGGCAGTCGATACCGGCGTCGGCATAGGGACGCAGAGCCTCGTAAGCCATGACCGGGCCCAGATCGGAACCGCCGATGCCGATGGACACCAGGTGCTCGATCTTCTTGCCGGTAACGCCCTTCCACTCACCGGAGCGCACGCGCTCGGCGAAGGCATACATGCGGTCGAGGACCTCGTGCACGTCGGCGACGACGTCCTGGCCGTCGACGATGAGCTGACCCTTCTCGCTTGCCGGGCGACGAAGCGCGGTGTGCAGGACGGCGCGGTCCTCGGTGGTGTTGATGTGCTCGCCGGAGAACATGGCGTCACGGCGCTCCTCGAGCTTCACCTCGCGGGCAAGATCGCACAGCAGCTTGACGGTCTCATCGGTCACCAGGTTCTTCGACAGATCAAAGTGCAGGTCACCGGCGTCAAAGCTCAGCTTGTTCACGCGCTCGGCATCGGCGGCGAACCAGGCCTTGAGGTCGATACCATCGGCCTCGAGCTTCTCCTGATGAGCCTCGAGTGCCTTCCAAGCGGCAGTCGACGTAGCATCGATAGGTGCGGCAACAGTTGCCATAGAGTCCTCCTCAGCATACGGGCGCACGCCTCCATGCACCCGGACATTCAGATGGCACTATTCTAGCGCAGGTCAAGACTACAATCAGAGAGCGTTGCCAATCGGCCCCCAAACGGCAACCGATCAAAAAGGGACAGGCTTATTTTGGCAGGTCAAACGCTTTACCAACCAAAAATAACCCGTCCCTTTATGGCAAATATTAGGCCGCGGCGCAGACGCTACCGAGCAACTCACGCAAAGGAGACCCAATGCCCTCAAGCAGTTCGGGAGCGATAATGGCAAAAACGGGAACCTCGCCGGCCCCCGCGACGGCAGGCACCTTGCCCTCCGAGACAATACATCCATAAGGGACAAAACCGTCCTCGCCGGCATCGAGCACGGCCATGCGACGAGCGAGTTCGCGCGCAAAGCCCGCCGTATCGGCATCGCCTATCGCCAGGACAAAGTCCACGCCTTCGTCAGTCGCTAGGGCCACGGCCTCATCAACCAAATCGTCTCCCCCGTCGCCCCCGACCAAACCGCAACGAAAGAGCACGCGTTCGAGCAGGGCGCGATCGAGCGAGCCGAGTGCCGCCGAGACGAGCTCATCACGCGTATGTTTGTCACCGCCCAGCACCACCAGCGCCTTGGTGCCTCCGTAGTGAGCGACCAATCGTCCGCACCAGCGAGCCACGTCTCCATCCGCAACAAGGCGCGTCGGCATACCAAACCCATAATTGACCATCTTTTCCACAACCCTTCCGTGCGTATAGGCGGCATCAATCGTTAGGCTCATGCTACGAAGCGAGCTTTTCCGAGCTGTTTCGCGCTCTTTAGGGCTGCGTTAAAAACCCGATGCAGCCGCACGACCATACCTGCCAAAAAGGGACAGGTTTTGACGGTGTCCGGTCGAGCGGGTATTATCGAACATGTATTCGATAAGAACATGTGTTTGATGGGAGGACGCGTGGCGCACGAGCAGCACACCTACATCTGCATCGACCTCAAGACGTTTTATGCCAGCGTCGAGTGCGTGGACCGCGGGCTCGATCCACTCACCACCAACCTGGTCGTTGCCGATGAATCACGCGGACGCACGACCATCTGCCTCGCCATCACACAGGCCATGAAGGACCTCGGGATACACAATCGCTGCCGTCTGTTCGAAATTCCCGACGGCATCGACTACATCAAGGCCGTACCGCGCATGCAGCATTACATGGAAGTGTCGGCGCAAATCTACGGCATCTATCTGGAATACGTGAGCCCGCAAGACATTCACGTCTATTCAATCGACGAATGCTTTATCGACGTGACGCCCTATCTAGACCTCTACCACACTAATGCCAAAGGCTTCGCCTGCATGTTGCGTGACGAGGTCTTGGCGCGTACCGGCATCACGGCGACGGTCGGCATCGGCCCCAACCTATTCCAGGCTAAGGTTGCACTTGATATCACCGCCAAGCACGTGCCCAGTCGCATCGGCAAACTCGACGACGAGACCTTTCGCAAGGAGATCTGGCCCCATCGCCCCATCACCGACATCTGGGGCATCGGCCCCGGCGTGGCGGCCCGTCTCGAGAAATACGGCGTCTACGACCTGATGGGCGTCGCCGCACTCGACGAGAACCTGCTCTACGACGAGCTCGGCGTCAATGCCGAATATCTCATCGACCACGCCTTCGGGCGCGAGCCGACAACCATCGCCGATATCCAAGCTTATCGCCCGCAAGCGACCTCGACCACCACAGGGCAGGTGCTCTCGAAGGGCTATGCCTACGAGCAGGCCTACACCGTCTTGCGCGAGATGGTCGACAACGCCGTGCTGGATTTGATCGACAAGCACGTGGTGTGCGACAGCATCTCGCTCTTTGTGGGTTATGCGAGCGAACGAGCCGACATACGCCGCCTCGACGCCAGCGGCACAGCGCAATATGTGGACGGATGCGGACACCTACGCTCGAGCACGTCAAGCATCGAACCCGCCGTAACTGCTGGACCCGAGCTCGCACCCCGTGCGCCCAAGCCCGTCCAACGCGATGACGAACGCCGACGTTTGGTGCGAGAGGCACAGGCGATTGACGGCATCTTTGTGGGCGAACACGGCGGCAAGCCGCGTGGTGGCTATGCCGCGCTCTTTGCGCACTCCAACGCCTCGCGCAAGCTGCCCGAGCGCACTAATTCGTTTAAGAAGATCATGGGATATTTCGATGAGCTCTGGGCGCAGACTGTCGATCCCAAACGACCGGTCAAACGCATCAACCTGGGATTTGGCAATCTGGCGCCCGAGGAATTTGCCACCATCGATCTATTTAGCGATATCGAGGCCGATGAGCGCGAGCGCGACCTGGCGCGCGCCGTCCTGGCCGTAAAGGGCAAGTACGGCAAGAACGCCTTGGTTAAGGGACTGAGCTTTACTGCCGGCGCCACCGCACGCGAACGCAACGATCAGGTAGGAGGACATCGTGCCTAAGTCCCAACAACAGCCGATGCGGCCACCGACACCTTTTGAACGCTTAGCGGACCCCGAAGGCAGACGCCGCGCCGCCGACCCCAAGCTCACTGCCAACGGCGCCGTCCGCGCCGGCCGCGCCGCGCAGTTTATGCCCTTTGCCGCCCTCACGGGATACTACGAGCTCGTGCGCAAGCAAGAGATTACCGTCGTACCAAAATGCGAACTCACGGAAGAAAAAGCCCTCGAGCTTTCAAAAAAGCTCGAGGGCCTCAAACGCGGCGACTTGGTGCGCGTCACCTATTACGATACGTACGGCTATCGCTCCCGCACCGGCATCCTCGACGAGGTACTCCCTGCCTTCAAGCTCCTCAAGCTCAAGGACATCGCCATCGACTTCGACGATATCCAAGACATCGAACTGCGCGGACGAGCCTAGACAAGGAAATGCATCCAAGGCGACGCTTACAGCGTCATGACGTAGTAACCCGCGTCTTTCACGGCCGCCTCGAGGACACCACGATCGATCGGCTGCTTAGAGCGCACGCGTGCCGTGTGGTCCGCGTACGTTACCGTAGCCCACACGCCATCAAGCGCATTGAGGGCATTCGTCACATTCCGGGCGCAGCCGTCGCAACTCATGCCGCCGATAAGGAGTTCCTCACGATAGGGGTAGTGGGACTCGTCGGTGTCTGCCACCACAACCTTTTTGGCCTTCTTGCCGCTCGCACCATCGCTGCAGCAACTCTTCCCGTGTGTCGAAGCGGCAATGCGACGCAGTCCAAAAAACATGCCGACGGCAATGACGGTCAGCACGATGAGATTCGCAGGGTTGAGCAAGTCACTCATGCGTTCCCCTTTCAGTAGCACTATCTAGATACCCCCATGGGGTGTCCCCATCTTAACCCAAAATCATGTCCGTTCGGTCAATTAGTTTTCCTCTTCAAACTTTTTTGTTGACCATGGCTTACTTTCGTGTATAAGTTTTCCTAGGCTAACAGTTTAGATCCGTAAGGAGCGACGTGACTCGAACCATAGACATCCCAACGTTTCAGGCAGCAGTCGTGCGCAACTGCTCCCCCACGCTCGCGGGCATCAAGCCGGCATCGCTCTTTACCTATCCAGGCACCTACGCCCACGGGGACGGCTCGACCGCAACAGAAACCATCGCAGAACGCCGAGCACGCCTGCTCAACGTTATCGCCCAGTGCAACCGCGAGCTTGACCCGCTTGGCATCCACCTGAGTGTTTTGGTCTGGCGGCCCTGCGGAGCGCTCGTGTACGTGTACCGAGCCAAAAGCCTCACCACCTATTTCGCGGACCCTCGCGCCAAAACGGCGCTCGCCTCGGAAGGCTACGACACGAGAGACCTTTCGACATGCCTTGTGCATTTGGCATCACGCATCACGCTCGCGAGTAATAACGTCGCGGAATGCGCCTGTAGCCAGACTCGATGCGCACTACCCCAGCAAGCTAGCTGCAGCAACGACTGCACCTGCGAGTTTCCGCACGAAATAGGCTACTTCCTAGGATATCCCTACGACGACGTGCACGAGTTTATCGTCCAGCGCGGCGAGAACTATAAGGTCTTTGGGGCCTGGAAGGTCTACGCAAATGTCGAGCAGGCACTTGCGACGTTTGATGCCTACCGCGCCTGCACCCAATACTTCACCTTTGTCTATCAGCAGGGCTACAGCTTGGCGCAACTTGCCCAGGCAACCCGATAGAACATAGAAGCCGTGGCAACCTGCCGCACAACTGAAAGGACTCAACATGAGCAAGATCGCCGTCGTCTACTGGAGCGGCACGGGCAACACCGAGGCCATGGCAAACCTCGTTGCCGAAGGTGCAACCGATGCCGGCGCCGAGGCAGAGGTCATCTCCTGCGCCGACTTCTCCGCAGACAAGGCCGCTGGCTATGACGCTATCGCCTTCGGCTGCCCCGCCATGGGTTCCGAGGAGCTTGAATATGATGAGTTCCAGCCCATGTGGGATGAGGTCAAGGAGACCCTCGGCGACAAGAAGGTCGTCCTCTTTGGCTCTTATTCGTGGGCCGAGGGCGAATGGATGGACAACTGGAAGGCGGACGCCGACGAGGAGGGCGTCAACGTCGTCGATTCCGTCATCTGCTACGACGCCCCCGATGATGAGAGCGAAGCGGCCTGCCGCGCCCTTGGAGCCGAGCTCGCCTAGCGGCAATGAGCTCCGCCCGCAACGCGCATTGCAACAAAACACATTCGCGTCCCAACAAAAACGGGAGCCGGATCACATCCGGCTCCCGTTTTCTGCTATGTCAGTCATATAAAGCGGCTACGAGATATTGCCCAAGAACGCCTTGGTGCGCTCGCTCTTGGGGTGGTCGAAGACCTCGCTCGGCGTACCCTCTTCCACAATGACGCCGCCGTCCATAAAGACGACGCGGTCGGCGACATCGCGGGCAAAGCCCATCTCGTGCGTCACCACGATCATGGTCATGCCGTCGCGTGCCAGGTCGCGCATGACACCCAGAACGTCGCGCACGAGCTCAGGGTCGAGCGCCGACGTGGCCTCGTCAAAGAGCATCACGTGCGGGTGCATCGACAGGGCGCGGGCGATGGCCACGCGCTGCTGCTGGCCGCCCGAGAGCTGGCTCGGCATAAAGTCGATGCGCTCGGCCAGGCCGACCTTGGTCAGCTCCTCGACGGCGATCTTCTCGGCCTCTTCCTTGCTGCGCTTGAGCACCTTTTGCTGCGCAAGCATGACGTTCTTTTTGACCGACAGGTGCGGAAACAGGTTGAACTGCTGAAACACCATGCCCAGGTGCGTGCGCACTTTGTTGAGGTCGACGCCCTTGGCACACACATCCACGCCCTCGACGACAATCGAGCCGCTCGTGGGATGCTCCAGGCGATTGATGCAGCGAAGCATCGTCGACTTGCCCGAGCCTGAGGGGCCCAAGACCACAACGACCTCACCCTTGTGCACATCCAGATCGATATCGCGCAGGACCACGTTGTCCCCAAAGGCCTTCTGGAGGTTCTTGATGCTGACGACGACCTCGTTCGAGTTATTGGTTTCGCTCATGATAGGACCTCCTTACAGACCGGCGATGTGATCGGCGGGCGTCGCGACAACCTGTCCGGCGCTCTTGGCGGGACGCTTCTTCTTGGTCTCGGCCGTGCCCAAAAGCCTCGCCTCAAGACCGCTCACCAAGCGAGCGAGCGGCAGGGTGATGACCAGATAGAACAGGGCGGCAACCACGTACGGTGTAATGGAGCCCGTCGTGGCCACGATGGTACGGGCGTTCATGACGATCTCGACCACACCCACGGCGGCAAGCAGCGACGTATCCTTGTAAAGCAAGATAAACTCGCTGGTCAGCGTAGGCAAAACATTACGGAACGTCTGCGGAATCATAACGTAGAGCAGCGTCTGAAAGGCATTCATGCCCAGCGAACGCGCGGCCTCGTTCTGGCCCTTGGGGATCGACTGAATACCGGCGCGGAAAATCTCGCACAGGTAGGCGGACGAGTTCATGGCCATGACGATAACGCCCAGCACATAGTCGTCCACCTTGACGCCAGCCAGCGGCAGGCCAAAGAACGCGATGTAGATCTGCAGGAACGCCGGCGTACCACGGATGATATTCACATAGATGCCGGCAAGGCAACGCAGGATGCGCGACTTGGAAATACGCATGAGCGACAGCGCAAAGCCAAAGGGAATTGCCAGCGGAAACGCTACGAGCACGATCGAGAGCGACATGAGAAAGCCTTTGAAGACGATCGGCAGGCTCTGGACCAAAATGACCGGGTTCAGGAACAGGCGAAGGAACATGTTGGAATTCCATGCCTCGACCCACGGCTGCTCCTTAAGATCAGCCAGGAAGTTATCGAATGCCGTCACGCCCTTGATCTCCACCGACGGAATCTTGGAAATCTTCTTGGTCGAACCGTCGGCGAGCGTATAGGTGCCGCTAAAGGCCTCTTCGCCGCCCTCGACGGGAAACGTCACGCCGTAGACCTCGACACGGAAAAAGCCGCCGGCAGGCGCCGTCTCGCCAAAGTCGATCTTGAGCGTCTGGCCGTCAGCCTTGCACGTGGGCTTCATGGGCGTACGATCCATGAGGTCCTCGCCCGAGAGCATCGTCAATCGCGTGTCATCGGTACCAAACGTCGTGCCGTCGACAAACGTCAGCGAAAGACCGCTCAGCTCCTCGTCGGCATCGGCCTGAACTTCCCAGGTAATGCGCGTCTCGGTGCCGCCGACCACAGCGCTGCCCGAACCGGTGTTGGGTCGGGCGGTAATCTTTGCGGTCTCAAGCGCCTGGGCGGTCGTGGGCGCATATGCCCCCGCACACACCAGCGCGAGCGCCACGGCCATGACGCAGGCTAGCTTTTGGAGCAAGGCGGGCAGTGGAAAACGCTGCTCCGCGGCCCCTTTGTTCAGTCGAGACAAGGTGGCTCCTATCGTAGAAGTTGCCGGCAAAACGAGACGGAAATGCTCTCCGTCAAGAGAAGCGCAAAGGCCCTCTCCGCCAAAACGGAAAGGGCCTGCGCACAATCAAGTAGCTATTTTACTTGATGTTGTACTTAGCCATGAGGGCATCGACGGTACCGTCGTCGGTCAGGTCCTTGATGGCCTGGTTGATGTCGTCCTTGAGCTTGGTGTTGCCCTGGTTGATGGCGATGGCGTACTCCTCGCCGGTGCTGATCTGCTTGATGGTCTGGCAGGTGTTGAACTGCTCGGCGGTCAGCTGGCTGGCAACGGAGCGGTTGGTGACTACGGCGTCGCCCTTATCGGACTGCAGGGCGCTGAAGCACTCGGTGGCGTCCTTGTAGGGGACGATCTTGGCCTTGGGGAAGTTCTCCTGGGCAAAGGCCTCGGCGGTCGAACCGGACTGGACGATGATGGTAGCGTCGGCGTTGTTGAGCTTCTCGCTGTAGTTGTCGGCCGTGATGTCGGTGTTATCGACCTTGGTCACGATAGCCTGATCGTCCATGTAGTAGGAATCGGAGAAAGTAACTTCCTTCTCACGCTCGGGCGTGTCGGTGATAGCCGCGATGGCGACGTCGTACTTAGCGCCCGAAGCGACACCGGGGACGAGCGTGTCGAAGTCATTGTTGACGTACTCGACATCCAGACCCAGCTTGTCGCCGATAGCCTTGATGAGCTCAAGGTCAAAGCCCTGATAATCGCCGTTGTCATCCTTGTACTCAAACGGAGCGTACTCGGCAGAGGTGCCGACGGTCAGCGTACCGTCCTTGACGAGCGCGTACTCCTTGGAGCCGTCGACCTTCTCGACCTTAGCGTCGTCAGAGCTGCTGGAACCGGCATCAGAACCAGAGGTGGCGTTGGACGAGCCGCAGCCCGTCAGTGCGAGGGCGAGCGCCATGGCGCCCGTGGCGGCAAATGCGCCAAGCTTCTTCAGCTTCATAATCAGTCTCCTTCCGGTGACCCCGTTTGATTCAGAGGTCTGCAAAAACTGATGGCTATTATGCACCCGCTTGGGAGAATCTGCAATTAGAAAACTGATTGAAACAAACCCATAACGTGAATGGAACACTCCACTTTGTGACAGTCATTACTGCTGTAACGACCTTAACAGTTTGATTTCAGCCGCATAACCTGCAAGTTCGTTCGGTGTCTCCAAAATGAATGGCAATGCGCGCAAGCGGCTATTCGATACAATATTCTGCATAACCTGCATACCGCCGCCAAACTCTTCACTACCCAGATAGCCCTTACCGATGCATTCGTGGCGGTCCTTATGGGCGCCGCAGGGGTTCTTCGAATCGTTGATGTGTACGGCATGCAAGCGGTCGATACCCACCACGCGGTCGAACTCGTCGAGTACGCCGTCCAGATCATGGATGATGTCGTAGCCGGCATCGCTCACATGGCAGGTGTCCAGACACACGCCCAGCTTGTCCGATAGCTCTGGACGCCTGGCGGCAGCACCGTCGATAATGCGCGCCAGCTCTTCAAAGCTGCGGCCCACCTCGGTACCCTTTCCCGCCATGGTCTCGAGCAGCACCGTCGTCTGCTGCCCCTCAAACATCACCTGGCACAGGGTGTCGACGATCATCTGAATACCGGCGTCGGGGCCCTGCCCCACATGCGCACCGGGATGGAAATTGTAGTAGTTGCCGGGCAGCGCCTCCATGCGCCGCAGGTCCTCTGCCATGGCCTCCAGGGCAAACTCGCGCGCCCGCTCTTTGGCCGAGCAGGGGTTATAGGTATACGGGGCATGAGCCACGAGCGGGCCAAAGTCGTTTTGCTCCATAAGCTCGCGCAGGGCCGCCACGTCATACATGTCAAGATCTTTCGCCTTGCCGCCGCGCGGGTTGCGCGTAAAGAATGCAAAGGTATTGGCGCCAATGGATAGCGCCGTCTCCCCCATCGCCCGATAGCCCTTCGTCGTCGAAAGATGGCACCCAATCGTCAGCATCTCCAGCTCCCCCTCATCAGTTGCGGTGAAATACGGTCTATTGGTGCCTTATTTTGGCGCAAATAGACCGTATTCCACCGCAACTTATAAAAGGGGCATCAGAGATGCTGGCCACCAAGCACCACGGTCGCTGGCGTCATGATCCCCTACGTGCCAGCGCCAAGTCCTAGAGGGCTAGACGGATTGCATCGATAATACGCGCGCAGCGCTGTGTGGCGGCAAGGGACATAACGGGACTCTCGAGTTTCCCCGCCCGGATGAGCTGGGTCGCATGCTGGATTTCGCCGTAGAAATCATCGACCTCAAACGGGGCATTTATTTCGAGCATTCGTCCATCGGAGTACTTCACATGGGCGAGCTCGGGGCGATGGAGACGCTCGATTTCCAACGAGCCCCGCTCACAGGCAATCGTTAAGCGGCTTTCATATGCTGCTTTGCCGTCGCACGCCATATGAATGGGTATACCGCCGACACTCATATGGATCTCATCGGCCCAATCCACGCGGCCGCCCGATACGTCACGCCAGCGAACTTCACGAGACGAAACCTCGCACGCGCCCGCGAGTAAATCCTCAAACCAACCGACCGCATAGCAGCCCATGTCATATAGACAGCCGCCCTGCAACGGATCAAGCAGATAGCCCGAAGGAGACTCGCCGTAATCGAGTTTTTGCACGCTTTCGATCGAGACGATGCGGCCGAGGTCGCCCGGCGCAAGCAAGTCCTTCACGCGAGCATGCATCGGACAAAACCGGGTTTTCATCGCCTCCATAAACGGCACACCGCACTCGCGGGAAACGGAGGTGATCGCACGGGCCTCTTCTTCATTCAAAACGGCCGGCTTTTCGCACAGCACGGCCTTTCCCGCGCGCAGTGCCCGACAGACCCAATGCGCATGCATGCCATGTGGAAGAGCCAAGTAGATTGCGTCGACATCGGGGTCGGCAATCAACGCATCATAAGCCGCATCGCCGCTATCGTCAGCCGTGGCATAACCGTGCGCGGCATCAATCGAAAACGCCCTGCAAAACTCCTCAACATGCGAAGGAGTGCGACCGGCGGCAGCCACAAGCCGTGCCCCGTCCAACTCCTTGAGCGACGATGCAAATCGATACGAAATGTGCCCAGCACCCAAAACGCCCCAACGAACCTCACGCAAATCATCACATGAATCCCGATGGCCCACGACAGCCCCCTTCAGTTGCGGTGTAATAGTTCCTGCTTGGTCCCTATTCTGACGCAAGCAGGAACTATTCCACCGCAAGTTATAAAAGGGTCATGAGGAGCGCGTTTTGCAAAAGGCTTTAAGCGCGGCCGTTACGGGACCAGGCTGGAAACGTCGGCGCACATCGTCGAGACGCTCGGGAATATCGATGTGCTGCGGGCAGTGCCGCGCGCATTTGCCGCATTTGACGCAATTGCTCACCAACTTGGGCTCGCTTGTGCGCACCGCGCTCGCCGTAAAGTATTGAGACAGCCCCGTAAACCAACTATGCGCGTAGCTCGCGTTGTAGGCACCAAAGCAGCCGGGAATATTGATGCCCTTGGGGCACGGCATGCAGTAGCCGCACCCCGTGCAGGGCACGCGATTCGATTTTTCAAACTCCCTCAGCACGCGCGCGATGGCATCGAGCTGAGCAGCCGTCATCGAATCCGGCAGGGCCCGATCGGCCAACGCCGCGTTCTCATCCACTTGCGCGGTATCAGTCATACCCGAAAGCAGCATCGTCACCTGAGGATGGTTCCACACCCACGAAAGGCCCCAAGCAGCCGGCGTCTTCAGGTACGGATCGCGTATGCCATCGAGCACGGCGCGGGCCCGCGGAGGCAGCTTGCCCGCCAAGCGTCCACCCAAAAGCGGCTCCATCACAAACACCGCGAGCCCGCGCTCCGCGGCCGCCATGAGTCCTGCCGTTCCCGCTTGGTAACGCTCGCCGGCATAGTTGTACTGGATCTGGCAAAAATCCCAGTCATATGCGTCAAGCACCGTCAGGAAATCCGCCGCGCTGCCGTGATACGAAAAACCAATCTGGCGAATGCGCCCCGCCGCCTTTTGACGCGCGATCCAGTCCTCAATGCCCAACGCCACCACACGTTCCCACTGGGCGGGCGAGGTAATGTTATGCATGAGGTAATAGTCGATATGGTCGGTCCGTAGGCGGCGCAGTTGCTCGTCGAAGAACCGGTCGAAATCCTCCGCGCATTTGCACGAAGCATGCGGCAGCTTGGTTGCGAGCAAAACCTGGTCGCGTAGGCCTAGGCGCTCAAGCGAAGCGCCCACGCAAGCCTCGTTGCCGGGATAGAGATAGGCCGTGTCCAGGTAGTTAATCCCCTGCTCCACCGCACGGGAGATGATGGCGTCGGCTGTCTTCGCATCAAGGCGTCCCGGCGCACCGGGAAACCTCATACAGCCCAGCCCCAACGCCGAGATACGGTTACCGCTTTTGGGGTCAACGCGATATTGCACGGCCCCTCCTCCCCCATCGAAGCCCTGATAAGGCGAAACAAACCTGTCACGTCATCGAAGCACATCGGAATCGCAATCGAGAACGTATCGTAACGCAGCAGAAATCAGGCCGTCACGGCACCGCTTTAACATCAGCAAAAAGCCCGACGAAAGGAGACGAGCGTGACCACACGAGAGGATGCCTGCCCCCTACCCCGGCGAACAATACATTCTCTCGGTCGACCGTTACCAGATCGAGGTCATGGACCATCTGGACGAGCTTCCCGCCACAGGCACCGTCATCTTCTGCACCTTCCCCAAGGTGCGCGATGGCGTCGGATACCCTGCGCGCGTTTTTGCGGTCTGTCCCGCGGCATAAGTTCCCATGAGTTTGTTCTTCTAAATTCCGCCTCCGGTGCACGCCACATGCTCCAGCGGCATACAATCCACCAGGCGCCCCTCATGCGGGCGCCTTTTAGTGGGGAGATGATTCACATGCAGATCAACAAGGTCGCCTTTATCGGCAAGGGCGGCGTCGGCCTGCTCTACGGCAGCATGATTGCCACGGCCCTCAGCAATGACGCCGTCGAATACGTCATGGACGACGCCCGTTTCGAGCGTCACGCAGGCGACGCCCTTACGGTCAACGGCGAGCCCTGCGCACTCAAGTCCGTGCGCGCCAGCGAGGCAACGCCCGCCGATCTGGTCATTCTCACGGTCAAGACGACTGGACTCGACCAGGCGCTCAAGACTATGGAACACATCGTGGGACCCAACACGCTCATCGCCTCGCTGTGCAACGGTATTACGAGCGAGCAAAAGATTGCCGAGCGCTTTGGCTGGAAGCACACCGTCCTGGGTATCTGCCAGGGCATGGACGCCGTATTCCTCGACGGCGCGCTCACCTTTACCAATGCGGGCGAAATCCGCTTTGGCGCGGCGGCCGGCACGGATCCTGCAACCATTACCGCAATCGACGAGCTCTACACGCGCTGCGGCATCGCCCATACCGTCGAGAGCGACATTGCGCACCGCATGTGGGCCAAACTCATGCTCAACGACGGCATCAACCAGACCTGCATGGCCTACGGCGGGACCTACGGAAGCGCCACGGAGCCGGACTCCGAGCAGCGCCGCTGCTTTGTTTCCGCCATGCGCGAAACGCTTGCGGTCGCTAACGCCGAGGGCATTGAGCTGACCGAAGCAGACCTGACGCAGATGGTGCACCTCATCGAGGGAATCGACCCCGCCGGTATGCCCTCGATGGCGCAGGACCGCATCGCACAACGAAAAACCGAAGTCGAGGAGTTCGCGGGCACCATCTGCCGCCTCGCAGCCAAACACGATATCCAAGTGCCGCAAAACGATTGGCTCTATCGGCGCATCCGCGATATCGAGAAAAGCTGGTAGCGCCAACGCACCGCATTCAACAGCCTTAACAGCAAAGCCGCCGCAAGGGAACCGTTCCCCCGCGGCGGCTTTCATCTTCGTCTATGACCGGCTGCCAATCTCACAACAGTTATCGTTGCGATTCTGGAACCTCTTCCTCGTCATCGCGGCAAAGTAGCACGCCGGCGCCTCCCAGCAGGGCCGCTGCAATCAAGGCGCCCACAACCACAGGAGCGGCGCCCGTAGCGGACTGCAGGCCGACGGCTAACGCCGCCGTCGGACCAAGACATCCGATTAAAAGGGCAACGACGGCAATAGCGACATCTCGAGCGTTCATGGGACCACTTCCTCCACGAGAAAGACTTTGTTTCTCATAACTTAGTGTGCCCCGCGCCCATATGCGCGGTGTACTGCCACGGTAAGCGCTCTGTTAACTCAAGCACGCACAAAAGACGGACGCCCTTACGTTGCCCAAAGGCTCGGTAAAGACGCCCGCCTGTCATGTCCTATTGGCTTATGGCAGATTACCAACCGGTGTAATAATCGGTAGTTCCGGCTGCGCAGCCCGAATCATAGACCTTGCACTCACCCTTGGAACCGGTAAACGTGGAGCCCTGAGCCTTATCGCCCGCGGCCACGACGTAGTAACCATCAGAATCGCGCCAAAAGCCCTCGGAATCCTGAGTCCACTCGCCCGTGCGGTGATGGTAGAGCACGTTGCTGCTGTAATAGGTCTCACGACGACCGTTATAGTTATTGACGCCGGCGGAACGCGTCAGTCCCGAACCATTCGCATAATACGCAGCTGCCGTATAGGACGGCCCGTAGCCTGCGTTGCTATATGAAGCCTGGGCGGCCTCGGCGGCCTCGGCTTCGGCTGCGGCAGCCTCGAGTGCCTCGCGCTTAGCATCCTCGAGCGTGGAGCGAAGCTCGTCGAGCTCGGCCGACTTCGCGTCGACCTCCTCCATCGTCAAAAGACTGCCCGCGCCGTCGATACAACCTTGCAGTACAGCGCGCTCGTCATCGGTGGCATAGTCACCGTACATGTTCATGATGATCTGCGCGCGGACCTCTAGGGAATCGCGCTTGGCCCCCATAGAGGCGTTCCACTCCTGCATGGAGCCAAAGCCGTCGCCGCGATAGTCGACGGGCTGCATCAGCGTCGCCTCGGACGGCGTGGATCCGACCGTGTCGGACAGTGTTGCCGCGTGGGCATCGGTTGCGCCGGCGCCCGCCAAAAGCGCCACGGTCAGAGCGGCGGAAAGGGCGGCGGCTTTCGGTTTTCGTGAATCGATCCTCATGTAGCTG
This sequence comes from Collinsella sp., assembly GCA_036304725.1. GTDB lineage: Bacteria > Actinomycetota > Coriobacteriia > Coriobacteriales > Coriobacteriaceae > Collinsella. Next base: position 17,701 of record JAXIYC010000037.1, on the reverse strand, counting down.
GAAACCTCCGTAGTGCGTTTTTGCTGCGTTTGAGCTGCGTGTGATTCAATCGCGCTGCATAGTACCCCGAGCAAATCGCGACCTGCGGTTTTTCTCAAAAGGTGCACGTCATTTGCGTAAAACTCACATCCTCTTAACAGGAGTTTTCCACATCTCGATTGCATAAAGCATGCCAAAAACCCTGTAATAGCGCCCTCCCTATGCAAAAAAGTCGCCTGCGCAACCATTGCTTGCGCAGGCGCCTTGAGCAGGCATTTTATGCAGTTATACCTATCGAGTCGCAAGGGGTCCTTGCACAAGTCGCCCTACTCGTCCAGTGCGGCAAAGGCCTGCTTCAGGTCCCAAATGATGTCCTCGGCGTTCTCGGTACCGATGGAAAGACGGATCGTGGAAGGCGTGATGTTCTGCTCGGCAAGCTCCTCGGCAGAGAGCTGAGAGTGCGTAGTCGTAGCCGGGTGTACGACGAGCGACTTGACGTCGGCCACGTTGGCAAGCAGCGAGAACACCTGCAAGTGGTCGATGAACTTCCATGCAGCCTCCTGACCGCCCTTGATCTCGAAGGTGAAGATCGAGGCACCGCCGTTGGGGAAATACTGCTTGTAGAGCTCATGGTCGGGGTGCTCGGGCAGGCTCGGGTGGTTCACCTTGGCAACATGGCTGTCACCGGTCAGGAACTCAACGACCTTCTTGGTGTTCTCGACATGGCGGTCGACGCGCAGCGACAGGGTCTCGGTGCCCTGGAGCAGGATCCAGGCGTTGAACGGGCTAATGCAGGCGCCCTCGTCACGCAGCAGGATGGCGCGGACATAGGTCGCGAAGGCGGCAGGGCCGGCAGCCTCGGCAAACGAGACGCCATGGTAGGAGGGGTTGGGCTTGGCGATCTGCGCATACTTGCCGCTCGCCTTCCAGTCAAAGTTGCCGCCATCGACAATCACGCCGCCCAGCGAGGTGCCGTGGCCGCCAATGAACTTGGTTGCGGAGTGGACGACGATGTTGGCACCATGCTCCAGTGGGCGGAACAGATACGGGGTGCCAAAGGTGTTATCGACGACGACCGGAAGACCATGCTTCTTGGCGATCTCGGAGATAGCGTCGATGTTGGGAATATCGGAGTTGGGGTTACCGAGCGTCTCGAGGTAAATGACCGTGGTGTTGTCCTTGATGGCCCCCTCGACCTCGTCCAGGTTGTGGGCATCGACGAAGGTAGTCTCGACACCAAACTGGGAGAGCGTGTGCTCCAATAGGTTGTAGGAACCGCCGTAGATGGTCTTCTGGGCCACCACATGGTCGCCGGCCTGAGCGAGCGCCTGCAGGGTATAGGTGATGGCGGCGGCACCAGAGGCGACGGCGAGGCCAGCAACGCCACCCTCGAGCGCGGCGATGCGGTCCTCAAAGACGCCCTGGGTGGAATTGGTCAGACGACCGTAGATGTTACCGGCGTCGGCAAGGCCAAAGCGGTCGGCAGCGTGCTGGGAGTTGCGGAACACATAGCTCGTGGTCTGGTAGATAGGCACGGCGCGGGAATCGGATGCGGGATCGGCGCTCTCCTGGCCAACGTGAAGCTGCAGGGTGTCGAAACCAAAGGTGTGCTCGGGGTTGTTGATAAACTGGCTCATGATGATCTCCTTAATCGAATAAAAGTAAATAAGAGTAAGAGAAGTAAGTCGCTGTCTCCTGATCACGCCGACGGGCGCAAACAGGAGCCCGGCATTCGTCTTAGCAAGCAGTTCATATGCGGTCCTCCTTTTGACATCCCGTTCTCGTGGTCGGCTTAATTACCTACCGCCTTTGTGTGTTTTGAATAGTACGAGCATCGTCTCCCCGGGTCAATCACTTAAAAGCGCTAACCTGTTATCGGTTTTTTAGATAGCCATCGAAAGGACGGGCGCCGATGACCCTCCAACAGCTTCGCTTTTTGATCGCCGTGGCAGAGTCCGGCTCAATCAACGCCGCAGCCCAGCGCCTCTATACCGCTCAGTCCAACATCTCAAACGCCGTCAAAAGCCTGGAACAGGAGCTCCATCTGGAGATCTTTACGCGCTCCAGCCGCGGCGTCACGCTCACCAACGACGGCACCGAGCTTTTGGGCTATGCGCGCCAGGTCGTAGAGCAGGCCGACATGCTCGAGGCACGCTACGAGGACGGCGGCACCCCGCAAGCCCGCCTCGCCATTTCCGCCCAGCACTACGCCTTTTCGGTCGAGGCCTTTGTCAACGTGGTCGAGCGCTGCCGCGACAGCAAGTTCGAGTTCATCATGCGCGAGACCACCACATCGCAGATCATCGATGACGTCCGTGCGTTTCGCAGCGATATCGGCATTCTGTATCTGGATGACTTTAACGCCCGCGTTCTGCAGAAGGCCTTCGCCGATGCCCGTGCAAGCTTCCATCCCCTATTCGACGCGACGGTCCACGTCTTCGTTAGCGAGCGCCACCCACTCGCACGCCGCCCCCAGCTGTCCCTTGCCGACCTCACGCCCTATACGCGCTACAGCTTTGAGCAGGGAACCTCAAACTCCTTCTATTACGCCGAGGAACCTTTTAGCTATATCCCTTGCGACCGCAACATACGAATCTCGGACCGCGGAACACTTACTAACTTACTTATCACGTCGAACGGTTACACCCTGTCGACCGGCGTCCTCTCCAATGAAATGCAATGGGGTATGGCATCGATCCCGTTAGCAGACGCCCCAACGATGCGCGTAGGCTATATCATGCACGACGAGCGCAAGCCCTCTCCCCTCTTGCAGCAATACCTCGACGAGCTCAACCGCATCATCCATGCCAACTAACTGTCGGAAGACGGGGTAGAAATCGTAAATTGCTAGCCCCCGGCGGGCATGGCGCTACAATGGTCACTCACACGAAACGTACCCAACGAAAGGAACCATGTGAAGGTCATCATCTATACCGACGGCTCGGCCCGATCAAATCCGGGACGCGGTGGCTACGGTGCCGTGCTCACATACACCAACCCCGCCGGCAAGACCTTCACCTCCGAGCTTTCGCGCGGCTACGCTAAGACCACCAACAACCGCATGGAACTCATGGCCGTCATCGTGGCGCTCGAGGCGCTCAACCGCCCCTGCGATGTCGAAGTCCATTCCGATTCGCAGTACGTTGTTAACGCCTTCAACAAGCACTGGATCGACGGCTGGAAAAAACGCGGCTGGAAGACCGCCAACAAGCAGCCCGTTAAGAACCGCGATCTGTGGGAGCGCCTACTCACCGCAAAGAGCAAGCACAAGGTGGAGTTCATCTGGGTTAAGGGCCACGCCGGCCATGAGCTCAATGAGCGCTGCGACGAGCTTGCCACCACGGCGGCCGACGGCAGCAACCTCGATATCGACACCGGCTTTAACGAGAGCGACCTGTAACGGCGTTTTCGCACGCTATTTCCTGCCCCCTCGCGCTACACTCATCCTGTAAACCGAACGGCACGAGGGGGATATATGCTGCGTATAGCGACCATCGGCACATCCATGATTACCGACGACTTTATCCAGGTCGTCAACGCCAACGACCAAGCCGCGTTTGTGGGCACGCTCTCGCGCGATGCAGATCGCGGCGCCGCCTTCACCACTAAGCACGGCGGCGAGCGTTACTTCACCGCGCTTGACGAGCTTGCGTCCGCTGCCGACGTCGACGCTGTCTACATCGGCAGCCCCAATGCGCTCCACTACGAGCAGGCGCTCGCCTGTATCGCCGGCGGCAAGCACGTTATCGTCGAAAAGCCCTTTTGTGCCACCGAGGCGCAGGCGCTCGAGGTCTTTCGCGCAGCCGAGGCGGCGGGCGTCGTAGCCCTCGAGGCCATGCGCCCGCTCCATGACCCCGCTTTCCACGCCGTCGAGGACGCCCTGGGCGAGATTGCGCCCATTCGTCGTGCATCGTTGCGCTTTGGCAAGTATTCCTCGCGCTACAACGAGGTTCTCGCGGGGCGCGCCACCAATATCTTTGACTGCAATATGGCATCGGGTTCCCTCATGGACATCGGCGTCTACACCGTCGAGCCCATGGTCGAGATTTTCGGCATGCCCTCCGGCCTTACGAGCATGGCTACTCTGCTCGACCCCGCCACGCGACAGCTCACGCACGGCCCCATCGACGGTTGCGGTTCCATCCTCGCCAGCTACGGCGGTGGCCGTATCTCCGTCGAGCTTGCGCACTCCAAAATTACGAATGACCTGCTGCCCTCGCAGATTGAAGGCGAGCGTGGCACTATCCAGATCGACCATCTGTCCACGCCCCGCAACGTCCGCATCGACTATCGCGGCGACGTCGTACGCGGCTCGGCGACCGAGGTACCGCGCGAACAGGGCGACAACGGCCGCGTGCTCGACCTTCCCAAATCGAGCAACACCATGGAATACGAACTCACAGACTTTATCACCGCCATCGGCGGTATCGATAACGTTAAGGAAGAGATTTGGGAGACCCCGGCGGGACGCCACGAGCTCGGACACTACCGCGATGTCACGCTCGTCTCACTGCGCATCATGGATGCCGTACGCCAGCAGGCCGGCATTACCTTCCCGGCCGACGCAGACAAGCAGGCCTAGCGATGAGCTTCTTCGATACGTTCTTCTCCAGCGTCGCCGGCGGCAGCCGCGAACTCCAAAAGCTCTCTGGCGTCGAGTTCGAGCTGCGCCGCAGGCTCACCGTGCTCGCAAGCGACGAGGCCACTCAAGACGCCCCGCAGCGCTATTTCCTGCGGTGGGAGGGGCAAGTCCAGGGCGTCGGTTTCCGCTTCACCAACACCAACCTCGCACAGGCGCGCTCCCTCACCGGCTGGGTGCGCAATATGGAAGACGGCTCGGTTGAGATGGAGCTACAGGGCACGCCGGCAAACATCGTGTCTCTGCTCGAGGCGCTTCATGCCTCCTATGAGCGCATGGGGACACGTTTTCGCCTTGTAGACGCTCAAGCTCGCACCCCGCTTGCCAACGAGGATGGTTTTAGCCCTCGCTATTAGTATTGTGTTCTAAATAAGGTATCATTTGCTTCATGCCGTTTACAGAAAAGAGGCGAGGCGCATGGCGGTGCAAAGAAGGAATACCAGGCAGCGAAAGCTGGTTCTTGACGCTGTGCGCCAAAGCTATAACCATCCCACCGCCGACGAAATCTACAATGTCGTACGCGAACAGGATGACAAGATCAGCCGCGGCACGGTCTACCGCAACCTCAATCTCTTAGCCGACGCCGGCGAGATTCTTTCTATTAAGACGCCGGGCGGCAGCCGCTTCGATCGCACCATCGAGCCGCACGCACATATCATCTGCACCTCGTGCAGCCGCGTCATCGACGTGCCGCTCCCCTTCGATGCCCAGCTCGACGCCAGGGCATCCGAACAAATCGGATGGAGCGTCAGCTCGCACTACACCATCTTTGAGGGACTCTGCCCCGACTGCCGGTAGCCTTTGGGGCATGCCTGCAAATCTACTTTCCCATCCGTTACAGCAAACAGTACATTTCTAGGCATGTCCCGAAAACCTACTCGGCGAGCAGGCGGCGCAGTTCTTCTTCGACCGTGTGCACGTAACGGACGCGATCGTTGATACCGCGCATGGTGGGGTTGCAGCTCTCCATCAGATAGGGATGGCCCACGACGTTGAGCATGTCGCGATCGTTCTCATTGTCGCCAAATGCCATCATCTCATCGGGCGAAATCCCCAGGACACGACCGTAATCGGCAAGCGCGGAGCCCTTGCCCGAACCGAAACCGATAAGGTCCGTCCATGCGGTTCCTGACGTCATCACATTGACACGGTCGCCAAAGAGGCGCTCGAAATACTCCCGGGCCGCCGGATATTCCACCTCGGGCGTCTGGAAGCCAATCTTAATGACATCCTCGTCGATGTCCTCGGGACGGTCGACCACCGCCACATCGCAGTGGACCACATAGCGCAAATGGTCGACGAACGCATCGTTGCCGCTCATGGTGTAGATGTGCCCCTCACACGAAAGGGTCATGTCGGTATGGGGATACGCAACCACGGTATTCGCGATAACCATAGCAAGGCTACGCTCCATGGAACGCTTGACGACGGCACGCCCCTCGCTCATCACCAGGGTTCCGTTTTCGCATACATAGGCGAGCTCATCGGCCACCGGGGCAAACAGGTAGCGCAAGCTCGCATATTGACGGCCACTCGCCGGCATAAACACGATACCGCGACGATGCAGCTCATCGATAAGCTCAAAGGCCTCGGAACGCAGCTCGCGCTCCCCCGGATGCAGCAACGTGCCGTCCAAATCGCATGCAATCAGTTTGATTCCCTCAAGACCCATATGCTTCCCCCAAAGCCTCATATCAACAGCAAGACGGACCTTGATCGGTCGCCCCTCAAAGCCCGTCTTGCGCATACGCGCGCTTAGCCGCGCGCCTTTTTTACGATGGTAAAGTCGGGAGCCATGCTCACGACGACCTCCGCCGCACTCGACGCAAAGCGCCGGTCCGCATCGAGTTCACGGGTAACCAGAGAGAGCCGAACACCCTCGACACCCCGGAGCATGCGGCCCAAAACAGGCTGCACCGGCGTATACATGCGCACAGTATGCTCGTCCGAGTCGCCCCGGAAGAGCGGCGCATGCATGTTGCCGATCTCCCAGCACGAATGCGCGAGCGCAATCGGGTCCATGCGGTCAACTTCGACCAAATAAACCTCGGCGCTGCGCAAGCGCACGACAACCGCCACGGGCACCATGCCCGAACGGTCAATGGCGAGCACGTCGCCGTCGGCAAGACGACCGCCGTCGGCAGTATCCAGCCGAACATCGACCGTGCGCCCCAGCTCCGTCACGCCCACAAACGCGTATACATCAGCCTGGTCCCAATCGAGCAGTAGCTCGTCAACTTCAAAGACGCCGCCCAACTTCCGGCGAAGCAGAAGTTCATAGGACGGATCGTTGAGATTTCCCAAGCATGTCGTCGAAACCAAGCGTTCAGGCATACTCTAACCCTCGACCTCGACGAGCTCGATATCAAAGTTGAGGTCCTTGCCGGCAAGCTCGTGGTTGGCATCGAGCGTCACGGCCTCGGGCGTCACGTCAATGACGACGGCGGGGACAGGCATGCCGCTCGGCGTGGACAGGAAGAGCTTCATGCCCTTCTCGATCTGCTCGATATTGGGAACCTGCTCGGCCGGGAAGGTCAGAACCATCTCGGGATTGTGCTCGCCGTAGGCATCGGCAGCCGGGATGTGCACCGTCTTCTTCTCGCCCACCTGCATGTCGACAACAGCGGCGTCGAAGCCCTTGATCATCTGGCCGGCGCCGCAGGTGAACTCCAGCGGCTCGCCGCGATCGTAGGAGCTATCGAACTGCGTGCCGTCGTCGAGCGTGCCACGATAATGGGTCTTGACCTTCTTGCCCTGGTTGGACATGGTAACCTCCGTAATAAGGGCGGCGCATAACGCGGGCCGCCATGAACATATGGCGCTAACTATACCCTAGTCATACAATTCAATGACAGTTTGCAAAGAAACGCTGCAACCGGAGGAACCATGGCATATCCCGTATTTGACCTACACTGCGACACCGCCGACCGCATCGGCTGGGCCACGCTCGATCTCGACCTGCGCTTTACTGCCGGCACCGACGGTTATTTCCCCGGCGACGAAACGCATCCGCAAGATTTCGATCTCATCGAGGGCAACGCCTGCGCCATCTCGCTCGCAAAGATCGGCAACACGCCGTGGGCACAGTGCTTCGCCACGTTTGTCCCCGACGAGATTCCCACCGCCCATGCCGCGCGCTTCCAGGCGCAGATCATGGCGCATATGAGCGGCCAGGCAATGCTCAACCACGACCGCATGGTCAACGTGCGCAGCGCCGCAGACATTCGCCCCGCACTCAAGGACGGCAAGGTCGCTTGCATCCACACCATCGAAAACGCCACGTTCTTTGCCGAGGACCCCGCGCTGATCGAGGTGCTCAAGAGCCTGGGCGTGCTTATGTCGTCACTCAGCTGGAACGCGCAAGGACCGCTCGCGAGCGGACACGATACCCACGCCGGCCTCACCGCCGCCGGCATCGAGGCACTTACGCAGATGGAGCACGCCGGCATGGTGCTTGACGTCTCCCACCTCAACGATGAGTGCTTTGACGAGGTTGTCGCCCACGCCACACGTCCCTTCGTCGCCAGCCACTCCAACTCCCGTGCGGTTTGCGGCGTCAAACGCAACCTTACCGACGACCAGTTCCGCACCATTCGCGACATGGGCGGTATCGTCGGCCTCAACTACTGCAGCGAGTTCCTTTCCAACGACGCAACCGACAAGACCGCCGCAGACGTCACCTTCGACCAGCTAGCGGCACATATCGAGCACTGGCTCGACCTGGGCGGCGAGGACGTCATCGCGCTCGGCGGCGACTGGGACGGTGCCACGGTGCCCGCCTTCCTCTCCGATGCCAGCAAGATGCCCGAGTTCCAGAACATGCTCTCCAAGCACTTTGGCAAGACCGTGATGCAGAAGCTCTGCAGCGACAACGCGCTTGCCTTCTTTGAGCGTTATTAATTTCACATCCCTTGAGCGGGCCGGCATGCCGAACGGTCGACATGCCGGCCCGTCCCCAATCTGAAGGACCGCTTTTGACGCAGCAGTTTACGATTTCCGCATCCCGACCGGATGGGACGCCCATCCCCGTCATCGTTACCAAAAAGCGCGTCAAGAACTTCAACCTACGCGTCACATCGAGCGGTGAGGCCCACGCCAGCGCACCGCTCGGCGCCAGCCGCGAGCGTATCGAAGCGTTTGTGAAGCGCAACAGCGCCTGGATTATCAGCCGACTTGACCAGCGTGAGCAACATCAGGCGACGGCGCGAGAGCCGCTCAGTCCCTCGTCCATCATTGCGCTTTGGGGCAAGCCCATCACGGTACAAGATGCGCTCGATCACAACTTTGCATCGCCCGCACCGCGGCCCAAGCAGGCCACCTTCGCAAGTTTTATGGGCGCCGACAAATCGAACGAACGCCTACAGGCCGAGCGGCGCGCAATCCTCGACGGCCTGACGCCCGATGAGCTCCAGACCCGCATCGACCAGCTCTATGCATCCGAGGTCACCACAGCGCTGCGCGATATGGTGCATGCATACGAAATCGCAATGGGTATCGCCGTTTCCCGCGTTTCCGTACGCAGTATGAAGACGCGCTGGGGCTCATGCACACCCAAAACCGGCGCCATTCGCATCGCGCGCGAGCTCGCCGCCTACCCTGTCGAATGCCTCGACATGGTTGTCGCCCACGAGCTCGTCCACTTGCTCGAGCCAAGCCACAATCAGCGGTTTCACGCCCTGCTCGACACGTACTGCCCCAACAATAGGGCTCTGTCGCAGCGGCTCAAGCGGCCACCCCTCAACAAGCTCTAGCGTCGACTAGCGCACTCGCTCGATCTCGACGCCGCAGCTTGCCAGGGGAAGACCGACGGGAGCCCAAGGCTTATCGAGCTTAACACGCACGCCAAGCAGCAGGGGGTAACGACGCAGCAGCATCTGGGCCACACCCTCGGCTGCAGCCTCGATGAGCTTAAACGTATGCTCGCGCAGATATCCGTCGACATCGTGACACACCGAGCCATAATCAATCGAGGCATCCAGGTTGTCGTGCTCCCCTGCTGCACGCAGGTCGGCATAGAGCACCAAGGACACGATGAACTTCTGGCCCAGCGCGTTCTCTTCGGGATACACACCGTGGTTGGCAAAGACCTCGAGACCGTCGATAGTAATGCGGTCAGCATGGCGCAGGTCGTCATAGCTCACGTGGGGCACCGCCGCTGCGGTGGATATTTCGCCCCTTCCACGGCGGGCGAGCTCGGCGCCTTCAGTCTTGGTTGCATTCTCGGGCAGTTTCTTGTTACTCATCGCGATCGTCTCCTTCGTTTAGAACCCCGACCGCGCAAACTAACTACACGCGAATCGACAGGTTCTTTTTATCATCGCTCCAATTGCAAGCATTGCGCGCGGGGCATGCAAAGCAGGCGCGCGACGCTTTGTCGGCTGCATAGAGCAGACGCTCGAGCGGTTGGCTGTTCACGCGCAGCTTTCGATGGCCCAGAATGGCCGTCTTAATGGCCGCAGCATCGGCCGGCTCAAACGCTACGTCATCGGGCATGCCGCCGAGAATCGCATCAGCGACGCGTTCGCTTGCAACATCATGGGATATACCCGATTCATACTGTTCATCTTTGCCGATATCGTGAAGAAGTGCCGTGGCGTAGATGACCTCGCGGTCAAATTCGAGCTGTTCCTCGAGATTCTTGATCCACATAATGCGAGCGACATCGAGCAGATGGTCAATACCGTGGCGGCAGAAGATACGCCCCGATTCCAACTGTGCAATGTTGCCCAGGTGCCGCCGGAACAGGCCGTTGGCACAGATGTAATCGATACGAGGCATGGCACCAAAGGGGGCTAGGCCCGAAGCCATAAAACCGCGACGCGGCGTTCCCTCATCGGTCTTCGATGCAAAGTCGTTAACGGCTCTCATGGTTAGCGGTCCAGCATCCTAAAGAATCGCTCCTCGAGCGACGGATCGGTCTCAAAGATGCCGCGGCGAGCGAGCGTCACGGTCTTGGTGCCGGGCTTTTGCACGCCACGCATCGTCATGCACATATGCTCGGCCTCCATCAACACAATCGCTCCCTGGGGAGCAAGATACTCCATGAGAGCATCGGCAACCTGCGCACACAGCTGCTCCTGCAGCTGCAGACGGCGGGCATAGACCTCAACCGTGCGGGCGAGCTTGGAAAGTCCAGCCACCCGACCGTTAGGGATATAACCAATGGCGGCCTTGCCATAAAACGGCAGCAGATGATGCTCGCACAGCGAGTAGAACGTAATGTCGCGCTCGATAACCAAATCGTTCGAAGCGACGGCAAAAGTTTTGGACAGGTGCTCCTCGGCACTCTGGTCCATACCGCCGGCAATCTCGCCATACATACGGGCGACGCGTGCCGGAGTCTCCAGCAGGCCCTCACGAGTTGGGTCCTCGCCTATACCTTCAAGCAGCAGCTTAATGGCAGTCTCGACTTTTTCCTGATCGACCATCTGGGCCTCACTTTTTTCGATTTCGCGTTCGCGCTATGGTACCACGCCGGCACGCAACCTCTGCCAGCTACATAGTATGGGTCGAATAGACCGGATCGTCCCGCCAAAGCTCCACAGCATCGCAAAGCGCAACGCCCTCACGTGCAGCACGAGCGCGCGTGGCGTTCATGTCGATCACGCGCTGATTGCTCGAGCCCCTAAAGCGCAACGAGATATCGTACAGATCCTGAACGAACGGGCCGTCCACCAACATGTCGAGGCAGGCCAGGATACGGTCCGTCACCTCGGTATGATGACGGCCACCCGGCATAAGCTCCTCGAGCACGTCACCGGTAAAGCACCAAATGGTCTTGCCCGACCCAGCAGGATAGGCCGCACGCACGCGCTCGATAAAGTCAACAAGCCCCGCCTGATTCTCGGGCTCCATAGGCTCGCCACCCAGAATCGTCAGGCCATCGATAAAGGGATGATCGAGACTCTCGATAATCTTATCCTCGACGGCGCGATCGAACGGCTCGCCCGCAGCAAAGTCCCACGCGACAGAGTTAAAGCAATTCTTGCACCCACGACGGCACCCGCTCACAAACAGAGAAGTACGAACGCCTTCACCATCAGCAATATCGAAATACTTAATGTTCGCGTAGTTCATAAGTAACTCTCCCGGGAGGCCGGGACATATCTTCCCGTCCTCAAACATTCTCGGCCTTCGGCCTGCGAAACTGCGGGCGGGACGATATGTCCCGGCCTCATGCAAAGGGTAACTCAATGAACGAAGCGAACATCGAGCATAGGGTTCGAGGTCCAATAAATACTCAGCTGCAGCTCAACCGCCATCGCAAGTAAATCGCAGCTGCAGCTCAAATTATTTCCGCTAAGAACTTCGAGGAGTGAGCAGACCGCATGCCGCATCTCAGCTACATCAACTTGGCTGCCCCGTAGCGAGGCCCCGGACCTTTGCTCGATATGAGTTCCGCACGAACAGGAGGCGCCAGTGGCGCCTCCGTCGTGAGCCAGGACTGTCCGAAATAGCGAGTAAAAGTCCGGGGCCTCGCTACGGGGCAGCCTGGGATGGTTATTAGAGATGCAGCACGCGGTCGCGGATCTCCTCGGTTCGACCCTGGTTCCAGAACTGGGTACCGATGTAGCCGCACGTACGACGAGCGACATTCATCTTCTCCTGGTCGCGGTTGCCGCAGTTGGGGCACTCCCACACCAGCTTGCCATCGTCCTCGACAATCTTGATCTCACCGTCGTAGCCGCACACCTGGCAGTAGTCGCTCTTGGTGTTGAGCTCGGCGTACATGATGTTGTCGTAGATGTACTGCATCACGCGAATGACAGCCTTGAGGTTGTCCTGCATGTTGGGAACCTCGACGTAGGAGATGGCACCGCCCGGCGAAAGCTGCTGGAACATACCCTCGAACTTGAGCTTGTCGAATGCGTCGATCTCCTCGGACACATGGACGTGATAGCTGTTGGTAATGTAGCCCTTGTCCGTCACGCCCGGGATAATGCCAAAACGGCGCTGCAGGCACTTGGCAAACTTGTAGGTCGTCGACTCAAGCGGGGTGCCGTACAGCGAGAAGTCGATATCGCTTTCGGCCTTCCACTCGGCGCACTTGTCGTTCATGTGCTGCATGACGGCCATGGCAAACGGCGTGCCCTCCTTCTCGGTGTGGCTGTGACCCGTCATGTACTTAACGCACTCATACAGGCCGGCATAGCCCAGGCTGATCGTAGAGTATCCGCCCACGAGCAGCTTGTCGATCGTCTCGCCCTTCTTCAGACGAGCAAGGGCGCCGTACTGCCACAGAATCGGCGCGGCGTCAGAAAGTGTACCCATCAGGCGCTCATGACGGCACAGCAGGGCACGGTGGCACAGCTCAAGGCGCTCATCGAAGATCTTCCAGAACTTGTCCATATCCTGGTGCGAGCTCAGCGCGACATCGGGCAGGTTGATGGTCACAACGCCCTGGTTAAAGCGACCATAGTACTTGGGCTTGTTCGGATCGTAGTTCAGCGCGTTGGCAACGTTGTTAAAACCGTTGCCCGAGCGGTCGGGCGTCAAGAAGCTGCGGCAGCCCATGCAGGTATAGCAATCGCCGTTGCCGGCGGTCTCGCCCTTCGACAGCTTGAGCTCGCGCATCTTCTTCTCGGAGATGTAGTCGGGAACCATGCGCTTGGCGGTGCACTTGGCAGCCAGCTGGGTCAGGTAGAAGTACGGGGAATCCTCGTGAACGTTATCGTCCTCGAGTACATAGATAAGCTTGGGGAATGCCGGGGTAATCCAAACGCCGGCCTCGTTCTTAACGCCCTCGTAGCGCTGGCGAAGCGTCTCCTCCACGATCATGGCAAGGTCGTGCTTCTCCTGAGGCGTACGGGCCTCGTTAAGATACATAAAGACCGTCACGAACGGCGCCTGGCCATTCGTGGTCATAAGGGTTACGACCTGATACTGAATCGTCTGGACGCCGCGACGGATCTCGTCACGCAGACGGTCCTCAACGACCTCACGGACCTTTTCGGGAGATGCGGAAACGCCGAGCTCCTCAAGCTCGCGAGCGACCTCGCCGCGAATCTTTTGACGGCTCACCTCAACAAAGGGGGCAAGATGGGTCAGCGAGATGGACTGGCCGCCATACTGGGAGGAAGCAACTTGGGCGATAATCTGCGTCGCGATGTTGCAGGCGGTCGAGAAGCTGTGCGGCTTCTCGATCAGCGTGCCCGAAATAACAGTGCCGTTCTGGAGCATGTCCTCCAGGTTCACCAGGTCGCAGTTATGCATGTGCTGAGCAAAGTAATCCGAATCGTGGAAGTGAATCAGGCCCTCATTGTGGGCATCCACGATCTCCTGGGGCAGCAGCACGCGCTGGGTCAGGTCCTTGGAGATCTCACCGGCCATGTAGTCACGCTGAACGGAATTGACGGTCGGGTTCTTGTTGGAGTTCTCCTGCTTGACCTCTTCGTTATTGCACTCGATCAGCGACAGAATCTTGTCGTCGGTCGTGTTCTTCTGGCGCTTCAGGCTTTGAACATAGCGATAGATGATGTAGTGGCGGGCAACCTCGTAGCAGTCGAGACGCATGATCTCGTCCTCGACCAGATCCTGGATCTCCTCGACCGAAACGGTATGGCCGGCATTCTCGCATGCCTCGGCGACGTTTTGAGCCGCGTAGATCACCTGGCGGTCGGTAAGGCGAGAGCCCTCCTCAACCTCCAAGTTTGCAGCACGGATGGCATTGACGATCTTATCGATGTCAAAGACAACCTCGGTGCCGCTGCGCTTGATGATCTTCATCCTCTTGCCTCTTTCGCGTCGTAATCTCATTGCGCTTCAGAGCCAAACGATGCCCGACAGGGCTTGCCCCTGCCTTGCGGCGCCGTCGCGCAATCTGTGTTCTCGATAAACCATAAGTCCTCATGCGGACAATCCCTGCAGCCGATCAAGCGGCTCAAAGATCTATCCGAATGGGGTGAGTAAGGTCTTCGTTCTCTGTCCGCCATCTATCATACGACAAAGACGCATCTATATCCTGTATTCTTTTTTTAGGTCAAACACAACATATAGTGTTTCAGCAGGTCAAAGCAATTAGTCTATTTGCAGACGCATTAAAAATGAGGGGTTCTTGGCAAGCCGCTAAAACGTTACCAACTCGACTACCTGCAAGGCAGTTATAAAACCCCCTTAAGCAAGACGCGGACAAATCCTACCAAAACCAAGCCACTCGCGCCAAAAGAATCCAAAAGATTATGCTTGACCAACATGTTGCGGTCGAGCTGATATCAAGTCCGGCACAAGCGATCCTTCAAACTCAAAAGTCATCCATCAGCCACGGCCGAAGCATTTTGACTGAATTGCTCAAGAAAACAAAACAGCCTAGAGGCAAAGCCTCTAGGCTGCGAACATTTGGTGGGCGTTAGAAGATTTGAACTTCTGACCTCTTCCGTGTCAGCGCCCTGCCGCTCCGCCAACAGGCGTTTCCCAGTGAGTCAATCTTCACACTTCATGCATCCAGAGCGTCCGATTGGTCCGTCTATCTCGGCTTTTCTGATTCCCTATGATTCCAGACAGGCCGTCCGTTACGGTGAGTCCAAACCTATTTTGGACAGCGTTTGGACAGCAGACATCATTCATTTGGACAGACATTCGGAAGCTGGTCTCAGTGGCAACTTACTCGAAAGGAAGCCTGCGCGAGCGAAGCAAGGGGCACTGGCAGGCACGCTTCTGCCGGACCGACAGAAACGGCTCGAACATCGTAACCAGATCGTTCGAAGCGACCTCTCGCCGAGCCGCGACCCTCATCATGGAGGACATCAGAAGGGAGCTGATCGAGCAGGACGGCGACGGCGCCTCAAGTTGCGAGCTCATTGCGTACATGTTGGATTACGCTGACGAGCTCGAGCGCTCCCAGCAGATAGAGGCGAGCACCGCAACCAACTACCGCAGTTCCATCAAGCATCTCGCACGCTATCTCGAGGGTTACTCAATCGAAGAGATAGCGCCGGAGAACGTCATGGACGTGCAGGTGGCCCTGCTCGCGGACGGCCTCGTCGTCGACACCGTTGCAAAGGACCATCGCTTCTTCAAGCAGGTTATGGACTACGCCTGCGAGATGGGCCATATCCATCGCAGCCCCTTCAACAAGGCGACCAAGCCGCCGAAGCGTCGGAAGCCTCGTCCGAACGCGCTCGACGAGAGGAGCCGTTCGATGCTTTTATCCGTCCTGGACGCGTCCCCCACGACCAAGCAGAGCGTTGCGGCGCGCCTCGGGCTGCTCGCCGGGCTCAGAAGGGAGGAGGTCGCTGGCCTCAAGTGGGGCGACGTTGACCTCGTCGCCAACAGAATCAGAGTCGGTCGCGCCGTCGGGGTGTAGAATGGCAGGCCCTATCTCAAGGGCACGAAGACCGAGGCGGGCGAACGGGAGGCCGTCCTCGAGAAGGGGCTCGCCGATACTCTGCGCTCCCTCAGGAGCTCTCTCGGGGTAAGCGCGCGAGAGGACCGCTATGTCCTCGGAGACGGAGATTCGTTCTACACGCCCGACCGCATCACGAAAGACTTCACGTCGCTCGCCAAGGCGATGAACCTCATCGGGGTTGCCGGAAAGCGAGCCACGTTCCACGACCTCCGCGACACGTTCGCCACGCGCCTTATCTCCCAAGGGGTGAACGTGAAGACCGTCTCCTATCTTCTCGGTCACGCAAATGCGGCCATGACCCTCAACGTCTATACGTCCACCGGGACCCCGTAAAGGCGGAGGGGCATGGCTGTCGTCATTGCGTTCCTTTCTCCTCGGACGGATTTTGGGTATGCGTCACGGGCCCCGCGTAGGGCGGGGAGCGAATCGACGCAGGCTTGAGGCCGGTTGGGTTGAGGTTGAGGTTCGGGTTCCACAGGCTTGAACAGCCCCACGGACGGGGCGTCCGGGCGCGCTATGCCTAGGGAGCGGTGGGTGCCCCCGGGGCAGCAGGGGACTCGGACGCGGTGGTGCCGGAAGTGTCGACCTCGCCCAAATCTGCGAGCTGGCCGATGAACGGGATGCCCTCGGGGTCGCCCACCTCGACGCCGCCGAGGACGACGGTGTCGTCACGCATGTCGATTTGGGTCGTGAATACGGCCGGGTCGAAGCCCGAGGCGATAAAGCCAATGCCCGCGAGGACGACGCCCGCGGCAACGAGTCCGCCCGCCACGGCGAGGTAGATCTTCTTCGCGCTGGTCATGGTACTCGCTCCTTTCTACGCCGCGAGGTACGCGGCAGTGTCGTCCTTCTCGCCCTTGACCTTCCAGAAGGGCGAGGCGACCTTCCTCGCCCAGAGCGCCGAGAGGCGCGCAATCTGCTTGGAGGCCGCCCAGGCCCCCGCGCCCACGAGGAGTGCCGCCCCGATAAAGGCAAGGCCGCAGCCCAGCATCGCGAGCACATAGGGCACGTGGCCGACGGTCACGCCCGCCGCCGCGAGCGCGAGCGCCGCCGCGCCCACGGCGCCGAGCGCCACGGCGATGACCCACACGCAGAATGCCAGCACCCAGATGCAGACGTAGACGCTGAGAGCCACGGCGGCGAAGGCGACGAGCAGCGGCGCCCACACCGGCGACCCCACGATGGCGAGCACCCACAGCAGCGCGGTGCTGCGCCGGCGCGTCCTCGCGATCGCGCGCGGCACGGCGGGCAGGTCGTCGAGCGTGGCCTCGGCAACCTCGCCGGGCGTGCCCATGGCGGCCACGGCCTCCTCCTCGCTCATACCGTCCTCCATGCGGTCGGCGATGGCCTCCGCATAGAACGCCTTGGTCTCCTCCACCTGCTCGGCCGGCAGGCAGGCGAGCAGCTCGCCCAACCGGCCAAGAAACTCATCGCGCGTCATGGTGCGCCCCCTCAACGTATGCGTAAATCTCCCGTACGGACGGCCACTCGGCCAGGAACTCCTCGATGCGCGCACGCCCGGCGTCCGTGATGCGGTAGTACCGGCGCAGCCGCCCGTTGTGCTCGGCGGAGCGCGCCGTGATGCACCCGGCCTTCTCCAGGCGCTTGAGCAGCGGGTAGAGCGTCGACTCCGTGAGCCCCATGCTCGCCGGCACGTCCTTCACGATCTGGTAGCCGTAGGACTCCTCGCCGGAGACGGCCGCGAGCACGCAGGCCTCCAGGAAACCGCGCTTCATCTG
>JAXIYC010000036.1:0-19875 GCA_036304725.1 Collinsella sp. | reverse complement strand
CAGGCGCTTGAGCAGCGGGTAGAGCGTCGACTCCGTGAGCCCCATGCTCGCCGGCACGTCCTTCACGATCTGGTAGCCGTAGGACTCCTCGCCGGAGACGGCCGCGAGCACGCAGGCCTCCAGGAAACCGCGCTTCATCTGTGCCTCCATCCGCATACCTCCTCTCGTCATATACTATGCTATACACACTATACGATGCAAGGTATTAGACGTCAACTCTCATCGCGAAGATTCTCCGGCCCCTGCGCGCTGCGAACGTGATGTCGCGGGGCGGTTGGCATTATGCATGAAACGTCAAGTAACGCTCTTTTGATCCACTTCCACTCGGCCCCATTCGCCTTGTACAACGCCCCCTTTCAACCTTGGGTTCAAGAGAGCCGCTAGGCTGGACGTGCCGGACGGTAAAGTCCTGGACGCCATGGTGAACTTCTCCGATGCCATGGGGGTCATGGGTCTACGCCGATGGAGTCCCACGTACGCGGCAGGGCTCGCCCGTCACCGCTGGTCGCCGGACGGTCCCCACGCCCCGCTCGCCAACGCGAAGGCGACAGCAGCAGTCCAGCGCTGGCTGGAGACGCCGGAATGCCCAGAAGATGCGTTTCCCATCGCTGCGGCAGAGCTTTTTGCAGGGGTGGCAGTTTTTCTATATCCCAAGGTCAGATAGGCTTCGGTAGCCACCTTGGAAGCATCGCCAATAGACTCTTCCTTTATACGTTCGGCATAATCGTAGGCGATACCCACAAATTCCAGTCCCGAGCAACAGGAGTACAATTGCTGCAATTGTTGCCAGCTGTTGGGAGATGGAAGATGGACTGCGATGGCTACCCGCGCATTCCCATGCCGTTGATGTGCACCGCCTTTGTGCCGGGGCAGATTGACGCTGCGGTTGCAGGCATTTCCGACCCCGATTCACGCACCATCGCCACGGCAGAAGCGCTGTACTTTCGCGGACAGGCCACGCTCGCTGCCAAGACGGCGCGCCCCTATCTTGACGCCACCGATCCCGCACTGCGCTATTCCGCATGCCTTATCTGCGGATATGCCAGTCTGTCGCTCAACCGTATCGCCGACGCCCGCCGGTGCCTTGCTGGCATCCTCGATACGCCAACTGACGAGGAATCGCCCGCCGTCCACGCCACGCATATCCTGTTCGCCTCGGCCGCGAGTGTCCTGCTGCACTTGCCTTCCCCGTATTCCGCCGAGGAGTTTTATCCGCTTGCGGCGCATCTGCCCGAAGGCCTGCGCCTGTTCGCCAGCTACGTGATGGCGCACGCCTTGTATCTGCGCGGCGAATATGGCCGCAGCCTGGGCATGGTGGAAAATGCCCTGATCATGAAACAGGGAAGCTATCCCATCTCGGAGCTGTTCCTGCACCTGGCAGCTTCCATGGCATGCATGAGCCTCAAGGACATCGACGCCGCAAAAACGCACTTCGGAGCTGCTTGGAACGTTGCGCGCCCCGACGGCCTTGTCGAACTTATCGGCGAGCACCACGGCCTTTTGCAGGGGCTTATCGAGGCGTGTCTAAAAACGCAATACCCTGACGACTTCGCACGCATCATCGAGATTACGTATCGATTCAGCTACGGCTGGCGGCGCATCCACAACCCCGATTCGGGCGAGGACGTGGCCGACGATCTAACGACCACGGAGTTCACCATGGCCATGCTCGCCTGCCGCGGATGGACCAACGCCGAAATCGCACGCCACATGGATGTATCGCCGGGCACCGTTAAAAACCGCCTATCCGGCGTATACGCAAAGCTTGGCATCGGCACGCGCGCCGAGCTGGTCGCTCATATGTTGCGTTAGCGACCGGGCTGCCAAGCGCATCGAACGCGTTCCGGGGGCCTAGCGCTTTCGCGCGCTCAAATTGGACATTTTGACCCTCGAACGGCACTACCGCCACGGGGCACCTTCTCGCAAAATTGGATTATTTCCACCGAAATTTGCGGGATGGGAGCCCAAAATGCTTGATCGCCGTTCGCTACTTATCGCCGGAACATCCTCGCTAGCGAGCATTATGTTGCCTCGCGTGCCGGGAAGCGAAAATGCCTTCCTGCTGCCGTTCGCGCCCACCGCGGCCTATGCCGACGAAGAAGACCCCTTCAAGGTCCTGGTGCTCTCGCGCACCATGTTTGGTGTGGTTGTGATCGACGTCGCCAACAAGAATATGCCCATCAAGGGAGCCCAGGTCACGCTCGCGTCGCGTTATGCCGCGGGCAAGCAGCTCTCCGCCACTACCGACGACGAGGGCACGGCCATCTTTGAGGTCGCGCCTCTTTCGGAAGGCTACGTGGACGAGGCGACGCTTCTCGACGCGTACGACTTTAACGGCGGCATCTCCATTAGCATGGCGGGCTACCGTGATGTCGAGATTCCCCTTGCGCGTATCCAGGGCGGCACCGCCATAACCGCGCCCACGCGTCCGCTTTCCGACGGCGAGCCGTACTTCCGCCAGCTCACATTCGACGAATGGGACATCCAGTACGCCGATGCCACGTTTATGGCATTGCCGAAGGACGACACGGCAAACGAGCAGCCCGATACGCACGCCTTTACCGTGCAGGCACATCTGCCACAGGGTGGACAGGCAACGCTGCGCATCAACAAAGTGACGCCTGCCGCGGGCAGCTCACCCGAAACCTTCACGCAGATTGGCCAAGTCAAGGCCAGCGCATCGGGTGCGGATAATCTGGCAACGTTCACGCTTGAAGACACGTTCCTCGATGCAGCTTCGGGCCTTCTGGAAGAAGGGTGCAAGCTGCGCTTTGTCCTCGACTACCAGGGCAAAACCTACACGCTCTCATCCCCTATGGCCGTTGTTACCGCGCCGGCGGCAAAGGCGGAATCCGGATCGACCACTATCGTCCCCACTACCATGGACCAAGAGATCACTCCGTTTGATTTCCCGGCGGCGTTTCCCGGCATCGGCGGCAATAAGTTCACGTGCTGGATGCCCTCGTTCCCCATTTTGTTCGATTTCTCGTTTGCTGGGTACGTGCTGTTTGGCGGAGGATACAAACCGGTCGGCTACATGAACGATTCGGGCAATCCGGATCCGGAATACTGGAAGAAATCGCCGCGTGAGTCGGGCGCCAAGCAGGCAAACCGCTACCTCGACGAAATGGAGGGGAAGTGGAATCAGTACAAGAGTATGAGTGCCGGTTCGGGCACCGATCCAAGAAACACCAAGCTGCTTCGTCACCACTGCACGCTGCTGTTTACGATGGATATCGCCACACAGCTGTACGGCTCGCTCGCCTACGATTGGGTGGGCAAAACCTGGGGTAACAACAACGACCCCGCATACGGCAATATTAAGGCCCTCTTCCAGGTAAGAACCGACCTCAATTGGACCGAGCAGTTTACCCTAGGACCGGTGCCGTTTTTCCTAAACGTCAACCCCTGGGTGCTGGCGAAGCTGGCGCTCGCCGTGGGTGCCCACACGCACGGCAGCGGCGCGGCGTTTTTCAAGAACATTTCGCTCGACTATTCCAACACGTCGGGCTCATTCACTATCCAGATCGGACTTGCCGTCACCTTTGGCGCCGGCGTTGCAGGCGTCGCTTCGTCTGCCGTGCGTGGCGCCGCATCCCTCAGCCTGTTCATTGGGTACGAGAAGGCGGACGGGCACCAGCTTCCGCGGCTGCGCGTGGGTGCAGACGTCGATGTCGATGTGATACTCCAGTTCGTAATGTTCAAGTGGACCACCAAGGCTTGGTCGGGGTCGTGGCCCACACTCCTCGATTCGTGGAATATGTCGGTGAACAATGGCAACCAGTATGTGCTCCAGCGCTCTGAGCTCGCATTGGGTGGAGATACGCCTTACACGTTGGATGCCCGCTTCGGCACGGCCGGCAACGCCGAGGCGGGCGGCGTGCCGCAATTCATCGCATCGGCCACCATCGTCACCAACGCTGAGCTGCTCGCACGCGCCGAGGTTAAGGCCACTGCCGTAAACGTCGCGCCTATCGTGCGCGATTGGGACCGGTCGGTCACGCGCATTGAGCTCGAGGCGGATGCAGAAAGCGACGACACGGGACAGATCGAGCATTTCGTCCACGCACTGATAGAGAACGACGAAAACGCCGCGCCGATGTATGAGTACACCTATATCGGGCAGGCGGCGAACGCCGTTGCGGACCCCAACGCCAATTCTGCTGGTGTATCGGAGGACGAGCGTGGCGGCATCAAGCCCTCGAGCGACAACGTGCTGTTTTCCGGCGTGCTCAGCGAAGCCCACATGAGGCTAACGATGATTGCCGGCATGGAGTGTCTATTCCGTATCGCCTCGGTGCGCTACGGCGAGAATGGCCGCTCGCGCCTGGTGGTACATACAAAGACGAACGGCACGTGGTCCGCTCCCACGCCCGTAGACTTTCCCCTTGGGTTTGGCGAGGGCGACGTGGAGCGCGACGGCATATACGATTACGACTTCGACGTGGTGGAATATACGGACGGAAGAGGAAACCAGGACGCCTACGTGCTGCTGGTCTCGGGCGAACGTCCCGCCGGCGACAACACCCTTTTCGATGCGGCGAGCACATCCGGCATACTGTCCGTTGTGCGCCTGCGCATAAGCAACGGCGGAGTTCGCGTGGTGTCGCATACGTCATGGCGCAGCATTTCGCGCGGCCGCCTGCAAGAGGATGGCTACCATTGCCTGCAGTGCCCGCGCATCACGGTGGGCAAGACGCTCGTCGACGGACGTCTGTCGGGTGCCTACCTCCACCGCCGCGGAACCACCGCAGAAAAGGCGCTCGGCAGCGAGGCCGAGGTTGCGCTGGAGTGCTTTACCCTGTGGTCGGACGTTTCGGGCGACAGCCTGACGTTCCGCCAAATTCTCCGCTTTCCACAAGCACCGTCGAGTATCGAGCTGAGCGAGCCCGAAAATATCAACGGCAAAATGGTGGTGCCCGTTGTGTACGAGACTGCAGACGGTTGCGGCTGCGCATCGTACGCCGTGATCGGCCAGTCCATTGCGGGCTGGGGCGTTATGCCACCAGACGCCACGGTACCCCGTGCGGTGCCGTGGCCACAACATTCGGGCTTTTTGGCAACCGTCAACGAACAGCTGCAGCATATTACTTGGACGCGAGGCGCATCGGCATTTGCAACGCAGCCCGTGGGTGCCGCAGGCTGTGGCCCGGCATCGTTTAGCGTAAGCAACAACGGCAGGTGCGTGCTCTATGTAGAGAACACCGATGGCAAGGTGGGACAAACCTACGACGAAGAAGGCAACCCGGTAGCAGTGATGGGTAAGCACTTCCGCATCTTCGCCAGCACCTTGGCGGGCGATCTGTTCACGGAGCCGTTCGTGATGAGCGAGCTGGACCATCCCGTCGATCAGATAACGACATTTTTGACGTCGGGAAGCATGCTCTCCGCGCTCGCCACGCACATTGTGAGCGCGGAGAAGAGCGAGGCAGAGCTGCACGGCATCGAAGTGCCCTTGGTGGCGTGTGCCACTCCGACGGGCGCGGTCGCTACCTCGGGCGCGGTGGTGCCCGGAGCGGCAGGCGAATCCTTCATGGTCACGGTGCGAAACGACGGCAACACCTTACTGACCGCCGGCACGATCGATCTGTACCGAGAGGGCTCCAGCCAGCCGTTCTCCAGCGCATCCATCGGATTCGGAGTGAACGCACGCATGGCTTCGATCTATGATCCAGAGCTTGCCGAGGACGCTTCGGACAACGATATGGCACACGTGAAGTACGCGCTCGAGACGCTGGGCGCACGTTTTGCGACGCACCCGCTGGTAGCCGACAACGGCAACGCCGTGCTGGCACCGGGTTGCACGGCACAGTTCCGCATGAGCTTCGCCATCCCCGAGAGCTGGAGCGACGAAGTGGGCAAACGCGTAACGCTGTATGCGAAAGCGCGTAATCTGGTGGCGCTCGATCCCGTAACGCTCGAGGAAATTCGACCGGGTGCAAACTCGGCGCTGGATGCCGTACTGCACGAGCTTCATGTGCCCGACGCGGCATGCGAGCGCTCGGAAGTTCAGGTCGGCTTATGCGGCAGCGCGGATACGACAGGACTTCACGACGCCCCGATGACAGCAGACGGCGATGGCGACTCGAGTGGCGGCGGTACTGACGAGGGCGGCGGCTCCGGCGGAAGCAGCTCCGGCAGCGGCAAAGACCACGGCAATAACAAACGCTCCGGAAAAGCGGGCGCGCTTGCGGGCACGGGCGATGTCAACGCTCCCCTTACGGCAGCCGCTGCAGCACTCGCCGCAGCCGGCGCCGGCCTCGTCGCCTACAGCGCCCGCCGCACGGCGCTCGAAACCGACACCGCCAATGAGGTCAATTCGGATACGCCTCGCTAGCTCCCAGTTACCTTTGCGAGAGACGCCGACTCGGCTCATCGACCATCAAAATGGGCTGGTTCTGGATACCCAGAGCCAGCCCATTACGCATTAGATGTCGTCAGAGGAGTTGAGTTCTGCCTCGAGCTTGGCACGGCGTCTTTTCGCCGTGAAAAACGTTGCGCACAGGACAGCAAACGTGGCCGCGAAAATCGTCGCGCCGCAGAACACGCCCGTGGCCAGGTTCGCCAACCAAAAGACGCTTTCGAGCGGTACGATCTGCGCCTCAGCGATACAGCGCATTGCGGCAATAACAAGCGCGAACGCGGCGCCGCTAAGACCGCTGAGAAGCAGGAAATATCCAACAGGAAGATACTCGGTTTGCCCAAAACGATTGGTATCGACATAGCCCTTCCGCGTTTGCAGTCCTGCGCAAATCAACATCACGAGAACGAGCCACAAATACATGGCTGCCTCGAACGGCGTTGCAAAGCCATGCGGCATTTCACTGGCGTCGCTGTGAACCCACGCAACCTGTCGAGCTATAAACTGGTAGAAAAAGATCATCAACATGCCAAACGAAAGCAGCACGAAACCAATCTTGTAGATCTTCGCGCTCTCAGCCTCCAGGCGCTCATCCTTTGGGCCGGCATATTCACGCCACTTTTGCACGAGTTTTAAATCTTCAAATTTCATAGCGAACTCCTAAAGAGCGTCAGGGTCGACGTCGCTCTCGTCTTCCCAAAACAAGTCGTTCAACGTAACGCGTAGCGCTTTACAGATTGCCGCGCACAAATTGAGCGTGGGGTTGTAGCCGCCCGCCTCGATAAGGCCGATGGTCTGGCGCGTAACGCCCACGGCCTGGGCCAAGTCAGCTTGCGAAAGGCCAACCGCCGCGCGCGCCGCCTTCATGCGTAGGTTCTTTTTGCCCGGCATGGAGTTCCTTTCGTAGTAATGGACAGATATCCGTTGCAACATGACAGAAATATATTGCATATATCAGACAATGTCAATTATATCTGTCATTATGGAAACCATGTCTGTCATCTCCATGCAGACATACCAATTTCAATTCGCTATTCAAACTTACTCGGACAGAACCGACTCGGTTTTGTCCGAGTAAACGAATCTCCATCGAACTACGAACGATTGTTCGATGGATTTCGTGTTGGTTGGAATCGTCTGTGGGCTGGGCTATGCTACCTTGACTATCTATATGACTTAAACGCAGCAAAGGAGCACCGAGAGAGCGAGTATGGCAAAAAACACCGCAAACTATGGTAACGACAGTATCCGCCAGCTCAAGGACGAGGAACGCGTACGCCTGCGCCCTGCCGTCATCTTTGGCTCGGACGGACTCGACGGCTGCGCGCATGCCGCCTTCGAGATCCTGTCCAACGCCGTTGACGAGGCGCGCCAGGGCTACGGCAAGCTCATCACCCTTACCGCCTTTCGCGATGGTTCCATTCAGGTAGAGGACAACGGCCGCGGCTGCCCGCTCGACTGGAACCCCTCCGAGAAACGCTTTAACTGGGAACTTGTCTTTTGCGAGCTCTATGCCGGCGGCAAGTATAACAACAACCAGGGCGGCGACTACGATTTCTCGCTCGGCACCAACGGCCTGGGCTCGTGCGCGACCCAGTACGCTTCCGAGTACATGGACGTCACCGTCTGGCGTGACGGCAACAAGTACTCCTTACACTTTAAGAAGGGCAAGGTCGTCGGCGCCAAAAAGAAGGCACTCGAGATTGAGCCTAGCGACGAGAACCGCACCGGCACCACTATCAAGTGGCGCCCCGATCTTGAGGTCTTTACCTCGATTAGCATTCCCCACGATTGGTATCGCGAGACCATGCGCCGTCAGGCCGTGGTCAACGCCAACGTGACCTTCCGCCTGCGCATTGAGGGCGACGATGGCGAGTTTTCCGAAGAGGACTTTTGCTACCCCAAGGGCATCGAGGACTACGTGCTCGAGAAGGTCGGTACCGACTACCTTACCGAGCCCTTCTTTATCGAGGCCGACCGTCGCGGTCGCGACCGCGAGGACCTGCCCGACTACAACGTAAAAATCACCGCGTGCATGTGCTTCTCGCGCACCTTCATGATGCAGGAGTACTACCACAACTCATCGTGGCTCGAGAACGGCGGCTCGCCCGAGAAGGCTGCCCGCAGCGCCCTCACTAGCGCCATCGATGCCTACATCAAGCAACAGGGCAAGTACAACAAAAATGAGAGCGGCATTAAGTGGCAGGACGTCCAGGACTGCCTAGTGCTGGTGACCAACTGCTTCTCCACCCAGACGTCCTACGAGAACCAGACCAAGAAGGCCATCAACAACCGCTTTATCCAGCAGGCTATGACGGCTTTCTTTAAGGAGCGTCTCTCGACCTACTTGATCGAGAACAAGGACGCCGCCAACAAAATCATGGAGCAGGTGCTCATCAACAAGCGCTCGCGCGAGAATGCCGAGAAGACGCGCCAGAGCATCAAGACCAACCTGCAGCAAAAGACCGACATGGCCAACCGCGTGCAGAAGTTCATCGACTGCCGCTCCAAGGACAAGAGCCGTCGCGAGATCTACATCGTAGAGGGCGACTCGGCAGCAGGCGCCATTCGCACCTCGCGCGATGCCGAGTTCCAGGGCGTTATGCCCGTCCGCGGTAAGATCCTCAACTGCCTGAAGGAGGACTACCCGCGCATCTTTAAGTCCGACATCATCATGGACCTCATGCGCGTGCTGGGCTGCGGCGTGGAGATCAAAGACAAGCGCATCAAGAACCTCGGCGCCTTCGACCTGGACAACCTCAACTGGAACAAAGTCATCATCTGTACGGACGCCGACGTCGATGGTTATCACATCCGCACGCTCGTGCTCACCATGCTCTATCGCCTGGTGCCCACGCTCATCGACGAGGGCTACGTGTATATCGCCGAGTCGCCGCTCTACGAGATCAACTGCAAAGAGAAGACCTACTTTGCCTACACCGAGCTCGAGAAGAACGGCATCCTCAAAGAGATCGGCGACCAGAAGTGTTCCATCAACCGCTCCAAGGGTCTTGGTGAAAACGATCCGGACATGATGTGGCTCACCACCATGAATCCCGAGACGCGCCGTCTGATCAAGGTGGAGCCCGAGGACGTCACCAAGATGGAGACCATGTTCAACCTTTTGCTGGGCAACGACGAGGCAGGCCGCAAGCGCCATATCTCCGAGCACGGCAAGGAATACCTTGACCAGCTGGACCTGCAGTAGCAGCAAATCGATAACGACGGCCCATAAGAAGTTCAAGAGGAAATCGTGGCAAAGAAGAAGACGAAGAACCAGCCAAAGAAAAAGCAGGTCAACGCCGAGAACGTCATCGGCCTGCACTCCGAGGTCACTGATCAGCCGATTACGCAGACGCTCGAGGTCAACTACATGCCCTACGCCATGAGCGTCAACGTCTCGCGTGCGTTCCCCGAGATCGACGGCTTTAAGCCCTCGCACCGCAAGCTGCTCTACACCATGTACAAGATGGGTCTGCTCAAGGGCGAGCGCCAGAAGAGCGCCAACATCGTGGGCCAGACCATGAAGCTCAACCCGCACGGCGACGCCGCGATCTACGAGACGATGGTGCGCCTGGCCACCGGCAACGAGGCACTGCTCGCCCCCTTCGTGGAGTCAAAGGGCAACTTTGGCAAGTACTATTCGGGCGATCTGAGCTACGCCGCCTCGCGTTATACCGAGGCCAAGCTCTCCCCCATCAGCGCCGAAATCTTCAAGGACATCGACAAAGACCCGGTCGACTTCGTCGACAGCTACGACGGCGCCATGAAGGAACCGCGCCTGCTGCCCACCACGTTCCCCAACATCCTTGTCTCGGCCAATAAGGGCATCGGCGTCGCCATGGCGTCCGACATCTGCGGTTTCAACCTTAACGAGGTCTGCACTGCCACGATGCACTACCTGCAGGACCCCGACTGTGACCTGCTCGAGTACATGCCCATGCCCGACTTCTCGACCGGCGGCGAGATCATCTACCGCCGCGAGGAGATGGAAAAGATTATCGAGACCGGCCTTGGCAGCTTCCAGATCCGCTCCCGTTGGCGCTGGATTCCCGAAGAGCGCATTATCGAGGTCTACGAGATCCCCTACACCACCAAGACCGATGTCATTATCGAGCGCATCGTCAAGCTCTCCAAAGAGGGCAAGGTCAAGGAGATTGCCGACATCCGCGACGAAACCGACCTCTCGGGTTTGCGCATCGCCATCGACCTTAAGCGCGGTGTCGACCCCGACAAGCTCATGGCCAAGCTCTATCGCTCGACCACGCTGCAGGATTCGTTCTCGTGCAACTTTAACGTGCTGGTCGACGGCTATCCCCGCGTTATGGGCGTGCGCCAGATTCTGCACGAGTGGGTCAAGTGGCGTATTGAGTCCACGCGTCGCCGCATTAACTTTGACCTGGGCAAAAAGTCCGAGCGCCTGCACCTTCTGCACGGCCTCGAGGCAATTCTGCTCGACATCGACAAGGCCATCGCCATCATCCGCGGCACCAAACTCGAAGCCGAGGTCGTGCCCAACCTTATGAAGGGTTTCGACATCGACGAGACCCAGGCCGAGTTTGTCGCCGAACTTAAGCTCCGCAACATCAACGAGGAGTACATCCTCAACCGCACCAAAGACATCGCTAAGCTCGAGGGTGAGATTGCCGAGCTTGAGGAGATCCTCTCCAGCGAGGACAACATTAAGAAGGTCATCAGCGACGAGCTGGCGGCGGTCAACAAGAAGTATGTGATGCCGCGCCGCACGGGTAGGATCGAGCCCCATGAGGTTATCGAGGTAAGCTTGGAGCCCGAGGTCGAGGAGTACCCGGTCACCATCATGCTCTCGCGCGATGGCTACCTTAAGAAGATGACGGACCGCGTGCTCAAGAAGGCCACTACGCTCAAGTACAAGGACGGCGACAAGCCCTTTATCGAGTTCCCGTCCTCCAACACCCACGAGCTGCTGGTCTTTACCAACAAGAGCCAGGTGTACAAGTGCAAGGTTGCGGCGTTTGAGGATACCAAGTCGGCCCAGCTGGGCTCGTACCTGCCGACCGACCTCGAGATGGAACCCGACGAGAGCGTCATCTGGGTCATCGACCCCGAGGACTACAAGGCCGACGTGCTGTTCGTCTTTGAGAACGGCCGCGTGGTGCGCGTCGCGCTTTCCGGATACGTCACCAAGACCAACCGCAAGCGCCTCAAGAACGCCATCTACGGTGGCAGCAAGCTGCTGTATGCCCAGGTGCTCAAGGAGGACCGCGACATCGCGCTGGTCTCGAGCGACTACCGCCTGATGAACTTCAACACGTCGTTGCTCAAGACCAAGACGACCACCAACACGCAGGGCGTCCAGGCATTCACGGCCAAGAAGGGCCGCTCGGTCACCACGGTCGGCACGACCGAGGACATCCTCGGCGCCGGCGTTTCCGCCGAGAAGTTCACCGCGCAGAGCCTACCCTCCGCCGGTGCCCTCATGAAGGAAAACGACATGCCGAGCTTGTTTGACTAAAAGCCAGAACTCTTCATCAGGCACATAATTTAGGAACAGTTAAAGGCCCAGGCGACACAACCGCCTGGGCCTTTTCGTCAAGCGAAAGGCCTGGTACTGTCGTTAGCAAAATTTGCAAAAAATACCAAAACTTGCAAAAGGAAATGTCAACAGCCACGCATGGCAATCAGCAATCCTCTTGGTAAGAGCAACAAACACTTCGGTTAGCGCTGATTGCCATGCGTTCTTCTTGTCCTTAGGCGAGCTTGCGAGCAAGCTCTCGCACCGCTTCCAACTTGGGCGAGGAGGCCATGCTGTCACGCTCAGTCATACCGCTGATGGTGACGATGCCCTGGTCCTCCCACTTGCAGTATGCGCATGTGGACTTGTACATGGCGATCGCTGCATCATAGACGCCCTCGCTGTGACTATCAAGCAAAAGGGCCGTCTTGGTGAACGGGAATCCCGTGGCACCGAAGGCGTACAGGCGGTCGATGGCGGCTTTCTCCTGCGCGGTGATGTCAAACCAGTAGATAGGCGAAGCGAAGACGACCATGTCGGCGTCTTTCAGCGACTCGATCACGCCGGCCATGTCGTCCTTCTGCACGCAGGCGCCCTTATGGGCAAAGCAGTACTGGCATCCCAGGCAACCAGCGATCTTCTTGCTGGCAACGCGGACGACCTCGACCGTATGGCCAGCCTCACGCGCGGTCTCGGCAAACGCCTCGACCATGGTGTCGGTATTGGCGCCCTTACGCGGGCTACCGCTCAATACAACGATATTCATAGGAATCTCCCTCCTTCATGCCGCAGGCGCGCGGCACGCTTTCTGTTTTAACCAAACCGGATGGAGCTATTCAGTTGTCTGAAGACCACGTCTCTTGTTCGCACTCTCTAGACACAATCCCATTGGTTGATAACTCCCCGGCAACCTTAATTCTCTCTCCAAGAATCAAGCGGGCAGAATGTTGCTCGCAAAGTGTCGGCTGTGGGAAAATTAACTTGAGCTTTCTCCCTGCTCGCGTGAGCGTTCGCGTGTATGAACCTGGCCGAATCGGACAGGCGCAATATAGACCCACGGAAACCGGCCTACGAACAAGGAGCGCCTTATGTATGGACAGCGTGTTACACATCAAACCCAGAACAAACGGATCAGCCTGTCTATCCGCAACGCCATGCGTCATACAGGTGTCAGAGTCGCTGCTTTCGGAGTATGCATTCTTATGGCGGGGCTGCTTTTGCTACCCGGCGCGGCACTGGCGGCCGAAATGCCCGAACCCGATACCGCAACGCCCATTACCTGCGACGAAACCAACACGAACGGCAACTTCACAGCTACCACCGTTGTCGACCATTACTACGACCTAGAGCTACCCCCTGCTTTCATGTTGATCCAGAACGAGGCGTTTGTTTACGACTTCCCCGACAAACCCGATGACTTTGTCTACGGGCTTAACGACACCGTCCACCTCTTCAAGGTCGACACCGATACCGAAAGCCTTGTAAAAACCGAAAACCCCAAAGAAGCCAGCGTCTCTATTACCCTGACCATGATCGACAATCACGTAAGAGCAACCGTAGTCTTTACAGGCGGCTACGCCGACGACCAAATCCCTTACAGGCTGAATCTCGTCAGCTCAACCCGCCTTGGTACACACGTTGACCGCGATTGCGACACCACGCAGGGAACTATGCGCGAGACACGACACGATTACTACATCCGCTACGTCTTCGACAGCGACGTGCACTTGATTGCAACCGACGCAACCGATCCCGAGCCCAGCCCTGACGTTAAGCCGAACCCAGAGGTGAAACCCAATCCAGAAACCAAGCCCGAGCCCACGCCGCAGCCTAAAACAGAAAAGCCAGCCGCAGCCTCCTCCCCCGCCAAGACACCAGCGGTCGTTAAGCACACCGAGACCGTCCTGCCCGCAACAGGCGACAACGGCGCAACGGCAGTCGTCTTGAGCGCAGTTGGCGTAGCGATCGCAGCAGCCGGCATTTCCGCAACAAGGAGCCGCAACAGCTAGCTAAAATATGGCAAATCGACGCACGGAAAGAAACGTACCGATGCTGGTGGATTTCAACGAGGTCAAAGAGGCAACCATCCCGGGAGTGAACAACGAGACGGGCGAGATGAACGCCAGGTTGTAGATGGACTGGCAGGGCAAGATTATCCCGATGGCTATTCATTCAGGCGGCTCGATTGGTCCTCACACGCGCTCAGCGCACACTAGGGCCGCCGGCTCGGCACATGTCGAAAAAATGAGAGTGGATAATCCACGCTCATGCGTCCAGATTTCCACGCTCGTGCAGGCGTGTCGGAAATGCACGCTCCATCCTTGGTAGCAGGAAGCGCGCTTCGAACAGCGAAAGCTGAAGCGCAAGCAAAAGCATCGCGGGCATTAATCAATGCCGACATGAATCGGAGCCGGCCTCCACTCAAATTAGGTCGCCGTCGTCTTTCATAAACGACACCATGTTCAGATGCCTGACGCCGTCTCTCTCCTGCAGCAGGGGGTCAAGCGTGAAAAGGTAGCGCGGATATCCGTCCCTGATGTAGCCGAACGGCCTGTACTCCCGCTCCTCCACGTCCCTATCGGCGATCGTCATCGAGACCTGGATGTAGGCGTAGGCGTTGCGTCTACGCGCGATGAAGTCGCACTCCAGCTTCCCGATGCGGCCTACGGATAGCTTATATCCCCTCGAGCGGAGATAGATGTACAGGGCGTTTTCCAACGAGGGCCCGTAATTCAACCGGACATCGACGTTGCGCGCAAAATAGATACCCGGATCCGCGAGGTAGTACTTCTCCTCGCCGCGCAACGATTTGCGGGACTTAAGGTCGAACCTCTCGCATTTATAGAGCACCTTGGCATCGACGAGCATCTGGATATAGGAGGCGATTGTCCGCCGCTCGACGGCAATATGCTCTGTCTTGGTGAAGTAGCCGTGAAGGTTGGTGAGGCTCGTCGGCGCACCGTAGTTGTTGATGACGTAGGTCATGACACGGTTGAACGTATCGATGTTCCGGATCTTGTTGCGAGACCTGATGTCCTTGTCGACGATCTGCCCTACGACATCCTCGATGTAGCGAGCCTTCGCCTCGGGGTCATCGTATTCCAGGGACCGGGGAAACCCTCCATACCGTAGATATTCGTCAAACTCGATCCGCGCGTCACCGACCTCCTTGCCCATGAACCTCTTCATATCGAGAAACTCGGAAAAGGACAGGGTGAACATCTCGAACTCCACGTATCGGCCCGTGAGCTTGGTCATCAGCTCGCCAGACAGCAGATACGAGTTGGAGCCTGTGATGAAAATCGAGAAGCCGCCATCCGAGTTATAGGCGTTCACGACCTCCTCGTAGTCTCGGACGTTCTGCACCTCATCGATGAAGAGGTATTTGAAGTCGTTGTCAGCCAGAAGCGACTCGATTTTTTCCTCCAGCTGATCAGGCGTCTTAATTGAGCGGTTGCCGCGCTTGTCGAGGTCGAGGTAGATGGTGTCCTTGTCTTCGACACCACGGTTTCTCAGTTCTTCGGCAATCGTCGACATGAGGCACGATTTGCCGCAGCGGCGGATACCCGTGATCACCTTGATCAGGTCATCGTCGTAGAACGGTCGAATCTTTTTCAAGTACTGTTCGCGATGATACAGTTTCATAGAAATCGCCTCCTCTGCTTAGCTTATCAGAGAGGACGCTAATCGTCGGTTAAGGCACCTATTTTTTTCGATTTTGCAGAAATTGGTGTCTTAAACCTTATTTCAACTCTTCCATGCTCGCTTGATATCGCGTCATAGATGAAAACACAGTCCCCGTCGGGTAGTCGTGGGCGTGCGGATGTCCGCATCAGTAACCTGCCTCCTTGGTTGTCCCTTCTCTGCATGGACATCTACATAAAGGAGGAACCAACCATGCAGATCAGCGTGTCGTCCACCCTGACCGTATATCACGACGGCCAATTCTGGGTCGGGCTGGCGGAGCATGTCGAGGACGGCGGGTATGACGCCGCCCGCATCGTCTTCGGCACGGAGCCGTCCGATGAGGAGATCCTGCGATTCGTTGTCGGCAAATGGGAGAAGCTCTCGTTCTTCGGCGACGATCCGACCGAGGCGAGCAAGCCCGCGAAGAACCCCAAGCGGCGCGCCCGCGAGGCAGCGAAAGCCCTTAAGCGGCCCGCGGTGAGCACCAAGGCGCAGCAGACGCTCGCGAATCAGCGGGAAACGATGAAGCAGGAGTCAGCTCATGCAAGAAGCCGACGCCGCGCGGATGAGGCTGATGCGCGCTTCGAGCAGAGAAAACTGAAGCACAAGCAGAAGCATCGCGGTCATTGATACCGCCATTTGCAGCAAGGCAAACCATATACAGCAGCGGCGTCAATTCCACTTGAAGCCGACGCCGCGTAGACGCTAATGGTGACGGCTATGCACGGGCACGGGCGCGCCACCGCACTTCACAGCTTGTTTCTCAAGTATTTGGGACGCACACGCGGCGTTCAAAAATGCGGAGCGACTCCGCATGGCTCGAGACTGAGCCGAGGTGCCCTACTTCTCGCCCTCCAGCAACCCCACGATGCGGTCGATGTCGACGGCAAAGCGAGGCCTTCCCTCGCGCTCGTAGCGGTCGAGGTACGCCTGGCACTCGGAGACAATGCGCTTGGTGTTGCCGTCGATGATGCGCTGGAGCGTCTCGTAGTAGGCCGAGCCCTCGGTCCTGAAGCGGCGCTGGTAGGCCTTGGTTATGGGGAACATCTTGATGTAGTGGATGCCGTGGCGGCAGCCGGGGCGCGTCGTGGGGCGGGGTGGCAACGCAAAGTACTGGTCTTTGGGCACGTTAGGGGCGATGTTGGAACGCAGCGGCACGGCGAAGTCCCTGCGCTTCCCGCGGAAACGCAGCCTCACCACCACGATGCAGGGGCGATTGTGCTTAAGCATGAGCTCGCGGTCGCCATCGACGAGGTCGAAGAAGTCCTGGGAGATGGATACGATCTTCATCGGTTACGCCCCCTTCATACGAAGCGGGGCCCGCATCGCTGCAGGC
The DNA here is from genome assembly GCA_036304725.1 of Collinsella sp. Taxonomy (GTDB): domain Bacteria; phylum Actinomycetota; class Coriobacteriia; order Coriobacteriales; family Coriobacteriaceae; genus Collinsella. The sequence goes on along the minus strand of JAXIYC010000036.1, from coordinate 2,997 downwards.
CCCTACAGGTGGGCGATATTCTACGCCTTGCGGCACCCCGTCGCCCACGGAGGTTAAACGTACACGTAAGCCGTACTCTGAAAGCCGCGGCTTCCGGCAAGTAGTTTATACCACGAAAGGTCGCTTTCGATGCGCCTAGCTCGCAAAATAACACTCGCCGGGCCGTCACCCCTGGCCGTTACCCTCCAATCTTCATTGAAGTCAGCAGGTCAATTCATATAGTCATGGGGGTTTATCCTAAAGGGAATCAAATTTATACCCCCATAACTAAGGATTTTTCTATTCCCACTCTTTCACGCTCGTTTGTCGTGGCGCCATTCCAGTTGACTCCAGTTGGCTCGTCGGTCTTGGCCGTCATACCGCCGAATCCTACCGCGTGTCTTCGCGTAGGCGTTTGGGACAAATCCTGGGACAAATCCGCAAACCATTTCGAAACCGCTAGCCTGCAGTTTCATTTTTGTCCCGGGGACAAAAATGGGCTGGTTTTGAGGCGCATAATCGCTCGAAACGGGTGCCAAAACGGCCGATTCCCCCTTTGGCGCTTCTTTAGCGAAGTGAATCGTAGCCAGTGGCTTTATCGTCTTACATTTCCGCAGTTCAGAAATGATATGCGAGAGCGATGACTGAAAGAATCGTCGCAGGCGGCTTTGTTTACGAATGCGAACACGACCTTAGTCTGTGGCTTGCGAAGTCGCCGTTTCTGCCCGTTACCCGTTTGCCGTCGGATCCCCGTCTTTAAGAAGCTCACATTTCTTTGATGCGCATTGCTGCGATAAAAGATAAACGATAATTTGCATCAGATGGTTCAAGAAATCTATCTGCACATGTTTTTTGGCTGCAAGCCCAACGCCAAGTTGGGCGATTTGCTTATCGAGCATCCGAAATCAACAGTTCAAGTTAACGATGCGAAGGGTTTCGAGGGCATAGTCCCGTTCTTCACGAGCGGGGAATCGATTCTGCGATGGAATGAACCAATGACGACTGGTTCGATTTGCTTGCTTAATACGGGTGGAAACGCCGACGTAAAGTTCTACGCTGGGGCCGCTGCATACTCAACCGACACATGGTGCATCAGCGCAACGGACGATCTGACCGAGTATCTCTATATGCTTCTTCAAACTATACGTAAGGAGCTTGATATCAAGTTCTTTACTGGAACAGGGCTCAAGCATCTTCAGAAGCCGTTACTTAAAGAACGTCCCGTGTATCAGCCCACATCGAAGGAAGCAGCACGATTCAACCGGATCGCAATTCCAGCCATGGCCCTGATTTCGGAGAACATTCGCCAGAACTGTGAACTGCAAGCACTGCGCGATTGGCTTCTCCCGATGCTCATGAACGGGCAGGCGACCGTCGAGGCTACGCAGCCAAATTATCGTTTATCAGAGCATATGCCTGTCCTCATGCTGACGCTAATCTACGGCATCATACGGTGCAATTCCTTAGTCAGAAGAACGGAGTTGTACATGAAAGACAGTCTAATCTCAGACGTTCTCCTCGAGATGAAGCCCCTGATTGACGGTCTTCAACTCAAACAGCTGGAGATGACATTGCAGAAGGCATTCGCGAGCTACGAAGTACTGGAAACCAGCGCGCCTCAGGCAAAACATCAGACCGACCTGCTCGACTCGTTTATCTCTGCAAAGCGAGTTGAGGGGTGTTCAGAGCGTACGCTTGACTACTACAGAAGAACGATTGAAAAGATGCAGCAGAGTATCGAGCGCGATGTAAGGCGGATAACAACAGAAGAGCTCCGCACCTATTTGGCAAGCTATCAATCGGAGCGTAAAGTTGGGAAAGTCACAATCGACAACATGAGACGTATTCTGTCGAGCTTCTTCTCGTGGCTTGAAGACGAAGATTTCATCCTAAAAAGCCCAGTGAGGCGCATTCATAAGGTGCGAACCACAAAACGAGTTAAAGAGACCTATACAGATGAAGAGCTTGAAACAATGCGAGATGCTTCGCCGAACATACGCGATCTTGCGCTGATAGATTTACTTGCATCGACGGGAATGCGAGTTGGCGAAGTTACCCTGCTAAATCGCTCTGACATTGACTTTGAGAACAGGGAATGCATCGTGCTCGGCAAGGGCGGTAAAGAACGGACGGTCTACTTCGATGCGCGGACAAAGATTCATCTTGAGCAGTATCTTGAACATCGTGACGACCAAGACCCAGCTCTGTTCGTAGCTCTTGGAGGCAATCACAACCGCCTTGGAATCGGCGGTATAGAGAAGCGCTTGCGCGACCTCGGACAAGAGCTTGGAATATCGAAACTGCATCCGCATAAGTTCCGAAGAACGCTGGCAACCATGGCCATAGACAAGGGCATGCCAGTCGAGCAGCTTCAATGTCTTTTAGGTCATCAGAGGATAGATACGACTCTTCAATATGCCATGGTCAAGCAGAGCAATGTTAAACTGGCGCACAGGAAGTATATTGGATAGAAAGGCCAGTGTGTTGGAGCACAAAAAGCTCGGAGACATTGCTTCATTGAAAACGGGGCCATTCGGCACCCAGCTTAGCGCTTCGGAATACGTCGAGTCCGGGATTCCCGTCATCAATGTAAAAAATATTGGATACGGCGAAATCCGAATCGGGGATTTGGATTTCATTTCACAGGCAACCAGAAATCGCCTTTCTGATCATATTCTCCATTCAGGAGACATCGTTTTCGGTCGAAAGGGGTCGGTTGACCGCCATGCTTATATCTCAACTGCCGAAGATGGCTGGCTGCAAGGCTCCGACTGTATTCGAGTCCGTTGCTTACCGGGAATTAATTCCCATTATGTTTCTCACTATTTAAGATTGGAATCTGTAAAAAAACAGGTTAATTGGGCAGCAGTTGGTTCGACGATGGACTCCCTCAATACGGATATATTAAGGGAAATCCATATCGCCTTGCCATCGCTCGAGACTCAAAATTCTATCGAGGGGTTCCTTTCGCAATTTGACGCGGCCATCAACCTCAACAATCAGATAAACGATAATTTG
>JAXIYC010000035.1:0-25269 GCA_036304725.1 Collinsella sp. | reverse complement strand
TCTTGCTGAGGTTCGCCATGCCCTTCTTGAAGTTGAGGACCAGGTCTTCGGCGTTCATGCTGCCCCCATCATCGCGGTCTACGGGGTCAAAGATATGGCACCGTGGGGACACATGTATGTCAATCCTGGTCTAACAGAGCCTAATCTATAACCTGCACTATAGAGTTCGACCAAGGGCGGGGCGGCACCGCGCAACGCAGGCCGCCGAACGCAACGCTCGCGCCCGGGAAGATCGCCCGGCGTCGCGCCCATCGAACGAAAGGACAGGTCATGGACGACCTCGAAAAAGTTGAAACCATCCGCACCAAGTGCAACGTGAGCTACACCGATGCCAAGGCCGCGCTCGACGCTGCCGACGGCAACGTTTTGGATGCCATCATTTGGCTCGAGTCGCAGGGCAAGACCCAGACCACGTCGGCGCACGCCGCCACCGAGTCCGCGCCAGCCGATGAGCCCTCGGCCGAGATGGTCGCCGCGCAGGCAGCCTACGAAAAGTCGAGCGAAAAGACCGACTTCTCCAAGAAGATGGACAGTGTGTGGGAGTACCTCAAAAAGCTCTTCCGCCTGAGCCTGGACACCAAGTTTATCGCCACGCGCCGCGATGCGATCATCCTCAACATCCCCATCCTGATTCCCATCGTCGCCCTGTTTGCCTGGGGCGCCACGATATGGCTGATGCTGATTGGTCTGTTCTTTGGCATGCGCTACCGCATCGACAGCGACGGCGACGTGCCCGGCAGCATCAACAACCTTATGAATCACGCCGCCGATGCCGCGGACGACATCAAGCAAAATCTCAACGACGACAAGTAATCGCAGACGGGGGCACGCATGGCACGGATCCTGATCGTAGAGGACGAGGAGAAAATCGCCCGCTTTGTGACGCTCGAGCTGGAGCACGAGGGCTACCAGGTGGAGCACGCCGCCGATGGCCGCACCGCCGTGGACCTGGCACTGGAGCGCGACTACGATCTGATTCTGCTCGATGTGCTGTTGCCGCAGCTCAACGGCATGGAGGTCCTGCGGCGCGTCCGCAAGCACAAGGATGTGCCGGTGATTATGGTCACCGCGCGCGATGCCGTGATGGACAAAGTGGCCGGGCTCGATGCCGGCGCCGACGATTACCTGACCAAACCGTTTGCGATTGAGGAGCTGTTCGCACGGATCCGCGTAGCGCTGAAGCGCACGGATCCGCGTAGCGCTGAAGCGCTCGGAGGCCGTGCGGGCGGCTTCGGGCGTTGGCGGCGTTGGGGCCGGGGCGGGCATGGCGGCGGTGCGACCGGCAACGCCGCCACGATGTCCCAAGCCAGCGACACGGTCCAGACATCCGCCGCGCCCTCCCCCGCCACGCTCACCGTGGGCTCGGTCGCGCTCGATCCCGACCGCCGCGAAGTCACCGTCGCAGGCTCGCCCATCGCGCTCACGGCCCGCGAGTTCGACGTCCTCGCCCTGCTTATGGCGCATGCCGAGACCGTGCTCACGCGCGAGCGCATCGCGCACGAAGCGCTGGGCTACGAATACGTGGGCGACACCAACAACGTCGACGTGCACATCGCACACCTGCGTGCCAAGATCGAGGACGCCGGCGGCGCCCGCATCATCCAGACCGTGCGCGGGGTGGGCTATGTCTGCCGCGCGTAACGCCGAGGCCAAGCGCGTCACCTCCATCGCCCGCGCCATTAACTGGAGCTATATGTGGCGCCGCTTGATGAGCTACGTCTGGCTCGATCTGCTGCTGATGGTGATTGCGGCGGCGATCCTCGTCTATGGATACAACCAGACGCTGCCCGACGGCGCGTTTACCGCAGGATGGATCCCCGGCACCACCGTTCACGGCATGTCGCTGACGCCCGCGCGCGGCTGGGACCCGACAACGCTCACCTATACCGTCGAGCTTGCGCGCACCACCAAGACTTTCCCCCTCGCACAGGACCTCGTCACGTTATGGCCTCTCTACCTTGTCGTTGTGGGTTGGCAGGTCATCAGCGTACTCAACATGCTCGGCGGCGCGAGGCGCGTACGCCGCACCATGGCGCCTCTCAACGATCTGGCCTTGCGCGTGGACGAGCTCGGCCGCATGCAGCTCTCCGGCGGCAAAATGGAAACACTGGAGCAGGCCATCGCGCGCGCAAGCGTCGACTCGCCGAGCGTCACCACCGGCGACGCCGACCTGGCAAGCATCGAGGTCGCGCTCAACCGCCTGCTGCGCCAGATGCAAGAGGCCAAGCTGCAGCAGATGCGCTTTGTCAACGATGCAAGCCACGAGCTACGCACGCCCATCGCGGTGATTCAGGGCTACGTAAACATGCTCGACCGCTGGGGCAAAGACGATCCGGACGTGCTGGCGGAGTCCATCGCCTCGCTCAAAGCCGAAAGCGAGCACATGCAGGAGCTCGTGGAGCAGCTGCTGTTTTTGGCACGCGGCGATGCCGGGCGCACGGTCCTGCGGCGCGCGCATACCAACCTGGCAGCACTGGTCGGCGAGGTGTGCGAGGAATCGCAGATGATCGATACCGAGCACACGTATCGGCTAGCCTTTGACGCTGCGCTTGCCAGCGACCCGCGCTGCGACGCGCCCGTCGACGTGGCGCTCGTGAAGCAGGCTCTGCGCGTGATCGTGCAAAACGCCGCCAAGTATTCGGACGCGGGCACGACCGTCACATTTGGCATAGCGCCGGATGCGGGCGCGGGCACGATCGACATAGGCGTTGAGGACGAGGGCATCGGCATGAACCAGGAATCCGCAGCTCACGCGTTCGAGCGGTTCTACCGTGCCGACAACGCGCGCGATGCCGGCGCGCAGGGTTCGGGCCTGGGGCTCGCTATCGCCAAGTGGATCGTCGACAGCCACGGCGGCGTCATCGGCGTGACCTCGGTCGAGGGCGTCGGCAGCCGCTTTACGATTCGCCTGCCGCGGTAGGAAGCCCCTCGACATAAATAAAGGGATAGGGCCACGCAGCCCTATCCCTTTTTGCTAGCTATGACAGCTTGTGCGCTACTCGCGGCACAGGTGCACGGCGAAGCCGGCGAACTCGCGCTTAAAGTACACGAGTTTGGTACCACCGTCGGGTAGCAGCGCGCGCGACTCCTCGTTGACCTCGAGCCCGCGCTCGGCAAACCACTTCTCAGCCGCATCGATGTCGTTGACGGCAAAGCCGATGTGGCCCTTGGTGCCACGACCGTTCTGCTTCATGATCTCGACCAGCGAATCGTTAAAGTACGAAACCGGGGTCTCGATGACGGGCAGGCCCATCATCGTCGAGAACAGCTCCGCGATCTCCAGGGCGTCTGCCGGGTCGGCGGCGTTAATGCCCACATGGGCAACGCGCATGCCAAAGAGCTCGACCGGGTTGGCGTTCTGCTCACTCATACAGGCAGTGCCTACTGAGCCATGACGTCGAGAACGGCCTTCTCGGCAGCGACGCGGTTCATGCCGGTCATGAAGGGCACGCCGCTCACGTACGGGCAGGTGAGGCCCTCGGGGGCAACGGTGGTGGCGATCAGCAGGTCGGCGCCCTCGTCGCAGTAGTCCTTGGCCTCGGAGATGGCGCACTGCACGATCTCGTACTTGTCGGCGTAACCGTTGGCGTCGAGCAAGGTGGCGACCTTCTGGGCAACGAGCGTGGAAGTAGCAGCGCCAGCACCGCAAGCCAAAACGATCTTCTTCATAGGTAATGTCTCCCTTCATGGTTTACTTTAGGTAAGTGTACCGCAGCGAGCGATGGCGCTCGGCCTCGATGCACTTTTATGCCAGTTTGCTTGCGCGCTGCGTATAATACATCTAGTACGTGTTGTCATACCGCTCGCTTTATGAGCGACTAAGGACCCTAACATGCCCGATTCCCGCACCCTCTGGACCGCCGTCGTTATCATCTGCATCGCCGTGTCGGTGTTCTTTAGCGTCAAAAAACGCACCACGTTCAAGCGTCTGCAGCAGCTTATGGCTGCCAAGCAGTGGGACGAGTTCGATCGTTTGCTCGACGGCAAACTCACCAGCATGCTGTACCCGCGCTACAACCGCGACTACCTGCGTCTGAACTCCTATCTGCTGCGCGAGGACCACGAGCGCGCCAGCGAGATGTTCGACCTGCTGCTGGGACTCAACCTCCCCAAGATGCAGCGCGTCGACCTGGTGATCAAAGCCTTTAACTACTATGTTGGCCAGGAGGACCGCAAAAAGTCCAAGGAGCTTCTGCACGAGATCAAGGGCTTTGAGGGCGGTCAGGCCGAGGCGGTCGCGCACGAGTGTCAGCTGATGTACGACACGATGATCCTCAAGCGCCACAACGACATTCCCGAGCTGGAGCGCATGCTCGAGGAGGCCGGCGACGATAAGGTTAAGGGTTGCCGCTTGGAGTACCTGTTGGCCCTACAGTACAAGAACAAGGGCGACGAAGCCAAGTTCCAGGAGTTCCTGGAGAAGTCGGGCCAACACTCGATGGCCGTCAACGCGTAATGAGCGGCTTGTGCTAGACTTCTAGTCTCACGGGGGCGTGGCGGAATTGGCATACGCAGGAGACTTAAAATCTCTCGCCGCAAGGATTGTGGGTTCGAGTCCCACCGCCCCTACCATATGGAGCTTTCGAGCCCGTGTCCCCAAGGGATGCGGGCTCGTTTCTTTTACACGCCGGTGGGGCTCTAAGTTGCGGTGGAATAGTTCCTGTTTTGGCAGTTTACCAGCCCATTTAGGAACTATTCCACCGCAACTTAGGTTGGTGTTCCCACATTTTCCAATGGAAAAACGTGGCTGTCTCCCACATTTTCCGATGGAAAAACGTGGTTGTCTCCCACATTTTCCGATGGAAACTCCCAAATGGCCTTATACTAGCCGAGAGGGTTGGGAGGCAATATGCAGCGACAGCTTATGAGTGAACTTATCGCTTGGAAATCAAGGGCGAATCGCAAACCTCTCTTGCTTAAGGGAGCCCGCCAGACAGGAAAGACTTGGCTTCTTAACGAATTCGCAAGCCAGCAGTATCGAAACGTCATTCGTTTTGACTTTATGCTCGAGCCGAGCACACGCTCGCTGTTCGATGGGAACCTCGACCCCAAGCGCATCATCTCCCAGATAGAACTCCTACGTGGCCAAACCGTAACGCCGGAAGACACGCTCATCATCTTCGACGAGATCCAAGAAGCGCCACGCGGGATCACCTCGCTCAAGTACTTCAACGAGCTTGCGCCCGAATACCACATCGTAGCAGCCGGTTCCTATATGGGCCTCGCGCTCCGACGCGAAAACGAGTCATTTCCCGTCGGCAAAATCGACCAGCTCACCATGCGTCCCATGGGGTTTGCTGAGTTCGTTCGTGCCGTCGACGGCAACCCGCTCGCCGACGCCATCCTTGCCGCAGACATGAACCTTCTAGCAAACGTTACCGAAAAGCTCGAGCACTTGCTCAAGGAATACCTTGTTGTCGGCGGTATGCCCGAAGTTGTCTCCACTTTCGCCGAGACACGCGACTTCATCGAAGCCCGAAGGCTTCAACAGCAAATCATCGAGGCTTACGAATCCGATTTTGGCAAACATGCACCCGCCCGCATCGTCGAGCGCATGAGGTTGGTTTGGAAATCCCTTCCCGGCCAGCTTGCAAAGGAGAACAAGAAGTTTGTCTATGGCGCCCTTCGTCCCGGAGCGCGCGCACGCGATTTCGAGGAAAGCCTCCAGTGGCTCACGGACTACGGAATCGTTCATAAGGTGCCACGTGTTTCCGCTCTAAAGGCGCCGCTCTCGAGCTACGAAGACCTCTCGGGCTTCAAACTGTTCTGCATCGACACCGGCATCCTCGGAGCGCTCTCCGGTCTCTCTCCGGCCATCGTTCTTAACGGATCCGCTGTTTTTACCGAGTTCAAAGGTTCGCTGACCGAACAATACGTCGCGCAGGAGCTTTTGCTCCAGGACAAAACTCCCGCGTATTGGTCCTCTACCTCCGGCAATGCCGAAACCGACTTTGCCATCGACCATGCGGGAACCGTGCTTCCGCTTGAGGTCAAGGCGGCAGAGAACCTTAAAGCGAAGAGTCTGAAAGTAGCCTGCGAAAAATTCAAACTCGAGCGTTGCGTGAGGAGCTCCCTGGCGGCATATAGAGACGAGGGCATGCTCATCAATATTCCGCTTTGGGAGATTGGGCAGATCGACAAGCTGGCATAGGCGCTGTGGGGACGCCCCGCAAGGACTGTCCCCAGGTGCCGGCTGTTGAGTTGCGGTGGAATAGGGACTGTTTGGTGCCCGAAAGGGCGATTTTAGTCCGTATTTCACCGCAACTTATTGGAGGGTGCTGAGGCTGGGGGTCCAGGCGATGGTGGGGGTCGCGCCGTCGAGAGTCTCGTTGATGGTGGCGGCCATGCCGGCGAGTAGGCTGTTCTCGCTTACGGTGAGCGTCTTGTAGCCACCGACGCGCATGAGCTCGCGAATCACCACGGCGCCGGCCAGAATCACGCCCGCGCGCTTGGGCTGCACGCCCGGCAGCGCAGCGATACCCTCCACATCCAGCGTAGACATGCGCTCGATAGCGGCCGAGACCTGCTCCAGCGACAGCTCGCGTAGGTGCACAAAGCTCGAATCGTACGGTTCCAGCTCGTGGACCAGAGCCACCAGCGTAGTCACCGTGCCGCCCACCGCGACTAAGCGCTCGGCGCGCTCAAAGTCGACAGGCAGGCCCTCAAAGTAAGCCCCGAACTGCTCGCCCGCCCATGCGCCAGCGGCGGCAAGTTCACTGTCCGTTGGCGGCAGCGCCGAGAAAAACCGCTCCGTCACACGACGGCAACCAATGTCCAGCGAACGCGTTCCCTCCAGCGCGAAGACCCCGCGCTCCGGCGCGTATACGCCCGTCGCGAGCTCCGTGGAGCCGCCGCCCGAATCGGCAACAATGATGCGCTCGCCGGCAAAGTCGTGCGCCACGCCAAAAAACGTCAGGCGCGCCTCGACCTCTCCTGGAATCACCTGCGGCTCGAGACCCAGCTCGCGCAGGCCGTCCAGCAGCAGCACGGCGTTGGACGCATCGCGCGCGGCACTCGTGCACGTGGTACAGATGCACACGGCCCCAAAGGCACGCGCCTCGTCCACAAACATGCGGCATGCGGCGAGCACGCGCTCGACCGCCGCCTCGCAAAAGCGGCCCGTCGCGTCAACGCCCTCGCCCAGATCGGTAATCTCGGTATGCTTGGACGATTCCACGATCGCCCCGGCCTCGACCTGCGCCAGCACCAGTCGCGACGACACCGTTCCCAGGTCGATCGCCGCCACCTTATATCGTTTGCAATCTGCCATTGCGGGCTCCCCTCCGGGCGCTACTCGCCTACTCGCCGCTGGACGCGACCGTCTGGCCCTCGACGCCGTTAAACCCAAACAGCATGTCGAGCGCCTGGATGTACCACGGCGCGTCCTTGCCGACTTCTTCGATCTCCTTGGCCACCTCGCTGGCCTTCTTGGCGTTCGACGACTTCTGGCTCGACGAGGCATCCGAATCGCCGTCCAGGCCCTGCACTTCAATCCTCTTCTCGCCGGGCATCACCAAGCCCAGGTCCTCGGATGCCGCATCCTTGATACCCTCCTCCGAGAGCAGCTTGTCGACGCTTTTTTGCAGCCCATCATTGTATTGCTGGCGAATCTCGACCTGCTTGGTCAAGATATCGCTCGAACGCTTTGCCACGTACAGGTCGCGCACGGGGAAATACAGGCTCACGAGCACCAGGGCAACGACGATGCCGATGAATAGCCCTCGCTGAGGACCGTGGGTAAAGTCGTAGATCGCCTTGACCACCGCGTTGTCGTTGGCGTAGTGCATAAAGTCCGAGCCCGAAAAACGGTTCGAGGGCCTGCTCGACCTATCGTGCGTTTGAGCCGACGAGCGCTGAGCATGCGACGAACGTGCCGGGCGCACTGGTCCATCTGTCGAAGTATTCACTTGAGCATTGGGGCGCGAGGTACTTGTCGGGCGCTGCATGGAGCGGTCGGCGCCGGCGTAGGCGGACCCACCGAGCTGCACCGTGCGCGCACGACGAGACGACGGCTCACGCGAACCGGCGGAATAGTACCTGTTGTCGTAAATCTGATCCATGTGCGCCTTGTGCGGTTGAGGTTTGTTTGCGCTAAGTCCTTTAGTTATAGCACGAGCGCCCGCACCGCCTTCGCCAGCCTTTGCTCGACATAAAAAAGGCGCTGAGCCATATGGCCCAGCGCCCAATGGTGCTCAACAGTGCCCGGCGGAAGCGAGGCGAATCCGAGTCAGCCCCGCCGCCGCACACGCCGCTGCCTAGCGAATGTTGTAGAACGCGGTCTTGCCTGCGTAGCGCGCGCTGCCCTCGAGCTCGTCCTCGATGCGGATGAGCTGGTTGTACTTAGCAATACGGTCGCTGCGGCACGGGGCGCCCGACTTAATCTGGCCGGCGTTGACGCCCACGACCAGGTCGGCAATCGTGGAGTCCTCGGTCTCGCCAGAGCGGTGGCTCACGATGCAAGCGTAGCCGGCCTCCTTGGCGGTTTCGATGGCCTCGATCGACTCGGTGAGCGTGCCGATCTGGTTGACCTTGACCAGAATCGCGTTGGCAGCGCCCAGTTCGATACCCTTCTTGAGGCGCTCGGTGTTGGTGACGAACAGGTCGTCGCCCACCAGCTGCACCTTGTTGCCAATGCGACGGGTGAGCTCGACCCAGCCGTCCCAATCCTCCTCGGCCATGCCGTCCTCGATGGAGATGATGGGATAGGTGTCGACGAGCTTCTCCCAGTAATCGACCATCTGGGCGCTCGTGTACTCCACGCCCTCGCCCTTGAGCTCGTACATGCCGGTCTCGGCGTTGTAGAACTCGGTGGACGCCGGGTCCATGGCGTACATGAAGTCGACGCCGGGCTTAAAGCCAGCCTTCTCGACGGCCTTGGTAATGTACTCGAACGGTTCGGCATTGGTTTTGAGGTTGGGCGCGAAGCCGCCCTCGTCGCCCACGCCGCCGCCCAGGCCGGCCTCGTGCAGCACGCCCTTGAGGGTGTGGTAGACCTCGGCGCACCAGCGCAGGCCTTCGGCAAAGCTCGGGGCGCCCACCGGCATGATCATGAACTCCTGGAAGTCGACGTTGTTGTCGGCATGCACGCCGCCGTTGAGGATGTTCATCATGGGCGTGGGCAGCAGGTGGGCGTTGACGCCGCCCAGGTACTGGTACAGCGACAGGCCCGCCGACTCGGCAGCGGCGCGGGCGACGGCCAGCGACACGCCCAGAATGGCGTTAGCACCGAGCTTGGTCTTGTTGGGTGTACCGTCCGCAGCGATCAACGCGGCATCGACGGCGCGCTGATCGAAGGCATCGAGGCCCACGACGGCGTTAGCGCACTCGTTGTTGACGTGCTCGACGGCCTGAGAGACGCCCTTGCCCAGGTAACGGCCCTTGTCGCCATCGCGCAGCTCACATGCCTCAAAGGCGCCGGTTGAAGCGCCCGAAGGCACCATTGCGCGGCCGAAGCTGCCATCCTCGAGCACGACCTCGACCTCGACAGTGGGATTGCCGCGGCTGTCGAGCACCTCGCGACCGTAGACGTCCAAAATATCGCTCATGTTGTCTCCCTCTCACTTGGAAACGGGTTGAATGCTTGGCGACATGGCATTGCGTCAATGTGGCGCTTTGGTTTGCAAGTTAGCCATGTCGCACTTTTTGCATTATGCCCTAAGTTAGCCGAGGGATACACTTGTTTTTCGAAAAATTTAGCGGGAACGATGAGGCGTGTCAGTTCGTCGTTCCCGCAGTCTTACTCCTCAGCCTTGGCGGCATCCCAAAGGTCGTTGAGGCCGTGGGTCGAAAGCTCAGCCAGATCCACATGGGCGTTGGCCGCCATCTGCTCCATCGCAGCCCAACGACGGCGGAACTTTGCCGTGCTGGCGCGCAGAGCGCTCTCGGCGTCGATTCCCTCCTTGCGCGCAACGTTGACCAGGGCAAAGAGCAGGTCGCCAAACTCCATCTCGCGCTCGGGCGAGCCGGGCTCCTCGGCCTCAAACTCGGCACGCTCCTCGGCGACCTCGTCCCACACATCCTGGACCGTCTCCCACTCAAAGCCCACGGCAGCCGCCTTGCGCGACACCTTCTGGGCCTGCATCAGCGCAGGCAGATGTGTGGGCACGCCGTCGAGCAGGCCCTCGGGCGCAGCCTCGCCTGCTGCCACGGCCTTGTCCTTGGCGGCCTTCTCGGCAAGCTTGACCTCGTCCCAGATCTTGAGCACCTCGTCGGAGTTATCGGCATCCGCATCGCCAAACACATGCGGGTGGCGGCGGATGAGCTTGGTGTCGATATCGCGTGCCACATCGGCCAGCGTAAACTCACCGGCGTCCGCCGCAATCTGCGCATGCAGCACCACCTGCATGAGCACGTCGCCGAGCTCCTCGCGCAGATGCGCCACGTCGTCCGCCTCGATGCAGTCGAGCGCCTCGTAGGCCTCCTCGATCATGTTCTTGCCGATGCTCTGATGCGTCTGCTCGCGGTCCCACGGGCAGCCGTCGGGCTGACGCAGGCGCCAGATGGTCTGCACCAGATGCTGCAGCTCGGCCGACGCGTCGACCAGCGTGGACAGGTCGCGCGAGCCCTCGGCATTTTGCTGAGCCATGGTTAGTCCTCCTCCATGATCACGTGACGGAACGCACCGCCCTCGTAGATGCCGTAGCTGTGCGTACCGTCCTTGGGAATGCTCACGCTGCCGGGATTGAAGAGCCGCAGGCCCGGGTGCGCCTCGCTTGCCTCGTTGACCTTGATGTGCGTGTGGCCGTAGACGAGCGCGGAGCCCTCGGGCAGCGCGGGCGCGTGGTCGACGCTGTTGTGCATGCCGGCGCCAAAGACGTGGCCGTGTGTCAGGAACAGCTCGCGGCCGGTCTCGTCGAACAGCGTGGCGTAGTCGGCCATAACGGGGAAGTCGAGCACCATCTGGTCGACCTCGGCGTCACAGTTGCCGCGCACCGCGATGATGCGGTCGGCCAGGGCGTTGAGCAGCGGAATCACACGCTTGGGGGCGTAGTCGCGCGGAAGGTCGTTGCGCGGGCCGTGGTAGAGCAGGTCGCCCAGCAGAACGATGCGGTCGGGTTGCTCGGACTCGATGGCGGCGCAGAGGCGCTCGGTCCAGTATGCCGAGCCGTGGATGTCGGAGGCGATGAGGTATTTCATGGTGGTCCTTTCGGGTGGGGTTGATATGACTGGGCGCGGGATGTCGCCGGCCGCGCTATTCAAATCGCAGTGCCGCGCTCTGGGCCGCCTGCATCACGCGTTGGAGCGGTACGTTGTGCTCGCGAGCGAGGCGGGAGCAGTCCTCGTACTCGGGCGCCGCACGCTCACTGCCGTCGGGCAGAGTGGCCACTTTGACGGCCACCTCGCCCCAAGGCGTCGCCACCTGCTCAAAGCGGCGCGGCAGGCAGACGCGCTCCATAATCTGGCGCCGGATACCGTTGGTCGTGGTTTCCAAAAAGATGATCGTCTGCAGACGGTCAATGTCCTCGCGGACGCAGATTACCTGCAGCTGCCAGCCGGGACGACCTTTTTTGCAGTAGAGAGGCAGCCAGTGCACTTCGCGGGCGCCCGCCTCGCGCAAGCGGTCGGCGGCATAGGCGAGTACCTCGGGTGACGCATCGTCGATGTCGCACTCTAGCTTGACGATGGTCTCGGGCGCATCGGTCTCGCGAGACAGCGGAGATGTACTTCCACGTTGCATACGGTCCGGATCCTTTCCGCACGGGCTCGTTTTATTCACCCAAACGCTAGCACATCGGACGTGGCACAGGCGTGACTTTCGTCCGTCGCCGCCCTCGCCCCTATCCAAACATGTACATCAGCCTCCAAACATGTCATTTTATGTCGGTTTTGGAGGCTGACGTACACGTTTTGAGGCAGGGTCGATGTCGTGCGGCAGCCCTTGCGCGCCGTTTGCCCTTTCCAGTCGATTTCGACCCTCGGCGTGCCCAACGCGTCAGGGGTCGCGCCATTACAATGGAGCAGATTTGCCGAATGCAAAGGAGCCGCCATGTCCGCTTGCCCGCTGGTCGATTGCCATACTCATACTTCGTTTTCGGACGGCCATGCCTCGTTTGAGGAAAACGTCTGCGCCGCCGCGGCCGCCGGCTGTCGGGTCATGGTCTCGACCGACCACCTCACCCTGCCTGCCAGCATGGATGCTAACTGCGAGGTACAGGTCGTCGAGGGCGACTTGCCGGCACATCGCCTGGCTTTTGAGGATGCCCGCAAGCTTGCCGCGCAGATCGCGCCGGAGCTCGAGCTTATCTATGGCTTTGAATGCGATTGGTACGAAGGCTGCGAGCCCTTGGTAGAGCGCTGGTCCCAGGGCGCCGTGGTGCGCTTGGGCAGCGTGCATTGGATTGGCGACCCGGGCGATATCATGGCCGGCGCCGCGGGCACGGCGGGAACAGAGAGCGTCGCTCGTCCCGATACGCCCGACTCGCTTTGTGGCTGGATCGACGACGATACCAACCTGCATGTTTGGGATAACTTAGGCGCGCGCGGCGTGTGGGAGCGCTACGTCGATGACTGGTGCCGCGCCTGCGAGAGCCCGCTCAACTTTGATGTGATGGCTCACCCCGACCTAGTCATGCGCTTTTCGAAGGAAGGCTTTGCGCCCGACTTTGACCCCGCGCCGTTTTGGCAGCAGATGGCCGAGTGCGCGCACGATACGGGTCGCCGCGTTGAGGTCTCGACGGCCGCACCGCGCAAGGGGCTCGACGACTACTATCCCGTGACCGGCCTTTTGCGCTGCTTCGCCCACGCCGAGGTGCCAATCACTTTTGGCTCGGACGCACACCGCGCCTGCGACATCTGCTGGAACATCCGCGAGGCTCAGGCCCACGCCTACGACTGCGGTTATCGAACCTTCGACATCCCCCACCTCACCGGAGAATGGGAGTCCACGCCCCTCGCCTAAGATTAGTCGTTGGGGACGTTCTTAAACGACTAGTGGCGGCGGGCATTGAGTTCGCCGGCCAGTTCGTCGAGGGTGATGCCGTAACGCTCGAGCGTCACGAGTAGGTGGTAGATCAGGTCGCCGGCCTCGTAACGGATGTGATCGTGATCGTTATCCTTGCAGGCCATGATCACCTCGCTCGCTTCCTCGGCAAGCTTCTTGAGCAGCTCGTCCTCAACGTCGGTCAGCAGGCGGGCGGTGTAGCTCTCCTGTGGCGACGCATCGCGACGACCGTGAATCACCTCGGCCAGTCCCGTCAGCGTCTCGCCGATATTTCCCGGCTGCACGTTAGCTGTTCTGACTCCCATGGTTATTTCCTCTCGTTACTGCAGCGTAAAGTAGGTACCGGTCTCATCGAACCGAGGCTTTGCGCCCTTTTTCTCAAAGAACTCGATGATGACGGCATGAGCCTCATCGAGCCTTTCCTTCTCGGCCTCGAGCCAAAGCGACTGCGCCCCGCAGGCATCAGTCAGGTGCACGCGGCATGGCACGCCCGCGCGGAGGAGCTGGGTGTTGCAGTCGGCGACCTCGAACGGCGTCACGACTTTCATCGCACTCCCCCTTCCACGCGCTTAAAGAAGCAGGTACGGTTGCCGGTATGGCAGGCCGGGCCCGGCGAGTCCACCTTGACCAGCAGCGTATCGCTATCGCAGTCGGCCCAGAGCTCCTTGACCTCCTGCATGTTGTCACTCGTCGCGCCTTTGTTCCAGAGCTCCTGACGGCTGCGACTCCAAAACCACGTGGTCCCGGTCTTGAGCGTCAGCCCCACCGACTCCTCGTTCATCCAAGCAACCATAAGCACCTCGCCGGTGTCATATTGCTGAACCACACAAGGAATCAGCCCGTGGGCGTCGTATTTAAGATCAGCAGCTTCTACTACCTCAGTCATCATTTCTCCCAAGTAATAACAGTAAGCCCCACAGGTCGGCGAGGGTTGTCCAGGTGCCGCAGGTTGCCGCGAAAGAGGAGCGACGCGTACTTTGGTACGCGAGCGACGGTTTGAGCGACAAGATGCGGTGCCTGGGCAAGCCGCAGCGCTAGAAGTCCAACCTGACAGGGATGCCCTGGCTGGCCATGTACTCCTTCACCTGGCGAATGCTGAAGGTTCCAAAGTGAAAGACGCTGGCCGCCAGTACGGCGTCGGCTTCGCCCTCGATCACGCCCTCGGCAAAATGCTCGAGTGTGCCCACGCCGCCGCTCGCGATGACGGGGATTGGCACCGCGCGCGCCACGGCGCGGGTGAGCGCCAGGTCAAAGCCGGCCTTGGTGCCGTCGCGGTCCATGCTGGTCAGCAGAATCTCGCCGGCGCCGTGACGAGCCGCCTCCTCGGCCCATGCCACCGCGTCGATGCCCGTGGCGTTGCGACCGCCCGCCGTGAAGACCTCCCACTTGTCGGCACCGGATGCGCCGGGCAAACCAACGCGCTTGGCATCGATCGCCACGACCACGGCCTGGCTGCCAAACGCCGCGGCAGCCTGGCTAATCAACGACGGGTCGCGCACGGCCGCCGAGTTGAGCGACACCTTGTCGGCGCCGGCGGCAACCATGGTCCGCATGCCCGCCAAGTCGCGAAAGCCGCCGCCCACGGTATAGGGAATGGCCAGCTCCTCAGCAGCATGCGCCGCCATCTCGATAGTCGTCGCACGATTGTCGCTTGTGGCGGTAATGTCCAGGAAGACGACCTCGTCCGCACCCTCGCGGTCGTAGGCGCGGGCCAGCTCCACCGGGTCGCCCGCATCGCGCAGGCTCACAAAGTTGACGCCCTTGACCACGCGGCCGTCCTTGACGTCCAAGCAGGGAATCACGCGTTTGGTAAGCATGGGCTACTCCTCCCCTCGGGCGGCGGCCAGCGCCTGGGCCAGCGTAAAGTTGCCCTCATAGAGCGCACGACCGGTAATGGCGCCTTCAATCGCGCCCTCACCCACCGCGGCCAGCGCGCGGATGTCGTCGAGCGTCGAGATGCCGCCCGAAGCCACGACGGGAAAGCCCGCGACCTCGGCCACATGACGATACGCTGCCACGTCGATGCCCGTCTGCATGCCATCGCGCGCGATGTCGGTATACACCAGATGCTTAAAGCCCAGCTCGGTAAGCTGCGCCACGGCATCGTCGAGCACCACGCCCGCGCCGTCACGCCAGCCGTTCACCTTGACCTGACCGTCGCGCGCGGCGATGTCTGCCACCAGCAGCTCGCCAAAGCCTTGGGCTGCCACCTCGGCAAAACCCGGCTCGGTCACCAGCACGGTGCCCAGCGCAATGCGGCGAGCACCATAGCCGGCCAGCTCGTCGATGCGTGCGAGCGAGCGGACGCCGCCGCCCACGTCCACGGACAGACCGTCGACGCCGCAGATGGCCTTAATCGCCGCCGAGTTGGCAGCGCATGTATCCTCGTCCTCGCCAAAGGCAGCGGATAGGTCGACGACATGCACCCAGCTTGCGCCCTGCTCGGCAAACGAGCGGGCAACGGCCACGGGGTCGTCGGAATATACCTTGCAGCGGCTGCGGTCGCCGCGCTCCAGGCGTACAACCTTGCCGCCGATCAGATCGATTGCGGGAAACAGGATCATCGGCCGACCTCCTCGACGATGTTGACGAAGTTCTTAAGGATGCGCTGACCCAGCGCGGAGGATTTCTCGGGATGGAACTGGCAGCCCCACACGTTGCCATGGCGCACGATGCACGGGAAACTCCGTGTATAGTGCGTGCGCGCCAACACATCGGCGGCATCGACGTCGTCGGCCACCGCGTAGCTGTGGGTGAAGTACATGTTGGCGCCCTCGGCAAAACCGGCAAGCAGCGGATCAGCCGCACCGGCG
Organism: Collinsella sp.; assembly: GCA_036304725.1. GTDB lineage: Bacteria > Actinomycetota > Coriobacteriia > Coriobacteriales > Coriobacteriaceae > Collinsella. The sequence continues at coordinate 9,516 of JAXIYC010000035.1, read as the reverse complement.
GACGTCATGTGCACCTGGTCCCAGCCCACGTGCGGCACCTTCAGGCGGCTCGACTCCAGGCGCGTGCACGAGCCGCGCATAATACCCAGGCCATCGACCCAGGGACCGCCAGCCTGCTCGGGAGCGTTTCCGTCCGCGACCGCGCCCTCGTCCGCCGGCACGCCCTCGTTGCCGCGCTCAAAAAATAGCTGAAGGCCCAGGCAGATGCCGAGCAGCGGAGTTCCAGCGGCGACGGCATCGAGCACGGCCGTCTCCTCGCCGCTCTGGCGCATAAAGGCAATCGCGTCATAGAACGCACCCACGCCCGGAATGACCAGGCCGTCGGCGTTGCGGATCTGCTCCGGATTGTCCGACGTGCAGGCGGCGGCACCGGCGCGTGCAAGCCCGCGCACGACGCTCGACAAGTTGCCCTTGTGGTAGTCGACCACCACGATCTTCGGTTCGCCCACGCGACCCTCCTTTTCCCCATTCAAAACCTGCCAAAAAGGGACAGGTTTATTTTGGTCGGTTAAACGTTCACCCACCGTATGAAACAGCATTTCCGCAGATAAAACCTGCCAAAATAAACCTGTCCCTTTTTGGCAGGTTACAGCGAACCCTTGGTGCTGGGGACGCCCTGCACGCGGGGGTCGAGCTCGCAGGCGTGGCGCATCGTGCGGCCCACGGCCTTAAAGGCGGCCTCGATAATGTGGTGCGAGTTGCCGCCCGCCAGCTCGCGCACGTGCAGCGTGAGCTTGGCATCGCGCGCAAAGGCGTAGAAGAACTCAACGGCCAGCTCGGTATCAAAGGTCCCCACGCGCTCGGTCGGCACGGGCAACTCGCAGTAGGCCTGGCCACGGCCCGAAATATCAACAGCGGCCATCACGAGTGTCTCGTCCATGGCGATCGCCGCGTCGGCAAAGCGCGTGATGCCCGCCTTGTCGCCCAACGCCTTGCAAAACGCCTCGCCCAGCACAATGCCCGTATCCTCGACGGTGTGGTGAGCATCCACCTCAACGTCGCCCACCGCATGCACCGTCAGATCGAACAGGCCGTGGCGGCCAAAGGCGTTGAGCATGTGATCGAAAAACGGCACGCCGGTCGAGATGTCATACACGCCGCTTCCGTCCAGGTCGAGCTTTACGACAATATCGGTCTCGCCCGTCTTGCGGGTCACCTCAGCATAGCGGTCCATCTACATCTCCTCCTTCACCAGCGCGGCAAACGCGGCCAGCACCTCGTCGTTTTCTTGCGGCGTGCCCACGGTGATGCGCAGACAGTCCGCGAGACCCGGCGCGTAGCTAAAGTCGCGCACCAGAATGGAATACTCGTCGCGCAGACGCTCGCGCACACGCGTGGCATGTGGCGTACGCACGAGCACAAAGTTCGCCGCGCTCGGCCATGCCTCCACGGGCATGCCCTCGGCGGCCATCGCACGCAGCGCTGCAAGTTCGCGATCGCGCTCAGCCACGACCTGCGCCACCACGGGCGCATACGCACCGCGGGCACGCACACAGGCGAGCGCCGCCGCCTGACTCAGCACGTTAACCGAGTAGATCTGGCGAATCGCCGCGAACACGTCAATAACCTCGGGCGCTGCGATCACATAGCCCAGGCGCGCGCCGGCAGCGCCAAACGCCTTGGACAGCGTGTGCAGAATCACCAGGTTGGGATGCTCGGCGATGAGCGCCTGCGCCGTCGTGGCAGCGCCAAACGAATCATCGGCAAACTCAACGTAGGCCTCGTCGACCATTACCATGCCGGGGCACGCATCGCACAGGGCCACGACAAAGTCGAGCGGAGCCACATCGCCCGTGGGATTGTTGGGCGAGGTCACGATTGCCAGGTTGCACTCCGGTGCCGCGGCAAGCACGGCAGCTTGATCGAGCTCAAAGCTCGCCGGGTCGCGCCACACGTCGCGCACCTCGGTCTGGCACAACGACGCAAAGAAAGCGTACTCGCTAAAGCACGGCGGGCAGTTGAGCAGGGTCCGCCCCGCGCCGCCAAACGCCAGCAGGTAGTTATAGAGCAGCTCATCGCCGCCGTTGCCCACGCAGATGTTCTCGCGCGCCACGCCATGCCAGGCAGCAAGCTCGTCACGCAGGTCGTTGGACATAGGATCGGGATAGCGGTTGAGCGGCGTGACGGCAAGGGCAGCATCAATCGCCTCGCGCACGCCGGCCGGCACGGGATAGGTGTTCTCATTGGCCGAAAGGTTGATACGCGTGGGCGTAAAGTTGGGGTCGTAGGGCTCAATACCAGCCAAGTAAGGCTGGACGAGCTCCTTCATGCGCGGCGTCAGCTCGGCCATGTTAGGCCTCCTCGCCCGTCGGGGCGGCACCCTCGGCAGCCTTCGCAGCCAGGTTCACGCCCTCGGCGACCGTCGCCACGGCATCGCCCGGCCAGGCAACCTTGGTCAGGTCGGCGGCGGCCAGCGACTCGGCACTCACGGCGTCCTCGCCCTGCTCCAGCACGCGGCGGCGCAGCGCGGCCGAAAGCGCGTGCGCCCACAGGCCCTCGGCCTCGGCCAGGCGCTGTGTAGCCGGAGCGTCGGAGAGCAGGCCCTCGGGCGTGTAGCAGATAACGCTCGAGCGCTTGACGAACTCCTCCACCGAAAGCGGGTTGGAGAACATGGCCGTGCCGCCCGTGGGCAGCGTGTGGTTGGGGCCGGCGACGTAATCGCCGAGCGGCTCAGAGCTCCAGGCGCCCACAAAGATGGCGCCGGCGTTGCGGATGCCACCGAGCAGGCCCATGGCATCCTGGCAGTGCAGCTCCAGGTGCTCGGGTGCCACGGTGTTCACGGCTTCGACGGCGGCAGCCATGTCGGCGGCAACCACGATCGTGCCCTCGTTGTCGAGCGAGGCGCGCGTAATCTCGGCACGCGGCGACTGCGCCACCAGGATATCGATGCCCGCCTCGACCTCGCGTGCGAACTGCTCGTCGCAGGTAACCAGGTAGCAGGCGGCCAGCGGATCGTGCTCGGCCTGAGCCATCAGGTCGGCCGCGACCACCATGGGCTTGGCCGTAGCGTCGGCCAGCACGCAGACCTCGGACGGGCCGGCGACCATGTCGATGCCCACATCGCCCGAGACAATCTGCTTGGCCGCAGCGACAAAGGCGTTGCCCGGGCCGGTGATCTTATCGACACGCGGAATGGTCTCGGTGCCGTACGCCAGCGCGGCCACGGCCTGGGCGCCGCCCACCATGTAGATCTCGTCCACGCCGCCGAGCTTGGCAGCCGCGAGCGTATAGGGGCTGATCAAGCCGTCCTTTTGCGGCGGCGTCACCATGACCACGCGCTTGACGCCGGCGACTTTGGCGGGGATGGCGTTCATGAGCACCGTGGAAGGGTACTGCGCGCGGCCGCCCGGCACGTAGATGCCGGCCGCGGCGAGCGGGGTCACCTTGACGCCGAGCATCGTGCCATCGGCACGCGTGGTAAACCAGCTCTGCTCGACCTCGCGCTGGTGGAACTCACGAATCTGGCGCGCGGCCTTCTCGAGCGCGGCGACAAAGGCCGGGTCGAGGCCTTCGAGCGCAGCATCGATCTGCTCCTGCGGCAGGCGGAAGCTTTCCAGCTCAACACCGTCAAAACGCTGGCAGTAATCGCGCACCGCGGCATCGCCGTTGGCGCGCACGTTGGCCACGATATCGCGGGCGGCATCGACGATGTTTTGCGGCAGCACGCCCTTGCGGTTGAGCTGATTGGTAACAAGGCGCTCGCCGGGAGCAAGTTTGATGGTCTTCATATCGGTATCCCCTATCGGTCGATGTTGCGTTTGAGAAACGAGAGACCAGGCGGCGGCGACAATCGCCCCGCAGCCCGGATATGGGGGCGCCCGTGCGTGCTCGCGCTATTGTGCCGAGCCCGCGACGGGCTCAAAATGCTTGTCCTTCACGGCGGCTGCCAGGCGATCGGCCAGGTTGCGCACGCGCGGATCCAGGCGTGCGGAACCCGGGTTGACGAAGAAGCGCGCCGTGCAGTCCATAATGCGGCCGGTGATGACCAGGTCGTTGTCGCGCAGGGTCGCACCCGTGGCGGTAATGTCCACAATGCGGTCGGTCATACCGACGATGGGGCCCAGCTCAATATTGCCGTGCAGCGAAACGATGTCGGCATTCACGCCACGCTCGGCATACCAGGCGCTCGCGATGCGCGGGTACTTGGTGGCCACACGAAGCGACCCGCGGCGGGCATAGTTGCGCTCGGCCTGGCCGGCGCGCCATGCGGGCTCCGCCTCAATAAAGGTGCACAGGCCATAGCCCAGATCGACCAGCTGCAGCAAGTTGAGGTCGGCCTCGATGAGCGAGTCCCAGCCGCAGATGCCGCAGTCGGCGCCGCCGCACCCCACAAAGGCCGGCGCGTCGCTGGGGCGCACGATGACAAACTCAATATCGCCGACCGCGCCCTCTCCGGCACGCGTATCGCGGCCGCGCACGATCAGGTGACGGCCGGGATCGCGCAGCTCAGAGACGTCCAGACCCGCGGCCTCGAGCACGTCGAGGGTATCGGCCTTGAGCGAACCCTTGGGCACGGCGATGCGCAGCGGGCCCTCGGCGCCACGGCCCACGGCGTGATCGCCATCGGAGGCGGCGTCCTCGGCCGAGGTGCGCGCGGCCTCCAGGCGCTCAAGCGAAAAGGCAAAACCCGCCGCCGGCACCTCGATGCCGTCGCCAAACGCGCCGGTAAAGATGGAGTCGTAGCGACCGCCCGAGCCGACCGGATCGGGCAGACCACCGGCATAGGCCTTAAAGACCAGACCGGTGTAGTAATCGAAAGAATTCATGATGGAGAAGTCGAAGGACAGCACCTGAGCATCCTCGGGAGCCAGGCCCTCAACCAGGGCACGCAGCTCGCGCGTCAACGGCGCAACGATACCGGCCGCCGCCAGCAGCGCATCGACACGGTCGAGCACCTCGGCGCCACCATGCAGGCGCGGCAGCTCGCTAATGGCAGCCTTGACGGCCTCGGGCTCGGCGCTTTCCGCCACGCGGGCATCGAGGCCCACAAAGTCGTTGGCGTGCACGCAACGCAGCGCCTCGGCAGCCAGTTCGCGGTCTTCGCACGCCGCGAGCAGCTCCTTAAACGGACGCACGCTGCCTGCGATAATACGCGCATCGGGCAGCGCGAGTTTGCGCACGGCCTCCGCTACCAGCGAGACAATCTCCACGTCGCCCGCGGTGTCACCCGCGCCAATGAGCTCAAAACCCAACTGCGTAAACTGACGCGAACCGCCGGCATTGCGCTGGCACTCACGAACCACCGGTGCCTCATAGCGCAGACGCAGCGGCAAATCGGCCGCACGCATGCGGGTCGAAACCAGGCGCACGATCGGCAGCGTGTTATCGGGGCGAACCACCAGCAGGCGACCATCGTCGTCAAAGAGCTTGAACGGCGTATCCGCGATGCGGCCGCCCTCCTCAAGCGAACCCTTGTCCTCGAGCAGCGGTGTCTCAACCGGCAGGTAATGATGCTCCCTAAAGCAGCCCTTCACCGTCAGCGCAATCTCCTCGCGCGCCTGAGCCTCCTCGGGCAATATGTCCCGGAATCCCCACGGTGTGGCCGTCATCTGGTGAGCCTCCTCATGCTGTGCTTCGTATAGAACAGAAGACCGGCATAGCTCCGCCGGTCTTCTGGGTACTTTAGCATACTAGAGTGCTTGCGGGGAGAATCCGTCGCAGCCGCTCACGCCGTATTCATTTGGAAACATAGGGCAGATTGCCGCAACCCAACCCCGCCTAGGCGCCAATCGCACGACGATACTCTGCCATTACCTGCGCATCGGCAGCTGCGGGGTCGGCAAAATAGCGCCAGTCATAGGTCTCGGCCGAAACAACTCCGCGATAGCCGCGCGTCACCAGCCTATCCAGGTCGGCGCGCATATCGCGGTCGCCGTCACCCCAAGCAAGATGCGTCGTGCCATCTGCCGCAACATCGACAAAATGCACGTGAGCGACATCATCGCCAAGCAGGTCGAAATAATCGTCGATGGTATCCCCTGCCACCGCCATAGCGCCCAAATCCAGACACGCCTTAAGTGCCGGATGATCAACTGCCTCGATCATGCGCTTCGTATCGGCCGCCGAGTTCACGATCATCGACTCAACCGGCTGTAGGGCCTCGAGTACTAGTCGCACGCCGCGCTCTCCCGCATGCTCGGCAATCGCACGCAGCATCGAGGCGCTGCGGCCCCACGCGTCCTCGATCGGCTCGTTCAAAAATGCCCAGCCGCTCGAGACCATGACCTGCTCGGCTCCAAGTTCCGCCGCGATATCCACAACGTTCTTAAAGTACGCGAGCGTGCGGGCACGTGCCTCATTCCCGCGCGCCGCGATATTCCACGGCTTGGGGTTGTTCTGTTCGGGACAAAGCCCCACAATCCGAACCCCATACCGCTGCGACAGCTCCCGCGCCTGTTCGAGTGAATCGTAGCCATGGCAATCCACATACAAATGCATCGCCCCCGTCCAAAGCTCGCAGCACGTGTAGCCCGAAGCCGCCGCCGACGAAAAGAACTCCTCCAGGTCAAAATACCGATGGCTGATATTCATAACGGCAAGCTGTGGATACTCCATCTTGTCCACCTTTCGGCAAAAGGGCGCCGCAGCACAGTGTGCGCGACGCCCCCTCTTACATTGTTTTGATTATGACGGATGCTCTACTGAACACCAAGCACTCCAAAGAACGCGCCGGCGATGCTCGCGAGCAAAATCACAAGCATGATGAGCAGCGGATTCATCTTCTTCTTGAGCATGAGATAGACAATTCCAAACAGCCCCATCGTGACAAAGCCCGGGAAGATTCCGTTGAGCAGCTCGGCGAGCGTCTGAGCACCATCGCCCGCACCGACCATGAGCGGAATGTCCACGGTGACCATCTCCATGGTCATAGCGCCGATCACCATGGCGCCCATGATAGAGGCCATCTTGACGATCGTGTCCATAATGCCCGATTCCTGGACCTTGCTGATCATGTCCGAGCCAAAGCGATATCCCACAAACGTCAGCAGGTAACGGATGATGTAGTGGGGGACGTTGAACACGAGCAGGAACAAAATCGGGCCAAGAATAGAGCCCTGCAGCGCCAGCGACGTGCCGACACCCGTTGCCAAAATTCGCAGCGTGCCCCAGTAGAAGGCATCGCCCACGCCGGACAGCGGTCCCATCAAAGCAAGCTTGACATTAGAGATCGCGCTCGTGTCAAAGTTATCTTCGGTGGCGTTGACTTCTTCCATTGCGGCAGCAATAGACATGGGGAGCGTCGAGATGTACGGCGTGACGTTATAGAGCTCCATATGGCGCTTGAGTGCGGCCTTAAAGTCTGCATCCTGCGGATACAGCTTGCGAAGGATCGGCATAAGGGCCCACATAAAGCCGATATGGCCCATACGCTCGTAGTTCCAGGAGTGCTCATAGGGAATCGAGCGCCAGAACAGCTTCTTAAGATCTGCGCGGGTAATCAACCCGTCGTAGGAAGACTCAAACTTAAAACTCATCGAACCCACTCCCAATCGCAGGATCCTCGGTTGCCACTGCGGGCTGCTCCGCCTTTTTCTTCTCGCCCAAAACCGTCATCGCGACGACGATGATCGCGGCAAAGATCGCCACGCCCGTCGTGCTAATGCCAAAGTAGGCGACGAGGAAGAAACCAGCGAAGAAGAACGGCGCCACCGTTTTGTTCATAATCATCTGCGCCAGCATCGCAAAGCCGAGTGCGGGCAAGAAGGCGGCGGCAACATCCATGCCGGTCTGAACGAAATCGGGAATAATGTTGAGCAGGCTGGCAACGGCATCGGCGCCAAAGAAGAATGCCAGGGGAATAATCAGCAGGCCGCACCAGCTCTGCGCGTAACCGGCGATGAGCATGTTGCGCGTGATGGCCTTGGTGTCTCCGTCCTCGACGTTTTTGTCGATACGGTGCACCAGCAGCAGCATCACCGGCTGGCCCAGGGCGGTATCGAGCGCCAGGACGATCGTTGCGATAGGAATGCCCAGGGTCAGGGCCGCCGAAGCGTCCGCGCCGGCCTGCATGGCAAGAGATACGCCCAGGATAGTGCCAGAAATCGTATCGGGCGGGTTATAGGCGCCGACCGAGATGGCGCCGACCATGGCAAGCTCCATCGTGGCGCCCATGATCGTGCCGGTCACCATGTCGCCCATGACAAGGCCAACCAGAGGTCCGAGCACGATCGGGCGCTGGAGGTAGCTCGTGCCCGTCAGCCACTCGGAATAACCCAAAAGGGCAATCAGGAAAATCAGGATTGTCTTGATAACCATGATGGCCCCTAACCGATGACCTTCGCGGCGTCAGTCTTCGCATCTGCCGGAATCATCTGAATGAACAGCTCATAGCCCTCGCCGAGCAGCTCTTTGACGTATGCCTCGTTTTCGGGCGTGAGAAATACGCTGGTCGAGACCTGGCGGGCGTCCTCGCTAAAGGCAACATTGCCGAGGTTGATCTTCTTGATCCCCATCGCCTTGGCGACGGCACCGGCCTGCTGGATCGTCTCGCAAACCACGAAGAGCTTGTACTTGTCGGTCACACCGCTCTGGAGCGCCTTGACGGCGTCCTCGGTGTTTTTGACAACGACCTTGCAGCCCTCCGGCTTTGCAAGGGACAGGGCCTGCAGACGAAGCTTGTCATTGAGGACCGTGTCGCTCACCAGCAGGATGCAGTCGGCACCCAGAGCCGAGGTCCAGCTAACGGCAACCTGGCCGTGAAGCAGTCGATAATCTACACGAATCATCTGAATCATGATGTGCTCCCCAGTGGTTAAAACTCATCGAGTTCGGCCTGCCCCAGCAGGTCGTTGACGTACTTGACCTTGGTGTCGTCCGCCTCGACGATCTGGCGAATGGCCTCATCGATCGGGGTAGATTCGGGCACGAACAGCAGCTGAATAAGGAGCGGCAGGTTCATATTGGTCACGAGGTGCGTGTTGGGACGCGTCTGGACGATCTTGGTGAACTCGTTGTTGACACTGCCGCCAAAGAGGTCGGTGCAAACAACGACCTCATCGTCCGCGGCAAAGCCGTCCAGAATCGCTGCGGCCTCCTTGGTCAGGTCCTCGTTTCCGTCGACATACATAGAGAGCGCATGGACGTTTTCGCGCTCGCCGGAAAGCAGCCCAATGCTCTCGACGATTCCAGACGCAAAATGGGCATGGGATGCAACGATAAACTGCCTCATTCGATTCCCCTTTCTTGCGAATTTCGGCATAAAAATGCCCGGACGCATGCGCCCGGGCAGGGTGCTTCTTGATCAGTAGCTTATTTGTCACCGATTAGTAGTCGAACTGGTGATAGTAACGACGGTAGTTGAGGTTGTGCTTGGTGACCGTCTCGTAGTAAGCGGCAAGGCGATCGGTGATCAGCGAGGAGAGGATCCACGGAGACACGATGACGCGGAACTCGTCGTCAAGGCCGGGGATCGCGAACTCGGCGGTGTCGATGATGTTGATGTCGGTGTCGCCGGTCACGCCGCGGTTGAGGAAGGCGCGGACGCGCTCGTCGAGCTTGCGGTTCTCGTCCTCGCCC
>JAXIYC010000034.1:0-16387 GCA_036304725.1 Collinsella sp. | reverse complement strand
GAGTCGGCCCGGCGTCCTGGAATCTGGAATACGGTTGATATCCTATGCCGCCTCGACCCTGTCCGCAAGCTCGAGGCCGGACTCGAGCATCTTCCTGGCCTCCGCCTCAAGCCGCGCCCACTCGACGGGACCGTCGATTCCCCGAGTGCGACCGTCATCGTAGAGCTCGTTCATCCTCACCTCCGAGAAGTACCTGGACTCCTGCCATATCTCGTCCTGCTCGCACATGACCGCGCCCGCGAGCCGCACCAGCGAGCCCGTGGAGGGGAACACCTGCACGACGCGCGACCTGCGCTTTATCTCCCGGCTGGTCCTCTCCTGCACGTTGTTGGTGCGCAGGCGCTTCCAGTGGGTCGGCGGGAAGTCGAGGTAGGCCAGCGCGTCGGGCTCGGCCTCCTCCAGCACCGCCGCCGCCCTGGGGCAGCACCCCTCCAGCATGTCGCACGCCGCGTGGTACATGGCCGTCACGGTGGCGGCGTCGCGCCCGCGGAACACCTGCGACACGATCCTGCCCACGCGGCGCCTGAGCTGCCAGGAGCCGGCCTCGCGCATGCAGTCGCGCATGAGGTGGACCGCGCAGCGCTGCCACGCGGCGCCCTGGAAGACCTCGCCGAGCGCCCGGACGAGCCCCGGGTGGGCGTCCGAGACGACGAGCCGCACGCCCGCCGCCCCGCGCGAGCGGATAGCCCGCAGGAAGGCGAGCCACGAGTCGTAGGACTCGGTGTCGACCACGTCGACGCCCAGGACGCGCCTCCAGCCGCCCGCATCGCAGCCGATGGCGGTGACCACGGCGGTGGAGGCGACGCGCCCCTCGCGGCGGCACTTGACGTAGGTCGCGTCGAGCCAGACGTAGGGCACCGGCGAGCCGCCGAGCGGCCTTGCGCACAGGTCCTCGATGTCTGCGTCCAGGCTCGAGGCGATGGCGCTCACCTGGTCCTTCGAGAGCCTGGAGACGCCCATCTTCTCGGCCACCCTCTGCACCTTGCGGGTGCTCGTGCCCGTGGCGTACATCTCGGCCACGGCGGCCACGAGCGCGCGGTCGACGCGCTGGTAGCGCTCGAGCACGTCCTCGGGGAAGAAGCTGCCGGAGCGCAGCTTGGGGATGCGCAGCGTCAGCGTGCCGACGCAGGTGGCGAGCGACCTCTCGCGGTAGCCGTTTCGGCTGTTCGCCCCGCCACCGCAGAGCTGGTCGGCCTCGGCGTCCATCACGGCGTTCACGACCTGCTCGGCGAGACGCCTGAGCAGCTCCTGCATGTCGATGGCGCCGTCGTCGAAACGGGGCATGGCGAGCATGTCCGGCGTCGGGTCTGATAAGATTTCCATAGCGGTCTTCGTCCTTTCCTAGAACCTGTTGTTGTGGTGATTTCAGATTCTAGGACGAAGGCCGTTCTTCGTTAAACGGGCGCTAGGGCGTCACCCTTACACCAACATTTTCGACGCGATCCCAAGATAACAGACGGGCGGATCCAGCTCAGCATATAACGTTCGTTAATACATGACCATGTTAATGTAGTCATATGTTCACGTATTACAAGCTGGGACCTCATGGATTAGAGCTCGAGCCGCGCCCGTGCGTCCTTGGCGTCTCGCGTCCGACCGTCATCAAATGGCTCAAGCCGGGCTGGTGCGATGAGTGGGATGAGGTCGTGAGGCGGATGGACGCCGGCAACGTCACACCCATCCGCCTCACGGACGACGGGATCCCGTGGACGCCGGAGGCCGTGACCGTCAGGGCGTCCGGCGGGGAAATCATCGGGCTCGATGCGTGGGGCATGGCGAAGGTTCTTACCGGAGCCTATGGTCCCGACTCTCCCGGTCGTATTCCTACGATATCGCCCCTAAATCACCAATGTGTCAGATAAAGAATGATGCAATGGCTATGATCACGCCTACGGCAGATGCAACGACTGCGCCTTTTTTCCTCTCCTTTAGTCCGACGAATAGGGTTGCCGTAAAGTAAAGGGCGGAAATGCAGTCTATGGCAAGCAAAACGAGTTCCTTGGGCGGTTTCAGCAAAAGGTCGCTAGCAAAGAGTGATGCGAGCAGGATAAAGCCGATTGTGTCCAAGTATCTCGATTGATTTTGCGACAGCATGGCAACCGCCTTTTAGAACATGTAAGTGAAAAGTCGGTACGATGTCATTGCAGTTGCAAACAAGCCGCTGCCAGGACCGGTTGTCACGAGACCGGCGATAACGCATTTTCTCGGTTTCCAGCTCATGACAGACCCCTCTCTCATGGTGAAACGCATACATTATGAGATATGCACATTATCTCGCTAATTAATTTCAATATCCATCATCTAACACTAAAGAATACTGACTCACTGATTCAGTGACGATGTGTTTTTACCCTTGCGTTCCCACTCGCGTAATCGCCTCGCCGCGTCGGCGGTCGGAAGGGCCTCCGTCTCGCAATCAGCGACCTTGTAACCGTATCTGCCGAGCCAGGCAGCAAGTGCATCCCAATCGACGCGCTTCCAGTCGCCGCCCGGCGCGTGCTGCATCACGAGGCCTCCGGCGACCACGAGCCCTTGGATATGCTCTCCTTGCAGGCCTGCGATGATTCCGCCGGTGCATACGATGCTAGGTCGCTGTGCCGGCACTGCGCAAACGTATTGGCCTTTGTGCCCCTTTTGGCAACCTTAGCATGACTATAGGTTAAACCAACCCACAGTCATGAGCACGGTAACGTAGTACTATACTAATTACTTAACATGCTCATATATTTCTAACTGCGACTTAGAATTACTTAATGTAGTCATACGTTAATGTGCTAATATATGACTATGCTATTTCAGAAAGGGGAGGACATGGCGACGAACATCCTGCTAGTCAATCAGAAGGGCGGCGTCGGCAAGACGACGTTCGCCGACGAGATCGCCTGGGGCCTCGAGCGCCGCGGCCACAAGGTCGGTTTCGGCAACCTAGACCCACAGGGCGGCGCAAACCACGAAAAAGGGCTGCTCGACGACACGGACGCCGTGAACGTAATCGACACACCCGGATTCTTGAGCGACGACACCGCCGAGTACGCCAAGAATGCGGATATCGCGATTATCCCGGTGCAGCCCGGAACGCTGGGCCTGAAGCCCATGAAGCGAACGATCAAGGTCATCACCGAGGCCAATCCCGACTTGTCGTTCGCAATCATCGTCAACAACTTCGCCGGCAACCAGACCGTGGACAGACAGTTCCTCGAACTGCTCGAGGCCGACGACCTGCCCGTGCTAGGCACCGTTCCGACCGCGGCGGCCTTCAAGCAGGGCGCGGCCCTGGGAAAGCCTGTGTATGAAATCGCCAAGAACGGCAAGGCCGCCCAGGCGATTGAAAACATCCTGAACGAACTGGAAGAGGTGCTGTAAATGGCAAAGTTCAAAAAGGCGACCTCATACTTCGACGTCGCAGCGGAGAAGGCCGAGGAGAGGCAGCAGAAAATCGTTGAAAGCGCATCTGAGCCCCAGAAACCGGCTCCTCAGGTGCGGAAAGCCGGGCGCCCCAAAAAGGGCGCTGAAGGGGCATCTGAGAGGCTTGTTCAGCTGTCCGTGTACGTTCCGGAGAGTTACCGAAAACGTTTGAAGCAAGTGGCGCTCGAGGAGGACAAGTCCGTATCGGATATCGCTCGGGAGCTTTTCGATCGCTATCTGGCCGAAAAAGAGTTCTAGTTGAGTTAACGGGCACCGAAAGGTGCCCGTTTTCCTTTTACCTTGGCCACTGAGAGCCGATTTAAGACCCCGTTTTATCTATCAGTGAGAAAACGGTCGAACCTCACCGATAGGACGTCTTATTTTCGATTCTGTAGCTCCCTGCCGGTAATTGAAGTGAGGTTGACCAAATGTCGGTATCCAGATCAACCGGAAAACGGATTCGGCGTCATTGCCGAATTGTAGGGCTTGCAACTAAGTGGGATTAGTTCGCCCGGGGAGCCGAAGGCGACGCCGGCGCTGAGGGCTGGCAGCGACGTAGTCGGGGAGCTGGGGCGTTAGCCCCCACACTTTTGGCCGAAGGCCATGCTAAGGAGCCGAAAGCGACGCGGAGTGAGGCATAGCCGAACGGAGGGCAAGGAGGCGCAGCCGACGCGCAGGGAGCCGTATGCGACCGGAGGGCGAGCGTAGCGAGCGCCAAGGAGCGGTAGTGACGCGGAGCGAACGCAGTGAGCGGAGGGCAAGGACGATGGCTTTTCTTGTTTGTATATCGTTCGATTATTAAATGCTTTCTGGTGGATTTCTCTGTTTCCCCCTTGAGCTCAGACTAAGTGAATCTAATTCACTCTAGTCAGACTTGGTGGGTTGTATGAACCCATAGGTGTGGTTATTTCAACCCATAGTTGTGGTTATTTCAACCAATAGTGCATGGGTTAAATGAACCCATAGTTGGCATGGGTTATTTCAACCCATAGTCTCGTGAGACAACCCATAGTTGATAAGTTGGCCCAGGTTAACACAGGCTCAAACTATGGGTTGAAATAACTATTTCGGTACTTTTTGGCGTTTTCCGATCGCTTTCTATGGGTTGAATTAACCCATAGCCAGAAAAGCGGCTTAAATTTTCTATGGGTTCTTTCAACCCATAGATCTACCGTCACAGAAAAGCATCAGCGATCCCTGTGAGCAAGTCTATGGGTTGTCCTAACCGATAGACTTGCTGAAGAACCGTTATTTAACCCCCTATCAATAAAATTATTTTTCGTCTAGCTATGGGTTAAACCAACCCATAGCTAGACTGTAGGTTGGTTTAACCCATAGTTTGTAAGGAAAAGAAATAGGGCTATGGGTTGTATGAACCCATAGCCCTTCAAACTAGGCAGAATGCTTTGCGTCCCACTGAGCTTTGCGTTTCGCCGAATTCTCAGCACGTTGCTTTTTCTTGCCCTCCTCGACTTCGAGTCTGCGCTTAGCGATCGCCGTCATATCGAGCCGGTACTCAACCGATTTGTTATTCCCGCGCGGCGACTTAATCAAAAGACCGAGTTCGACAAGCTTGTCGATTCTCTTTTTAACATTCGAGCGATCCGACTTGACGTCAGCCGCCATGGTGGCAAGGCTGATGTAGCAGGTTGATTTGTAGACGTCCTTGCGCTGGAACGACCAAATCCGCCCCATAATATCGGTGTCGAGCCTAGGCAGACCGAGCTCGAGCATCCATGGCGGCTTGATGATCGCGACCTTCTCGCTGACCATATCCTGCACCATGTGGGCGACACGGGACGATTCATCCGATGCCCGGCGAAGTACCTCGCGGTGACTCTCACTATTGGCCATGGCGGCATCTGTGACGGCCTGATTCGCGAAATCGAACGCCGTCCCCATTCCAGACGGGTTTGCGGGACCGGACGGGTGGCTATCCGTGTCCCACGGATAGCCACCGCCCACATCCGGTTTTAAATTTTTGGTATCCATAAACTAGCCTCTCGTTGAGGCTATCTAGCCATCAGCCGAAGTGATGCCATAGTATTTTGGTAGTACTTCAACATAGGGGCCCAAATCGAAGCATACGTGTGCTAGGATTGCAGGTAACAGGCCAGAAAGCCACATTTGAACATGAAAGAAGCCCTTCTTACTTGGCGGTTAGGGGGCTTTTTTCATATCTATTTTTGCTCTTTAACACGCTCCAAAAACTCGGCGATAGCGATCGCCGCCATAGACGACTTAGCTACACCGCGACTCTTCGCGTAGTCATCGAGATCACGCCAAATTTCGAGAGGCAGAGTAACCTGGATTCTTTTCTTCTCCTCGGCCACTGCCATAGACAATTACCTCCTTCGTTGAACAAGCGAAATCGTACCACTACTGATTGAAACAAAGCGTATCACAAATACTGTCTAAAATACAAACTAACACAAAGTGGTACACCTAAATTCGCTAAATCTTTCCCATCGGTCAGATAGGCGCTCGAGTTTCCAAAAAGGACACAGGAAATTGCCAAAAGGGGCACAGTGAAACGTCCCTAGAATCAACTGTTACGATAAAAACAGGGGGTAACTCCGCGGACACGGCCTAGCGCGCTGCCATCCAGTGCCGATTCTGCCATACTCGCAATTCGGCAAGGATGAGGAGTATGAATTGATTGGGGCTTATAGGACAACACCAAAACCGGCATCGACGGCTCCATGGATGATTCGGATTCCAAATAGGCCCTGTTAGTTGAGCTACTTCTTTGCCGGTGTCGTATACGAAACCGCTATACCCGCGGCAATTGCCATGAGACAGCTCACGATGAATCCGAACTCATACTTCAAAACGTTTGTTGCGGTCAGGGCGATAATCAACACAGTCGCAATTTGCAGAATTATCATTATTGCGAAGAGATTGATTCCTTGTTTGGCCGAAGTCGCTGAGTGAGTTTGGCTTTGTTGATTCAGGTTGTAGCTGACAACAAAAGCGATCAGTTCGCTTGATACGGGGCCGACTACATAGAAAAAGATTGCGTCAATGAAGCCTATAGTGTTGTAAGTGTTGTAAGTTGTTTCGCCGGAAAAAACAGCGTATAAAGCATATCCAAATCTTGGCTGATTCATGTATGAGTAGGAGAAGACCAAGAGCGTCAATATTGCTACTACCAGAAGTGCATTCAGGATAAATCGTTTGCTTTTCATCGATCGCTCCTTCCGGGTGACTCTTATATGTAATTCTACAACAGCCATTATTTTCAAAGAATATGACTGTCCTAAATAACGTGCACTTTCGCTGGAGGGTCGCTGTTTGGCGGCCCTCTTTTTTGCACAGGCGCGGTGGGATGGTAATATCGGGCGGGAGTCAGCCGCTCTGATAGAATCGTCCTTGCTGTCGGCAGCCCTCGTGCCGGGCAGAGCCCTCCATTTGATGGGAGGTGATGCCCATGACCGATTTCACCGAGCTCGTGAAGCTCCTGACCGCCATGGTCTCGCTCCTCACGGCCCTTGTCGGCCTTTCCAAGGCACTCAAGCAGGGCTCGAATCCCAAAAAGAAAGGTCACCGTCGCTAAGACGATGACCCAACTTCATTAAGCAACGGCTCTGCCCAGCTCTCTACAACTTGGGCTGCCGTCGGCACCATTTTACCCTCCTGACGAGGAATTCGTCCATATTTCAAAAATCAAATCCTGTTCGCGCGTGGGCGTAAACTTTTAGTTGGGCAAATCCGGCAGATTGGAGCTTGAAACATGAGGGATATGCACCTCATGTCGCTCATAAAACGTCTCCTGACCTCGAAGGAGAACGTTTTTTAGCGATAAAAGGAGACATAAATATGATCTGGTTTACCAGCGATACCCACTTCGGGCATGAGAACGTGCTGAAGTTCACCGACCGCCCGTGGGAGACGATTTGGCAGATGAACGACGCCATCGTCGACAACATCAACGGCAGGGTTGCCGTGGACGACGAGCTCTACATCCTGGGGGATTTCTCATTCAAGATGACCGCCCAGGACGCCTACGGGCTGCGCAAGCGGATCGCCTGCAGGCGCATCCACCTCGTCCCGGGAAACCACGACAAGGACTGGACCCAGCCGGCGGTCGCTGGCGCCTTCACCGTGGAGCCGCCGATCTGCGTGCTCAAGATCGACGGGCAGAAGATCGTCCTGTGCCATTACCCCATGGCCGACTGGCAGGGCATGAGCCATGGATCGTGGCACCTCCACGGGCACATCCACAGCAGCGGCAGCGCGTACAACGGGTTCAACCGCAAGCAGGGCCTTCTGCGCTACGACGTCGGTTGCGATGCCAACGGGCACTCCCCGGTGAGCCTCGACGGGCTGAGGGAATGGTTCGCCGGAGTCGACGAGCCGTGCGGCCGGGTGAAATGGCCCTGGTGGGTCAACGAGACCGGCGACAGGCAGGTCGAGCGCGAGCTGGCGGCGTACAAGAGGGAAGAGGCGATTCGATGACGGTCTATGTGACGGGCGACATCCACGGTGGGCTCGACATGCAAAAGCTCCGCGACTGGGAGCTTGGGGATAGCCTTGGCAGCGACGACTATCTGATCATCGCCGGCGACTTTGGCTTTCCGTGGGATTTCTCTGCCGAGGAATGCGCCGACATCGCCTGGCTGGAGTCGCGCCCCTACACGGTACTGTTCGTCGACGGCAACCACGAGCGCTTCGACCACTGGGAGGAACGCCCCATGGAACCGTGGCACGGCGGGCTGACGCAACGCCTGTCGGATACTTCGTCTATTCGGCGCCTGACGCGCGGCGAGGTCTTTGAGCTCGACGGTTCGACAATCTTCACCATGGGCGGTGCCACGAGCGTGGACAGGGAATACCGCGTGCCGTATTCCAGCTGGTGGCCTCAGGAGCTCCCGGACGAGCGCGATTTCGATACCGCGCGGGCAAGGCTCGACGAGGTCGGCTGGAAGGTCGACTGCGTCATCACCCATACCTGCGCCACGCGCATGCTCTCGCCGACGCTCTACCCGGACCCAGGCTGGGAACGCCCTGATGTGGACCGGTTGACCGGATTCCTCGACGAGCTCGAGGACCGCCTGGACTACAAGCGCTGGTATTACGGACATTTTCACCGAGACGGCAATCCGGACGAACGGCACACGGTGCTGTATGACCGGATCGTGGGGCTCGGGGACAAACTCCTGCCGTGGGGTGCGTACTGATGACGGTCTATGTGACGGGCGACGTGCACGGCAGGGCCGAGTACGGGTCCAGCCGGTTTACCTCCAAGTCTTGGCCGCTGGGCCGGACCCTGACGCGCGATGAGGTGGTGATCGTGGCCGGCGACTTCGGCTTTGTCTGGGATGGATCCAACGCCGAGAAATACTGGCTCGACTGGTTCGAGTCGAAGCCGTGGACCACGTGTTTCGTAGACGGCAACCATGAGAACCATCACGCCTTGGCTAATCTGCCGGTACGGGAATGGAACGGCGGGCTCGTCCATGAGGTGCGACCGCACGTGCTGCACCTGATGCGCGGAGAGGTGTTCGACATCGACGGGCTCACGGTCCTTGCCATGGGCGGTGCCGCGAGCAACGACAGGCAGTATCGCAGGGAGGGGAGGAGCTGGTGGCCCGAGGAGATGCCGAGCGAGGAAGAGATGGAGCACTGCCGCGCTTCGCTCGACCGCGTGGGCTGGAAAGTCGACCACGTTGTGACTCACGAGGCTCCTGCCGCCCTTGCTGAGGGGCTGTGCCGCGAACGCGGACGTGAGTACCGCGGGGATCCGCTGCAAACCTTCCTGGGCGAGCTCGACGGACGGCTCGATTACTGCGCCTGGTTCTTCGGACATTACCACGGTGACGAATGGCTCGACGCCGGGCATCGCTTGATCTACCAAGACATCGTGCCGATCGAAGATGCTACGCCCGGTTCTAGGAACCTTCTGGAAGCGCTCTAGAAGATTCCTAGAAATCAGTAGCCTGACAGGAGAAGCGCGGGGCTACTCGTCCTTCATCTGGGTCATGACCTCGACCTTAGCCTCGGCCACGGCCGCCCGCTGTTCGGTTGCAGCGAGGCGGTCCTTGAGGGCGGCGACCTCGGCCATCAGGTCACGCTGGGCCAGGAGTGCATCGTTCAACTCGGCTTGGGCTTTCAGCGCGGCGTCACGCTCGCCGCGCAGGCGCTCGATCTCATCGACCATGGCCACGGCCTCGGCATGGAGCTGGACGACCTGCCTGTCGAGTTCCCGAGCATCGGCGAGATATCTGACGCTCGCGGCATGGAGCTCGTTGTTCTCGAGCTCGAGGCTCGCGGTATCGAGTTCGAACTTCTCCTCTATAAAGGCGACCCGCTCATTGCAGTCGGCCTCAAGTCTTTCGTTCTGGTCTCTCGCCTCGACGAGCTTGCGGCTGAATTCATCCACCTGGGCCATGAGCAGTGCGTTCTCGGTCCTGAGGTCGGCAGTCTCGCGCAGCAGCTTCTCCCGCCATGTCGCCTCGATCCGCTCGGCGGCCTCATCGAGGACGGCCTTCACGCCGGATGTCTCACTGATTTTCTTCTCGCTCGGATTGTCTGTCATCGTGCGACACTCCAATCAACAATGGGCATGGCTCCGCCACGCCAAACGGCTGGAAACAATGCACGGCCGCTGTTGATTTGTAGTCATCCTGCGATCGGTGAGTTCTAAAAAGGCGTCTCAAGTCATGCGTTCACGCAGGGTTTCAGTTGGAGAAATACCGCACTCTTATATAGTAGCGCACTCGGATTTATCTTCTGACGCCCACCAATCCGCGCTCGCGGAGCACGCGGTACAGGGTCGATTTCGAGATACCTGTTGCGGCGCAGATGTCGGGAATTGGCGTCTCACGGGCGAGGTAGAGCTTCACGGCGGCGTCGGCCTTGACGTCCGCGATGCGCGGGCGGCCCCCGACGTTGCCACCGCGGCTCCGTTTGACGGCGATGCCCTCGGCCTGGCGCTGCTTGATCAGATCGCGCTCAAGCTCGGCTGTACAGGCGTGGGTACCGAGAACGAATCGGCCGAAGGCGGTATCGAGGTCGACCGGCTGTTTCAAAGAGGTTAGCTTCACGCCGAGATTTCGGAACATAAGGTCGTAGTTCAGCAATTGCCTGGTCGATCTGGTTAGGCGCTCCCAGGACTCGACTACCACTTCATCGCCGGCCTTCATCTTCTTGAACAGACGCTTCTGCTGAGTTCGGTCACCGTCCTTGGCACCCGTGACCTTGTCTTTGTAGATATGGCCATAGGGCACACCGGCGTTGACCAACGCCTCGATTTGCCTGTCTAGCTTCTGATCCTTCGTGCTCACGCGAGCGTATCCGTATCTGGTCATTTTCAGCCTCCTGCCTTGTCTTTTGATTTTCTCATGGGAATGCAAGGGGAGGTTTTGGCACTGGGTTTTGGCACTCGCCGTCCACGGCATCGAGGGTTCGGTTTTCGGGTGCCGCGCGGCATACCTTTTGAGACGTCGGGGCCTTGAATATGAGCAATAAGATGCGTATCAGTTCGCGATGGTTCGATGATGGGACCGGCTATACCGGTTTTTCGATATGGCTATGGCAGTTTTTATATATCGAGTGAGCACGAAGGACCAGAAACTCGACTCGCGGAGGGGCGGCGACAACCCGCTGGTGAAGGGAGTTAAGTTGGCGGGTTCGATCTCCCGGTTCAAAAAATACTCAGTATACTGAGTGATTTTACTCAGTATACTGAGTATTTAAGAAACAAGGAGGTAGATTGACATGTTTGAGCGCCATCAAGTTGCCGTGATAGCCCAGAGGATGCGGGAAACGAATAATCCGTTGATGCAATTTATAATCGGGCCCCGCCAAACGGGAAAGTCGACCATGTTCGTGCAGGCGTTGCACCATGTAGACATGCCCTGTCACGTGGTCAATGCGGACGATGTTGTGAATCCCGATGCCAGCTGGCTGCAAATCGAGTGGCAACAGGCAAGAAACCTCACGTCTGGAGGTAAGGCCCCGGCCGTTTTCGTTGTTGATGAGATTCAAAAGGTGCAGAGTTGGTCCACGGTCGTCAAGGGATTGTACGACCGGGATCGCCGGGAGGGGACGCCGCTCAAGGTCATGTTGACCGGATCGTCGTCGCTGCTGCTGCATAAGGGCTTGGAAGAATCCCTTATGGGCCGTTACGAGCTCATTCGGTCGCCGCATTGGTCCTATCGCGAGTGCAGCGAGGCCTTTGACTTTTCTTTTGAAGACTATCTCTATCACGGCGGATATCCGGGTGCGGCGCCGCTGGTTTCCGATGACGCCCGTTGGCGAAACTATATCCGAGATGCGATCGTCGAGCCGGCGATTTCGCGCGATGTTCTCTCGTTGGAGAATATCCGCAAACCGGCGCTGATGCGCGCGCTCTTTTGGCTCGCGGCGAGCTATTCGGGACAGGAGCTTTCGTATTCAAAAATGGTAGGCCAGCTGCAGGATGCCGGTAACACGGTCACGGTCGCCGGGTATTTGGACCTGCTGGGCAAGGCCGGTTTGGTTACGGCGATCCCCAAGTTCAGTGACAAGGAGCTCGCAAAGCGCCGAAGCACCCCGCGGCTCATGGTTTATGACACGGCGTTTATGACGGCGCTCGGCGATAAGGGCCGTGCAGAATGGCTGGAGGATTCGGCGCGGCGGGGTCATTTGGTGGAATCGGCAGTGGGTGCACGACTGCTTGCGCGCGCGCCGGAAGAGGGTTTTGAGGTTATGTGGTGGCGTGAAGGCGTCAAAGAGGTCGACTTTGTGCTGCGAAGGGATGATGCACTGAGCGCCATCGAGGTCAAAAGCGGTGGAGAGTCCGGCCAGAGCGGCATGTCGACGCTCCTAAAAAAGTATCCGCGAGCCAAGCGGATCGTCGTGGGAGGAGCGGCGGCCGGGGCGTGCACCGTGGAGGATTTTCTGCTCGATAAGGTGCCGCTGTTTAACTAGCCTGAGCAAATTGAGAAAATACTCAGTATAGTGAGTGAAATCACTCAGTGTACTGAGTATTTTGACTTGGGCGTTGGATGGGTGCTCGGTCACCGCGTGCGATGGTGAAAACCGGGCCAGGCCTTACCAGCGGATATGCATACAGGAGGGGCTTCCATTTTCCATGTCCCGCTCATATCGTCTGCCAGAAACCTGGCGAATGACCTGTCCCCCTGTCATGCCCTTGTCACAAAATCTATTAACGGGACCGTCAAATTTCCTCCTGCATTTTCTGACGGTACCGCGGTTCCCGCATACGTTTTGAGGCCGGCAAGCTGATGCCGGCTCGAGGACAGCGGCCCGGTGCACCGGGCCGATCGATAGCGGTCTCAGGTTCACAGCGCAGTTTCTCAGGGCTCGCATATATAGGAAGACTTGATTGGCAATCGATTTTAATGAAGTCGGCAGCGCATGTCAGAGTTTTCAACAAACCGCAGGTAAATCCATGTACCAATTATTGGTACATGGATTTACCTGCGATGTTCATGCTTGGTCAAAAGTCCATCAAGCGATATATCCATGATTTTAATGCGCGCGCTTGAGCTTTTGGCTTCAGTGGCAGTCCGACCGCCGGCAGGCGGCTACGCTATGTCCAAAGGCCACGCCTACTCCCAGTACACGGCCACGTCGACGACCCAGTGCTGCCCGTCGAGTTCCTGCCGCAGAGCTACATCAGGGACGTCTTATTGGGGGGACGACCACATGGAATCCCGGGAGATCAAGCTGTACGGCTGATCCATCCGTCAACAACATGTCAAAGCCCCAAAACCCAACAGGATCGCGAACGAGGGGATGAATTGACCGCCCGGGTATTTGCGCCCGGGCGGTCAATTTTATCAACCATGGGTGCGATTCTGTGAGGCCATTTTTCTGGCATCCGCCGTTTGCTCCGGTCTCAACGCACCCATCGACCGTTCAGCAATCTTTGCGAACGCGACCACGTGCGCATTTGTCGAACAATCAAATGTCCGACAATGTCTGACGGAGTTGTCAGACATTCACGCACGAACAGGCGAGCTTCGCGAGCGATCGTAGGCAACTAGTAGCCCCATCTGCGTCTTTGACGCAGGTTCGACGTCTGACATCTTGAATGTCTGACGTCGAACGAAGCTGGCGTGAAAAATGGCCTCACACGGCCATTTTGCACCGTCTCAGGGGCGCGATTCAGGGTTTGCCGCTGCGTCCGTTATCGTAATAATCTCCCGCAGGCACCACCGCGCACGCCGCCGTACCTGTGTCTTTTATCGTAATAATTTGAAAACCGGCTCCTTTTCGCCCTTGTCCGTTATCGTAATAACAAGGCGTGCGAGTGCCCTTCTCCCGGTCCGAGGGCGGAGCCCTGGCAAGCGCCGAACCGCCCGGATCGGCGGCAGATTTGTACACACATTTACGATGGGGGTACAAGTATGCGTCTCTTGCGGGATTTCTCGTTTATCGGCAGAAAATCGAGGTCAAAAGATGGATGAGTTCTTGAGTATTGAAGATCTGCGGTGGGAGTTCGGCGCGTCGCGAGCATGGATGTACAAGTATCTGGCGCCGCATATCAAGTCAATCACCGTGAAGTGCTCGACCGACGACGGCGAGCGCCTGTGCAAGCGTTATAGCCTCGATGATGCACGGCGCGTGGTCGCTGAAAAGGCTCGAGCCGAGGTATATTCCGTGCCCGTTAAAGCGGACCCCGGGAAAAGCAGCTATGCTCCATACCGCCGCCCGCGGCGCGTGCGAATCAAGACGAGCGCGTACATCGCCGAATATATCGTCGGCTTCGGCCATCTCTGGCAGATCGACGAGATTGCAGAGGAATACTGCGGTAAGCGCTCAAGAGAGGCGGCATATCAATTCATCTACCGTAACGCTTGGATCGCAATCGTGTTCGGCAACAAAACTTTCTATATCCCGAGGCGCACCACACCGCAATTCGTGGCGGCAGCAGTCGAGGTGTTCGGAGACGCCGCCCACACCGTCGAATACGCACGCGGTGGGCATAAAAGTGACGCCACGGAATAGCGGCACTATGTAACAAATGAATAAGTGAACGGCGTAAAAAGTGAAAAACCGAACTACGTAATATCGACAATGTGACATAACGCAATAACGACAAAGCGGAATAGCCGCACTATGTAACCACGTAATAACAGAACTATTGAACATCGGACTATTCGGTCCTGAAATCTGTCCGCAAGAGTCGTACGCTGCCGTACAGAATGCCCGGCAGCGTACCGCCGCAAGCGGCGCACGCTAGGGCTCTGCCCTAGCACCCGGCACTCGCGGCGTTAGCTCATTGTTCTGCAATTCAACAGTTACGTTTTTCAGTTTTGTCGTTATCGCGCAGTTCGGTAATTACACAGTTACGTAGTGTCGTAATTGCTTTGTTCGGTTGTGTCGCAGTTCAGATATGAACAACCGCCGCAGGCGCCGGGTACTAGGGCAGAGCCTTGGCAGTACGCGGACGGCCGAAACGCAGTTTTGTACGGCAGCGTACGACACTTGCGGGCGAGCTCCGGCTATGTCATTGCTGAATTACGACAAAACGCAACAACAGAGCCGTGTAACCGCGGCATAACTGATTTACAGACGATACGAAGAACGTAATGAATGAACTAGTGAACTGCGACACAACCGAAAAAGCGAACAGTTATAAACCCCAAAAAAACGCATTGAAACAGGCGAGATGTTTTAAATCTCAGCCCACAAATCGAAAACAGTAGCGTCCCGACGAACCGTGGCAAAATAGTCGCAGTAGTCATAGGCATCATCGGGACTGCGCATCACGGCAACAAGATCTCCGTTGTGCGCATCAACAACTGCATGTCGAAATCCCATCGTCTGACGCATCATCCGGTTGCGCTGCCGCTCGATCTCGATCGCATCCAGCAGGAGGTGGCCATCTGTATGGCCATGAAGAGCGAGTAGCCGTTTGCGGGGCCAAGCTGACCGCTCGCGTTGAGCGGCGGCACACCCGTTGGAGCGATAGTTCCGCAATTTGTTTCACGAATTACCGTCGAAATGTTTCACGCGCTGGTAGATGCAAGCACTGCTTAAGGGCACATCCAAAGCACCAAAAAGTGCCGCCACGCAGGTCAAGGCCGAAAAATCAACCTCACCAGATGCGTTTTAAGACACGGAAAAGGGGTGTCACGAACATCCAAACCATCCCAGGTTCAATCGCCCCGTAAATCGAATCCTGTTGAACCGTCTACCTGCGACTTTGTGATATTTGCTGCCGCCGTGTCGTGAGCGGGAATCGTGTCCGCACGGGGCGATATATTAGGTAAAGCACCCGAGGGAACGATAGGCAACCGGACACACATTCTGTCCGAGTCGTTAAAAGCGGGCACGGAATTTAAACGGCTGAAAAAGGGGCATCGACCTGCGCCGATGCCCCTAAAGTAGACACACATTTTGTCCTATAAGCCTCATTTATTTGCGAAGAACATCGGCTAGCCGCAGGATTGAAATCATCGACCGATAAGTGAGTTCCACTTTTTCGCCCGCAAGCAGTCGTTTCGAGCCAATCTCATCTAGCCCCACAAGCCGAGAAAACAGCGGGCCGCTCATCGTGCCCTCGTCAATTGATTCCCTTATGATCTTCAAAACGTCCGTATCATGAAGCGATGCCGAGCTGTAGGGGGCAACACGAGCGGAACTCTCAATTAACGACGAGACAAAAGGGTGGAGATGCTTTGGACATAGTCCATCAAACACCACATCCCCATTGTCGTTCGAGCCGACCAGGTGCCAAGTATAATGATCGACCCAGTCATCTCCGTCATATATGGCGTCCATGAGCAACTTCCCGTTTAGAGAGAGAAACCTATTTGGACATCGGGTCGCAAGACCGCAATCCATATCGGGCCTGCAGCAGCTCCAACCCAACGCACCACATAGGTTCCCTTTCGTACATGTGTATCAATCTGCCCCGAAATGCCGGTGAATGCAATTCCAGACCCGTTTGTCGGGTAGCAATCGACGTATTTTTGTTTTCCGCTCACAACCTTGTATAGATATATCGTTCCAGCAAAAGAGAAGG